>JAZKFA010000281.1:7668-13442 GCA_040386655.1 Pseudomonadota bacterium | reverse complement strand
TCGAAGCCCAGTCGCTCCGCATTCGCGGTCGCCCAGGTATCGCTGATCGTGCCGCGGTTGACCGCGATGGCGCGGGCACGCAGCGCCTCGAGCCCCGCCATCGTCTCCCCGCGGCGGACGATGAAGCCATTGCCGGTGGCGAAGAATGGTTCGGTGTAGAGCATGCGCTGGGCACGCTCCTCGGTGATGTTCAGCGGGTTCGCGGTGAACTCGAAACGCTTGGCGAACAGCGCCGCGAACAGGCCGGAGAAGTTGATGTCCACAATCTCCACGCCCGGCCGTCCCAGCCGGCGCGCGATCTCGTTCATCAGGTCAACGCCGAAGCCCTCGGGACCGTTCGGCCCGCGCATCATCCACGGCGCGACGCCAAAATCCGAGCCGACGACCATGCGCGCACTGGGCGGATGGTCGGCATCCTGCGCGGCGGCGCCGAAGCTCAGCAGGCCGACGAAGGCAAGGGCGATGGCGGCGATACGCATGGGGTCTCCAGCTCGTCAGGGGCGCGCAACGCTCCGCCGCGACCCGGCCGGTGTCAACCCGGCGGCATAGCCCAGTGCGCGGCCTCATGCCCTGGCGCGTAGCGGGTATTGCCGATCGACGCGTCGCGGTTGACTAGGGGGCGGGCGAACAGCGGGTGCGTGGTGCTGCGGATCTCGTGCTCCACCTCGAACAGCGCCCGCCCATCCTCCGGGTCCACCAGCTTGATGAAGCGGTACTGGTGCTCGCTATCCTCGCGCGAGATCAGGCCGCGCGCGGCGAGCTTCGCGTAAACGCCTCCGAAATCGACGAAGGCGAGCTGGATGTGGTGCCCGTCGAAGGCTGGCTGCGGCGCGTCGGTCTCGCGGAAGACCAGGTGTTGCTCGCGCGCGACACGCACCCGCAGCACATTGTCGACCCGCGCGGTCGAAACGCCGACGACCTGCTCATAGAAGCGCGCGAGGCCATCCAGCGTGCCCGGCGCCACGTCGAACTCGACATAGGGGATGCCCAGGAGGATGCGCCCGAAGAGCGCCGCATCGGGGGCATGGCAACGCATGCGGTTGCCCCAGGGGCAGGTCACCGCGACGTGGTCCTCGGACTCGGCGAAGGTGTAGCGCGTGCCGCCGAGCCAGCGGCGCGCACGCTCCAGGCGGTGCAGCAGCTGAGCGCGATCGGGCAGTACCAGGCCCACCGTGCCGCGCAGAACCTGGGCCGGGCCGGTCGGCAGGTGGAACTGGCTGATGCCGGCATTGGCCCACATGTTGTCGATGCCGGTCATCAAATAAGGGTCGCGCGTCAGGCCGAGCGCACTGATGTAGAAGGCCGTGGCCAGTAGCTGGTCCGGCACCTGCAGGTTGACGTGCTGCAACTCCACCGAATTGCCCAGCGATTCCGCCGCCCGGTCCCAGCTGTTCCGGGGTTGCGTGGTCCCATCCATGGCAGGCCCTCCCTGGTCTTGGTCGCGATCCTGGCGCGGAACGGGCCCCGGGCGCCAGGGCCTCCGTGGGTGCAACCTTCCCGCCGATGAACGGTTCTCAGGCCATGACCGAGACCCAAAAAGAACCACCACGTCCGCCTGGTACCACCGACGCCGTGCGCGGGGCCAAGACCACCGGGCACGTCCGCTGGATCCTGGGGATCTCGCTTCTGCTCGTGATCCTCGCCTTCGTTTTCGCCTACCTGATCGCCTGATCAGCCCCTCTGGGGCATCGCCTCGGGGATGATTGTCGCGACCAAGCTGGCGTCCAGCGCCTCATAGGCATGGTAGTTGATGGTCTCGTAGAGCTGCGCGCGGGTCTGCATCCGGTCGACGGATGTATGCGTCCCGCCATCGCGCGCGATGGCGGTGTAGAGCTCCTCCATGGCGCGGGCCGCGACGCGAAGATGGCTCACTGGCCAGATGACCATGGCGTAGCCCATCGCCTGGAACTCCTCCGCGGTGAAGAAGGGGGTGCGGCCGAACTCGGTCATGTTGGCGAGCAGCTTCACCCCCGGCATCCGGGCCGCGAATTCGCGGAACATGTCGGCGGTCACCAGCGCCTCGGGGAAGATGCAGTCCGCCCCGGCCTCCAGGTACCGCTTGGCGCGCGCGACGGCCGCATCCATCCCCTCGCTCGCCACCGCATCGGTGCGTGCGATGATGACCAGGTGTCGACGCGCCTTCCGGGCGGCGGCGATCTTCGCGCACATCTCATCCGCGCCCGCGAGCTTCTTGTCATTGAGGTGCCCGCACTTCTTGGGCAGAAGCTGGTCCTCGAGATGCACGGCTCCGGCCCCCGCCTCCTCAAAGCTGCGCACCATGTGCATGACGTTCAGCGCCTCGCCATAGCCGGTGTCGCCATCGACGAGCACCGGCAAGCCCGAGGCGCGCACCTCCTGGCGGACATGCCAGGCGACGTCGTCCACCGTGATCATGCCCAGGTCCGGAATGCCCATCGTCGCGGTCATCGCGGCACCCGACATGTACAGCGCCTCGAACCCTGCCTTCTTCGCGAGCAGGGCCGCGATGCCCAGGTGCGCGCCGGGCATCCGCAGGATCTCCGGTCGTTCGAGCAAGGCGCGGAAGCGCAGGCCGGCCGGCTGGTCGGGCAGGTCGTCGGCGATGATGTAGGGCATGGCGGGTATTCCCCTCAGAAGAAGATCAGCGTCACCAGGACGAAGAGCGGCACCAGGAACACCACCGCCCAGGCGCAATAGCCGAAGAAGCTCGGCATCGCCACGCCCTGGGCGGTGGCGATGGACTTCACCATGAAGTTGGGCGCGTTGCCGATATAGCTGTTGGCGCCCATGAACACGGCCCCGCAGGAGATGGCGGCCAGCGTCAGCGCGCCGGGCCCCATCAGCGCCTGCGCGTCGCCGCCGGCGAGGTTGAAGAACAGCAGGTAGGTCGGCGCATTGTCGAGGAAGGAGGACAGCGCGCCCGACAGGGCAGCGGCTGCCCGGCGGCATCCGACGTCAGCGCCACCAGCCCCGCCGCCGCCCCGGCGCTGCCCGCGCGCAGGATGGCGAGCACCGGCGCCATGGTCAGGAAGATGGCCGCGAACAGCACCGCCACTTCCTTCATCGCGCCCCAGTCGAAGCCGTTCTCGTCATGGAGCGCGCGCGGAGTGATCCAGGCGGAGAGGATGGTGATGCCGAGGAATACGGCCATCGCGGCCAGCCTCTCGACGCCGACCTCGACGCCGAACAGGTCCACGCTGCCGGGACGCCAGACGCCCTGCGCGAGCACGGTCAGCAGGATCAGCCCCAGCAGCCCGACATTCGCCCAGCCCTGGATGCCCAGGCGCGCGGAGCCGGTGTGCTCGGGCGCCACCGGGCGCTCTGCGGCCCAGGCTCGGCGGTCGAGAAGCCAATAGATGAACAGCAGCACGACCGCGCAGAACGCCATTTCCGCGGCCAGGTGCTGCGTGGTCCAGAAGAAGGACACACCCTGGAGGAAGCCCAGATACAGCGGCGGATCGCCCAGCGGCGTCAGGGCGCCGCCGATATTGCTGACCAGGAAGATGAAGAAGACGAAGCTGTGCGTTGTCTTACGGCGGAAGGCATTGGCGCGGATCAGCGGCCGCAGCAGCACCATGGAGGCACCGGTCGTGCCCATCACGCTCGCCGCCAGCGTGCCGACCGCGAGAATGGCGGTATTGACCGCGGGCGTGCCGACCAGACGCCCCGTCACCAGCACGCCCCCGGCCGTGGTGTAGAGCGCGAGCAGCAGCGCGATGAAGGGCAGATATTCCTCCAGCGCCACATGCCAAGCGACGTTCGCGACCAACCCGGGACCGAAGGCAACCGCCATCGGCACCGCGATCGCGGCGCACCAGGCGGCCGCGATGTATCCGTCGAACCGGTGCCAGAATCGCGATGCGACCACCGGCAGGATGGCAAGCGACAGCAGCAGCCCCGCGAAGGGCGCCGCCCAGAGCAGCGATAGTCCTTCGCCCACCATTATCGGATTGTTCCCGGCATGGAGACCTCCTAGCCGGTTTCGGGCGGGCGCGGAAACACCCGGACCGGAACGCGCGCCCAAGCCGGCGGGGGCGTCAGAGCGAAGCCCTGGGACGCTTTGCAGCTACCGCGGAACTCGGCTGCGCGCGGTACTCCTGCGTCAGTTTACCGGACCAGCGCTTCGAGGTTGTTCGGGTTCAGCCCCAGCGCCTGCGCCGTCGCGGGGTTGATCTGCCCACTCGCCTCAAGGCCGCGGCCGCGCTGGAAGCGCTCCAACGCCGTCTGCGTGCCGGCGCCCCAAACCCCATCGGCCTGGGCCTGGTAGAAACCGAGCGCCCGCAGGCGGGCCTGCACGTTGCGCACCGCACGCGGGCTGAGCGCGGCTGCCGGCGCCACCGCGGCGGGTTCGACCGTGGCGGGCGG
The DNA here is from genome assembly GCA_040386655.1 of Pseudomonadota bacterium. Taxonomy (GTDB): domain Bacteria; phylum Pseudomonadota; class Alphaproteobacteria; order Acetobacterales; family Acetobacteraceae; genus Plastoroseomonas. Next base: position 9,098 of record JAZKFA010000281.1, on the reverse strand, counting down.
CAGCAGCCGTGGCATCCCGACGCCGAGCGCCTGCGCCGTCGCGAGGTTGATGGAACCCGTCACGGGCAGGCCGCGCGCCTGCTGAAACCGGTCGAGTGCGGCTTGGCTCTCTGGCCCCCACACGCCATCGGGAGAGCCGGTATAGACGCCGGCCTCCCTCAGCCTCTCCTGCACCGCCGAGGTCGCCGCGGGCGTGAGCGGCTGCACAAAGGACAGCGGAACGGGCGACTGTGCCCTGCCAGGCGCGACGGCGATTGTGGCGGCAACGACAGCGGAAGCGAGGGTGAGCGTGATGGCGCGCATGGCGAAGTCCTCCGTTATTCGCAAAGAAACGATCCGCCAGCGCGGAGGTTGCCGGAGCGCAAGGGGCGGGCTCCCTCGCTGGTGGGCGATCAAATGATCCTTCAGCGGCGCAGAGCCCAGGCGCCCCGCCGCGGCGCTGCTGGCGATGTGCAGGCACGTGCGAGGATCGAGCTTGGGGCAGGCTGGCCGCGCGCAGTTCGGCAACCATTCCCCCGCTGCCGCATCTTCCACCAGGCGCCACCCACCTGCCCCCCTCTTTCGCGGGCGTCCCCCCGGCCCTACTCTGGGGACAACCGATCGGAGACTTCGCTATGGAAATGACTGGTGAGCGCCTCATCGCGGCGCCGCGTCAGGCTGTCTGGGAGGGCCTGAACGACCCGGAAGTGCTGCGGACATCCATCCCCGGCTGCGAGACGATCGAGCGCACCGAGGATGGCGGCTTCTCCGCCCGCATCGCGGTCAAGCTCGGCCCGATGGCGGCGAAGTTCGCCGGCCGCGTGAAGCTCGAGAACCTCGACCCGCCCAATGGCTACACCATCGCCGGCGAGGGCAATGGCGGCGCGATGGGCTTCGCCAAGGGCGGGGCCGACGTGAAGCTGGTCGATAACGGGGCGGGGACGATCCTCAGCTACACGGTCAAGGCGCAGGTCGGCGGCAAGATGGCCCAGCTCGGCGCGCGGCTGATCGACTCCACCGCCAAGCAGATGGCCGACCAGTTCTTCGACCGCTTCGCCGCCCGCATGACGGCAGACGCGCTGCCCGCCGCCGCGCCGGCCTCCGATGCGCTCCCTGCCGACGCGCCTGCCAATGGCGCCATTCCCACCGCGTCCTCGACAGGCGCCGAGCAGGATGCAGCGCTGGAGGCCGCGCGCAAGGGCAGGCCCGTCGCCGGGACCGACACCGAATACCTCGCCCAGGCCGGCGTCGCCGCGCCCATCACGGTGCATGGCAACGTGCCACGCCCCGGCCCCGAGATGCCCCATAACGCGCCGCTCGAGATCTCACCGCTGCGCACCATGCTGATGATCGAGCCCTTCGGCCTGTCGCTGTGGTTCTGGGGTGGGACGGCGATCTGGCTGGTCATCCTGATCCTGATGTTCCTCTGATGCCGCTGCCCACCACCGTAG
>JAZKFA010000281.1:0-7658 GCA_040386655.1 Pseudomonadota bacterium | reverse complement strand
CGCACTCACCATGGGCCGGCCGCTGTTTCTCGAGGGCGAGCCGGGGACCGGCAAGACCGAGATCGCGAAGGTGCTGGCGGCCAAGCTGCCGCGCCGCCTCGTGCGCCTGCAATGCTATGACGGGCTGGACCTCTCGGCCGCGGCCTATGAGTGGAACCATGCCCGCCAGCTGATGGCGATCCGCCTCGCCGAAGCCTCGGGCGAGCGCGACCGGGCCTCGATCGAGCGCGGCATCTATGCCCCCGAATTCCTCCAGGAACGCCCGCTGCTCAGCGCCATCACGGGCGAACCCGCGGTGCTGCTGATCGACGAACTGGACCGCGCCGACGAGCCCTTCGAGGCCTTCCTGCTGGAGGTGTTGGCCGATTTCCAGATCACCATCCCCGAGCTTGGCACCATCAAGGCCGCCGTGCCGCCGGTGGTCATCATCACGTCCAACCGCACGCGCGAGGTGCACGACGCGATCCGCCGTCGCTGCCTGTACCATTGGGTGGACTACCCCGATGCGGCCAGGGAGAACGCCATCCTGCGGTTGCGCGCGCCAGGGCTTCCCGAACGCCTGACCACCCAGGTCGTCGCCTTCGTCCAGAAGCTGCGCGAGGGCGACTACTTCAAGCTGCCGGGCGTGGCGGAGACGATCGACTGGGCCGCGGCCCTCTCCGCTCTCGACGCCAAGGAGCTCGAACCTGCCCTCGTCGACGAAACGCTGGGCGTGCTGCTCAAGTACCAGGACGACATCGCCAAGGTGCGGGGCGAGGAGGCGGAGCGGCTGATCCGGGAAGCCACAGGCCATTGAGACCCTGATCGGAACATCACCGGAGACGGGCCTCGCCAGGGTATGCACCCGGGCCTAGGCTCCGCAGATCCAGAAGGAACGCCAGCGATGCGCCCGATCCCCCTCGCCCTCCTCCTTGCCGGACTTCTCGCGGTGACGCCCTCCGCCCAGGCGCAGAAGGACGGCTCGGCACGGGGAACGGCGCCGGGGGGCAGCAGCCGCGTCGATGGTGCGGGCACGACCCATTACTACGACCGGAGCGGGCGCCCCGGCGGCACCAGCCGGCAGGATGGCGCCGGCACCACGCAGTATTACGACCCCAGCGGCCGTGCCGCCGGGTCCAGCCGGCCGAGTTCCAACGGCCGAAGCGAGCAGCTTTATGACCGCTCTGGCCGTTCCAGCGGAAGTCGCGACACCAACTCGGCGGGAACCACGACCACCTACGATGCGAGCGGCGCCATCTCCGGCAGCAGCCGCGTGGATGGGTCTGGGCGCCGGATTTACTATGATGCGCAGGGCAGGCTGATCAATCGCTAGCCCGCTCGCGAGACGCCACATGTCGGGCGCCTCAGGCGCTGCCAGCCATGACGCGGGATACCATGAGACCAAACGGGACGAGCCGCCATCAGGTGACGATTGAGTTGACGAAGTTGACGTTGGCGACACCAGGCAACCGGCACCAGGGCACGCGCAAACGGGTGTCGTGCCCGGGAAAGCTCCTCTGATGTCCGCGCTCGCCCAGAACATTGCGGCCTTCGAGCGCCTGCTGCGCCGCACCGGCCTGCCTGTCGGCCCGGCCGAGACGCTGGCCGCGATGGACGCGCTGACCAATATCGATGTCGGGGACCGCCGTCAGTTCCACGCCGCGCTGCGCGCCGTCATGCTGCGCCGGCGGGAGCATTTCGAGATCTTCGACCAGGCCTTCGCCCTGTTCTGGCGGGACCCGGATGCGGGCAAGCACGCGGCGATGATGGCCATGCTCGAAGGCCAGATGGCGCCGCCGGAAAAGCCGCCCCCGGCCGCCCGCCGCCTGGCCGAGGCTATGCAGGGCGGCCCCAAGCCGCAACCCAAGCCGCCCGAGGACCGTCCGCCCGAAATCGACATGACCGCGACGGTCAGTGCGGCCGAACGCCTGCAGGGAATGGATTTCGAGGCGATGTCGGCGGCCGACATCGCCGAAGCCAAGCGCGAGATCCGCAAGCTCGTCCTCCCGCTCGACGAACGCCGCACCCGCCGCTTCCGCCCCGACCCTTCCGGCCCCGTCGCGGACCTGCGCGCGACCGTGCGCGAGAGCCTGCGCACCGGCGGCGAGATCCTGGGCCTGGAGCGCCGCCGCCGCGTCACGCGGCCACCGCCGCTGGTCGCGCTGTGCGACATTTCCGGCTCCATGGCGCGCTACGCCCAGGTGCTGATCCACTTCCTCCATGCGCTCGCCAATGACCGGGAGCGCGTGGCCACCTTCCTGTTCGGCACGCGGCTGTCCAACGTCACGCGACAGCTCCGCCACCGCGACGCCGAGGTTGCCTTCGAGCAGGTGGCCAAGGCCGTGCCGGACTGGTCCGGCGGCACGCGCATCGGCGAATCGCTCACCCGCTTCAACCGCGACTGGTCGCGCCGCGTGCTCGGCCAGGGGGCGGTGGTGCTGCTCATCACCGATGGCCTCGACCGTGACGGCGCCGAGGGCCTGGCCGATGCGACGGAGCGCCTGCACCATTCCTGCCGCCGGCTGATCTGGCTGAACCCGCTGTTGCGCTACGACCGCTTCGAACCCAAATCCCAGGGCATCCGGGCGATGCTGCCGCATGTCGATGAGTTCCGCCCCGTGCATAACCTCGCCAGCCTGCGCGCCCTCGTCGCCTCGCTTTCCGCCCCGCAAGGAAAAATCCAATGACCGAAGACATCCTGGCCGTAGCCGGCGAATGGCGCGATGCCGGCGAGCAGGTCGCGATCGCGACCGTGGTGGAGACCTGGGGCAGCAGCCCGCGCCCCGCCGGTTCGCAACTCGCCGTGACGATGACCGGCAAGCTTGCCGGCTCCGTCTCGGGTGGGTGCATCGAGGGCGCCGTCGCCGATGCCGCCAAGGACGCCATGCGCAGCGGCACCCCCACGCTGCTCGACTTCGGCATCTCCGATGAGCGTGCGTGGGAGGTAGGGCTGTCCTGCGGCGGCAAGCTCAAGGTCTTCGTGGAGCCCGTCGCGTGAAGGCGGAGACCCTCGCCCGGCTTCAGGCCGAACGGGCGGCCAAGCGCCCGGTCGCCCTGCTGACCCGCCTGTCCGACGGCGCCCAGTGCATCTTCCCCACGGAATCCGCCCCCGGCGCCCTGGCTCAGGCTGCCGAAGCCGCACTCGCGGCCGATGCCGCGGCCAATATCACGCTCGATGGCGAGACCTGGTTCATCCACCCCTACAACCCGCCGCTGCGATTGCTGGTGGTGGGCGCCGCACACATCACGCAGGCGCTTGCCCCAATGGCGCCGGCGCTGGGCTTCGCGCTTACCGTCATCGACCCGCGCCGGGCCTTCGCGACCGAGGAACGCCTGCCCGGCGTGACCCTGATCGACGAATGGCCGGACGACGCGATGGCCGAACTGGCACCCGACACGCGCACGGCCGTGGTGACGCTGACCCACGACCCGAAACTCGACGACCCCGCGCTCGACATCGCGCTGCGCTCGGGGGCCTTCTACATCGGCGCCCTGGGATCCCGCCGCACCCACGCAAAGCGCATCGCGCGCCTGGCCGAGATGGGCCATGGGCCGGAGGCGATCGCGCGCATCCACGCCCCCGTGGGCCTCGACATCCGCGCCGTCACCGCGCCCGAGATCGCGCTGTCCATCATGGCCGAGATCGTCGCCGCCCGCCGCGGTGCGGCCCTCGGCGCGGTGCGCGCGCAGCCGGCACCGGCGCCCATTCCCGCACAGGTCAGCGCGTGAACTTCGGACCCACCCCGCTGGAGGAGGCCGAGGGCGCCATCCTCGCGCATACGCTCCGGCTGAAGGGGCGCGTCATCAAGAAGGGCACCGCGCTCGATGCGGATGCCATCGCCGCGTTGCGCGCGGAGGGCCACGCCACCGTCATTGCCGCCCGCCTCGCGCGCGGCGACATCCCTGAGGACGAGGCCGCCGACCGACTTGCAGAAGCCCTGCGCGGCGCACTCCTCGCGCGCAGCCGCGCCGCCACGGGCCGCGTCAACCTGATGGCCGAGGCTGCGGGCCTGCTGGTGCTCGACGCCGCACGCATCGACCGCATCAACATGATGGACGAAAGCCTGACCGTCGCGACGCTGCCGAACCACACCCCGGTCAGCGCGAAGGAGATGGTCGCGACCATCAAGGTCATCCCCTTCGCCGCCCCCGGCGCGGTGCTGCATCTGGCCGAGACAATCGCGAAGGGAAGCCGCCCGCCCATCGCCATCCATCCCTTCCGCCCGCTCAAGGTGGGCCTGGTGCTCACCGAACTGCCTGGCCTGAAGGAGAGCGTGACCGAGGGCACGATCGAGGCGACACGGACGCGCGTCGAGGCCCTGCACGGCACGCTGCTGCCGGTCCGCCGCACGCCGCATGAGGAACACGCCGCCGCCGCCGCGCTGCGCGCTCTGCTCAAGGAGGGGGCCGAGATGCTGCTGCTGATCGGCGCCTCCGCCGTGGTGGACCGGCGCGACACCGGTCCCGCCGCCATCATCCGCGCCGGCGGCGTGATCGAGCATTACGGCATGCCCGTCGATCCCGGCAACCTGTTGTGCCTCGGCCGCATCGGGGAGACCCCGGCCATCGTGCTGCCGGGCTGCGCGCGCAGCCCCAAGCTCAACGGCTTCGACTGGGTGCTGCAGCGCATCTTCGCCGGCCTCGCGGTCACCCCGCGCGACATCATGGCGATGGGCGTGGGCGGGCTGCTGAAGGAGATCGAGACGCGGCCCCTGCCGCGCGGCGAGGCCCCCAAGACGCCGCCCCCCGCCCATGCCCCGCGGCGAGCGCGCAAGATCGCGGCGGTGGTGCTGGCCGCCGGCCGGTCCCGGCGCATGGCGCCGCTGAACAAGCTGCTGGTTCGCGACACCAAAGGCACGCCGATGGTCGCGCGCGTCACCGACCAGGTCCTCGCCAGCCAGGCTCACCCCGTCATCATCGTGACCGGTCATGAGCAGGAGGCGGTGCAGTCGGCCCTCGCCGGTCGGCGCCTCGTCTTCACCCATGCGGAGGATTTCGCCGAAGGCCTGTCAGCGAGCCTCAAGGCAGGGCTGGCGGCCGTCCCCCCCGATGCGGAAGGCGTGCTGGTCTGCCTGGGCGACATGCCGCTGATCTCGGCGGCGATGCTGGACAAGCTGCTGGCCGCCTTCGACCCCGAGGAAGGCCGCGCCATCGTCATGCCGACCTATCGGGGAAAGCAGGGCAACCCGATGCTCTGGGCGCGGGAATTCATCCCCGCCATGCTCGCAATCACCGGCGATGTCGGCGCGCGCCACCTCGCCGGCCAGCACGCCGACCGCATGGTCGAGGTCGAGATGCCCGACGACGCCGTTCTGCGCGACTTCGACACGGTGGCGGAGCTCGCGACCGCGCCGGGGGTGTTTCCGGCGCGGGGCTGATCAGACCCGCTAGGTAGAGCTCGCCTCCCGCTTGCCCGTCTGCGGGTGCGGTCAGCCCGCCACCGCCTTCGCTACCCATTCGCCCCAGGCGAGCGTCGCTGCATCCTCACCGATCCGCCCCACGACCTGCACGCCAAGCGGCAGCCCGCGCGGCCCCACCCCGTCCGGCACCGTGACGCAGGGCACATGCAGCAGGGTCCAGAGCGTGTTGAACCCGGGATCGCCCGTCCACCCCAGACCCTCCGGCGCCTCGCCCGGGGCGGACGGCGTGAGGATCGCGTCGAAGCCCTCGATCATTGCGGGGAATGCGGCGCGCGAAGCGGCAAAGGCCGCCCGGCCGGTTTCCAGCTTGATCGGGTCCTGCGCGCGCGCCCATTCCATCCGTTCGGCGAGCACCGGGGAGACCAGGGCGCGGGCGTGGTCCATCTCCCAAGCAATCGACGCCGCGCTCTCCATGTTCATCACGAAGGCATGCGCCTCGAAGGCCTCGCCCATCGGCGGGGACAGCGTCACCGGCGTGACCGTCGCACCGGCCCGGCGGCAGGCCTCGGACACGCGTTCGAACTGCGCCAGCGTCTCGGGCGCGGCGAGGTCCGTCTGCGGTCCCATCACCAAGGCCAGGCGCGGCGCACGCGCGGGCTTGGCCGAGACATCGCCATGCGAGCGCCCGGTCAGCGCCTCCATCCCGGCCGCCGCATCTGCGACGCTTCGCGCCATGATACCAATGGTATCAAGGCTCTCACTCATGATCTTCATGCCAGCTCTGTGCAGCGTGCCGTAGCTCGGCTTGAACCCCACCGCGCCACAGAAGGCCGCGGGGCGGATGATGCTGCCCGCCGTCTGCGTCCCGAACGCCAGCGGGATCACCCCCGCGCCGACCGCCGCCGCCGAACCCTGGGAGGAGCCGCCCGGCGTGTGCTTCGGATTGGCGGGATTGGTCGTTGCCCCCGGATGCCTGGTGGCGAACTCCGTCGTCACCGTCTTGCCGACGATATTGGCACCCGCAAGACGCGCCGCCGCCACGCAGGCGGCGTCCGAGCGCGGCCGCCACCCCGACCAGATCGGCGATCCGTATTGAGACGGCTGGTCAGCCGTGTCGATCACGTCCTTCACGCCAAACGGAATTCCCGCGAGCGGCCCCTTCACCGCGCGGCGGTCGATCGCCGCCGCCTCACGCCGAACCAGCGCAGAGTCTAGCCAGACAAAGGCGCGCAGCGTCGCCTCCCTGCCCTGGATGCGTTCGAGATACGCCTCCGCCAGATCGACGGCAGACAGGCTGCCGGCATGCACGCGCTTGCTGGCTTCAACGATGGACAGATCGGCGGGATGGGTCATGCGCCGAGCCTGCCCGGACCAGCGCGCCAGTCAAGCCATCGTGTTCGCCGAGCCGCCGCCCCGAACCGTCCAAGTCAAGCCCTGGCGGAAGCACGCCCTCCGCGCCACCTTCATCCCGTGCCCGCCATCCGCATCGCCCGCGCCCCCGACGGCGTCCTCACCTACGCCATCGCGCTGCCGCCCGAGGCCCTGCCCCCCGTCCGCCCGCGCGACTTGCTCGACGCCTGGGACCTGGCCCGCGAGGCCGCCGCCACCGAGACCTTCGGCCAGCCCCGCCTCCTCCGCTTCGCCCATCCCGATGGCGAGGCCACCACCCTCGCCCTCGCCGATCGCGACGCCGCCGCCTGGGCCGAGGCAATCGACGCCCGCGCCGGCCTGTCCAACCTGCCCGGCCTGGCCCTTTGCCTGCGCCTGCTCGCCCTTGTGGACATCCTGCCCCGAGCACCCTTCCTCCGCCCGCTCTGGACGCTCACCCGCGAAGGAGCGGAATTTCACCCCGCCCTGATCGAGGCCGCCGCCGCCATGCCGCTCGATCGCGGCGCGCGGTTCGACGCGGAAGGACTTCGCGCGCTACTCTCAAGGGCCATTCCCGCCGAGGCCTGACATGACCCGAGTCGCGTTGCTTCTCCCGCTGCTGTTTGCCGGCTGCGCCTTCAACGAACCCCGCCCCGCGCCAGCCCCCACCGCCACAACCTCCGCATCCGCCCCCACCATCGAGGACGCCTGCCGCCGCGAAGCCGAACGCGTCGTCCTGTTCCGCGACCGCGGCCAGCAAATGCGCATTGACGAAGGCGAAAACCGCCTCGGCAGCCAGGCCACCATCCCGGCCCTTCGCGCCCAGAACGACAACGCCGGACGATCCTTCGAACGCGACCGCCTCGCCCGCGACTGCGTCCGCCAATCCAGCGCACGCCCGCGCTGACGGTGCGGTCCAGGGGGGTAGCAAGGCCAGGGGCTCTGCCCCTG
>JAZKFA010000280.1:0-18360 GCA_040386655.1 Pseudomonadota bacterium | reverse complement strand
CATTCCGCGATGAACGCCGTGCTCGACCTCGCCGAGCTTGCGCGCGGCGCGCCGGGCACGCGCATCCTGTGGGCGTTCCGCCGCCCGCTCGGCGCGGTGAGTTTCGGCGGCGGCGCGCGCGATGGCCTGGCCCCGCGCGGCGACCTCGGCGCACGGGCGCAGGCGCTCGTGGAAAGTGGCGCGGTGACGGCACTCGCACCCTTCCTGATCGACCGCATCAAGGCGGCTGGCGACGGGCTCGCGATCACCGGACGTCAGGGCGGTGCTGCGACCACGATCGAGGCGGAGCGCATGATCGTCGCGACCGGCTTCCGTCCGGACCTCTCCTTTCTGCGCGAAGTGAGGCTCGGCCTGGACCCCGCCGTGGAGGCAACACCCGCGCTCGCGCCGCTCATCGACCCGAACCTGCATTCCTGCGGCACGGTCCGCCCGCATGGCGAGGCTGAGCTGCGCCACCCGGACGCCGGCTTCTACATCGCCGGCATGAAGAGCTACGGCCGCGCGCCGACCTTCCTGATGGCGACCGGGCATGAGCAGGTCCGCTCCATTGCCGCCTACCTGGCGGGCGACATCGCCGCTGCGCGCCGGGTCGAACTGGTGCTGCCCGAGACGGGCGTCTGCGCGACCGACCGCCTACCGGCAAGCGCCGCCGTCTGCTGCGCCCCCGCCCCCGTTGAGACCAGCTGCTGCGCGCCGGCACCTGCCGCAGCGTCATGCTGCGCACCCAAGTCGGCCCTGGCACCGGCCGAGCCCGCGTGAGCATAGCGGGCGGCCTCGGCCCATCCGCGGGACCCGAGGCCGGCGCGACTCGCCCCCGCTGGGTGGTGATCTCCGCGATCGGCACGGCGCAGATCCTGGCGTGGGGATCCTCCTACTACCTCCTCTCGCTTCTGGCCGGCCCGATCGTGGCGGATACCGGCTGGCCGCTCGCCTGGGTGTTCGGGGCGCTGTCGGTGGGGCTGCTGGTCTCGGGCCTGGTGTCCCCGCGCATCGGGCACATCATCGAGCGGCGTGGAGGGCGCCCGGTCCTGGCGACCAGCGCCATCCTGCTGGGCATCGGGCTGATCGGGTTGAGCATCGCGCCGAACCTGCCGGTCTTCATGGCCTGTTGGGTCGTAATCGGCGCCGGGATGGGGGCGGGGCTCTATGACCCGGCCTTCTCCGCGCTCGGACGCCTCTATGGCCAGGATGCGCGGCCTGCGATCACCCAGGTGACGCTGTTCGGCGGCTTCGCCAGCACCGTTTGCTGGCCGCTCACGGCCCTGCTGGGCGAGACACTCGGCTGGCGCGGCGCCTGCCTGACCTATGCGGCCATCCAGTTCGCCGTGGTGCTGCCGCTATACTGGTTCGGCCTGCCGCGAGAGGCACCCAACATCCCTGTCCCGAGGGTCGCGGGCGCGCTGGCGGCGGGCAGCCTGCGCCCGGATCAGCGCCTGGCCTTCCTGCTGCTCGCGGCTGGCTTCACGCTGGCATACGCGACGATGACGGTCATCGCCGTGCAGCTGCCGACCCTGCTGCAGGCGCAAGGGCTGACGCTCGCCGCAGCGGTCGGACTCGGCGTGCTGATCGGGCCAAGCCAGGTCGGCGGGCGCATCCTGGAGATGCTGTTCGGCCGCAAGACGCATGCGATCTGGAGCCTTGTAGCCTCATCGGTCCTCGTCGCGACCGGCATCGCCGTGTTGGTGGGCGTCAGCGACGTCGCCGCACTCGGCATCATCCTGTACGGCATGGGCAGCGGCATCCGCTCCATCGCGCGCGGGACCGTGCCGCTCGCGCTGTTCGGGCGGGAGGGCTACGCGATCCTGATGGGCCGCCTCGCGCTGCCGACGCTGCTCGCCACCGCAATCGCGCCGCTTTTAGGCACATGGCTGCTCGGCCGGTTTGGGCCGTCGGGCACGCTTACCGTCCTGTTCGCCGCCGCCGTGGTGAATGCGGCGCTGGTCCTGCCGCTCATCCCGATCGCGCTGCGGCGCTGAACCGCCGGAGCAGCCACAGCCCCACCAGCGTGACGGGCGCGATATGGCCGAAGGCCAGCGCCCAACCCAGCGCGCCCTCTGCCCCCACGACGTCGAGCACCAAACCCACGATGACCGGCCCGAGGAACCCGCCGGCATAGCCGCACATGCTGTGCAGACCCATCGTCGCGCCACGCCGCTCCTTCTCCGCCGCCTGCACCGTGCCGGCGGTCAATGCCGAGCTGTCGAGATAGATTGCCGCATTCCAGGCGATGACGCAGAGCGCGGCCATCGGAGCGGAGAACAGCGCCGATGCACCCGCCAGCAAGGCGAAGACAGCACCCGCGCCCATCGCGAGGCTCACGACGCGTAGGCGCCCGAAGCGCTGCGCCACCTCGTTGCCGGTGAGCGATACGGCGATACCCAGAAGCCCGGCGACCGTGAAGATAGCGCTCGGCCCCGGCAGCCAGGATGGCGCCCCGTGCCAGGCGATGGTGGCCGCGAGGAAGGTCACGCCCCAGGCACGCAGCACCGCGAGTTCCCAGGTGTGGACGGTATAGCCGGCGATCCATGCCATGGCAGCGCGGTTGCGCAGCACGGGGCGGAAATCCAGCAATGCGGTCGGGCTGCGCCCCGGCTGGCGGTGCGGTGCTTCGCGCGGCATGGCGAGGGCGCCGATCACCAGGGCCGTTGCCGCGGCCACGGCGCCGAACAGGAACGCGCCCTCCGGCCCGGCCAACGCATCCAGCGCGCCCGCCACGGCGAAGGACATCGCACCCGCGACGCCGACGCCGGCCGCATGCATGCCCACCGCGCGCGACTGCTCGGCACCCTCCAGCCGGTCCGCGAGCACCTTGAGGCCAGGCATGTAGCAGCCCGCCCAGCCAACACCGGCAAGGATGCGCAGCAGCAGCGCGCCCCAGAACCCGTCCACGACCAGCGCGAACCCCAGATGCGAGACGGCGGTCAGCCCGGTGCCGATCATGTAGATGCGACGCGCCGGGACGCGATCCGTCAGCGCGACCAGCACCGGCACGGCGACGACGTAGGCGGCGAAGAAGGCGCCGATGAGCCACCCGGCCTCGGTGGCCGATAGCGACCAGCGCGCGATGAAGCCCGGTAGGAGCGCGGGCAAGGTGAAGGCGCCGATCTGCGCCAGCACCTGTGCGGCCACGATGGCGGCGGCGAAGCGGGTGGCGGTCACGGGCGGTTCGTGTCGGGCATGGCGCGACGATAGCGCTCCCTAGGCGGGCACGGTTACCCCTGGAACAAAGCGCCTCGTGGTCATGAAAGTATCACACGGGCCATACAACAATTCGATTATCGTCGAATCATGGAATTGGACAACGCCGCCTTCGCCTTCGCAGCCCTTGGGCAGCCCACCCGGCTCGACCTGCTGCGCACCTTGCTCGACGCCGGGCCGAGCGGCCTGGCCGCAGGCGAGGTCGCGGCGCGGCTGGGCGTCGCTGGCTCCACGCTGTCCTTCCATCTGCGAGCGCTCGAGCAGGCGGGGCTGATAGCGGCGACGCGCCAGGGCCGCAGCCTCATCTACGCGGTGCAGTTTGCGCGGCTGCGCGCGCTCCTCGCCTTCCTCGCCGAGGCCTGTTGCGGCGGCGAGCCGGCGCGCTGCGGCGACCTTGGCCGGATGCTAGACGTCATGACACGGGGAGCCGAGACCATGGGATCCAACACCTTCAACGTGCTGTTCCTCTGCACGCATAATTCCGCGCGTTCGATCATGGCCGAGGCGATCCTGTCGAAGCTCGCGCGGGCGCTTCACCGCCTATTCGGCCGGCTCCGAACCCTCGCCCACCGGGCCGCTGCCCGAGGTCCTCGCGCTGCTCCAGACGCTGGGCCACGACGTGTCGCGGCTGCGTTCGAAATCCTGGGGCGAGTTCACCGGCGACGCAGCGCCCAGGATGGATTTCGTCCTCACGCTTTGCGACACGCTGCAGGGCCAAGCCTGTCCCGACTTCGCCGCGACGACCATCACCGGCGCCTGGCCCCTGCCCGACCCTACGAAGTTCACCGGCTCCGCCAGTGAGCGCGGCGTGCTGCTCCACGAGGTCTATGCCGGGCTGCGCCGCCGGCTGGAGGCCTTCGCAAGCCTGCCCCTCGCCTCGCTCGACCGGCTCGCGCTCAGGGCGCGCATCGACGAGCTGGCCGACCCGCACGCGATGGCGCGCTGATGATGAGGGTCGGCATCAGCGGCATGGGCCGGATTGGGCGCCTGGCGCTTCGGGCCGCGATGGGCGCGGCCGAGCGCCTGGCGGAGGATCCCCGCGCGCGCAACCGGCTCGACATCGTGCACCTGAATGAGATCAAGGGCGGTGCGCCGGCAATCGCGCACCTGCTGGAGTTCGATTCCGTCCAGGGCCGCTGGCGTGCGCCGATCACTGCCGATGGCAGCGCAATCCGCATCGGCGATCACCGCATGACCTTTTCCGAGCACGCGAAGCCCGGCGATATCCCCTGGGGCGACCTCGGCGTGGATGTGGTCCTCGAATGCACCGGAAAGTTCCTCACGCCCGAGGCGCTCGCCGGGCATCTTGAGCGTGGCGCGAAGCGCGTCATCGTCGCGGCACCGGTCAAGTTCGACACTGTGCTGAACGTGGTCATGGGCGTGAATGAGGGGCTCTACGATCCGGCGCGGCATCCCATCGTCACCGCCGCCTCCTGCACCACGAACTGCCTCGCGCCGGTGGTGAAGGTGGTGCATGAGGCGATCGGCATCCGGCACGGCCAGATCACCACCATCCACGACCCGACGAACACGAATGTCGTCGTCGACGCGCCGCACAAGGACCTCCGCCGCGCACGATCCGCGATGCTGTCGCTGCAGCCGACGACCACGGGCAGTGCCACGGCCATCGCACTCATCTACCCCGAGCTGAAGGGCAAGCTGAACGGGCATGCGGTGCGCGCGCCGGTGCTGAACGCGTCGCTGACCGATTGCGTCTTTGAGATGCGCCGCGAGACGACGGCGGAGGAGGTGAACGCCCTATTCGCGGCCGCCGCCGCGGGCCCGCTCGCGGGCATCCTGGGGTATGAGACGCGCCCGCTTGTCTCCGCCGATTACGCGCGCGATACGCGCAGCTCAATCGTGGATGCCCTGTCGACCCTGGTCACCGACGGCACGCTGCTGAAAGTCTATGCCTGGTACGATAATGAGATGGGCTATGCCTGCCGCATGGTCGACCTCGCCTGCCACATGGCAGAGGTGGGGATCTGAGATGAGCAGCACCATCGCCTCCGGCGCGGCCGGGGCGCGCAACTACGCGATCGTCACGGCAGCCTATTGGGGGTTCACGCTCACCGATGGCGCGCTGAGGATGCTGGTGCTGCTGCATTTCTACCGGCTGGGCTACAGCCCCTTCACGCTGGCGCTGCTGTTCCTGCTGTACGAGGCAGCTGGTATCGGTGCCAACCTGATCGGCGGATGGCTCGCCACGCGCTTCGGAATCGCGCGCATGCTGGCGGTGGGGCTGGGCACGCAGGTCGCAGGGTTCCTGGTGCTCTCGGCCGTCTCGCCGGATTGGAGTGCGACGCTGTCCGTCGCCTGGGTGGTGGTGGCGCAAGGCATCTGCGGCGTCGCCAAGGACCTGACGAAGACGGCGAGCAAATCAGCCATCAAGCTGACGGCGGGCGACGCCTCGGGGCGGCTGTTCCGCTGGGTGGCGTTCTTCACCGGCAGCAAGAACGCGATGAAGGGTCTGGGCTTCTTCCTCGGTGGGCTGCTGCTGGAGACGCTCGGCTTCCGCGGCGCTCTGTGGGCGATGGCGGCAGTGCTGGCGGGCATCCTCGCGGCAGTCGTGGCATCGCTGCCGCCGCTGATGGGCCGCGCCAAGGCGTCGAAATCGGCGAAGGAGCTGTTCGCGAAGAGCCGCGGCGTCAACCTGCTGGCCGCAGCGCGCGTGTTCCTGTTCGGAGCGCGCGACATCTGGTTCGTCGTCGCACTCCCGGTCTTCCTCTACGCCTCGGGCTGGACCTTCACGATGGTCGGCGGGTTCCTCGCCCTGTGGACGATCGGCTACGGCGCGATCCAGGCGGCTGCACCCGCGATGGTGCGCAAGAGCGCGGACGGGCTTTCAGCGGAAGTGCCGGCGGCACGGGCGTGGTCACTCACGCTGGCTATCGTGCCCCTGCTCCTTGCGGTGCTGGTCGCGAGCGGCGCGCCGCATGCCGATCTCATCGTCCCGGTCGGGCTGTGCCTGTTCGGCGTCGCGTTCGCGGTGAATTCATCCGTGCATTCCTACCTGGTGCTGGCCTATGCCGGCAGCGAGAAGGCGGCGGAGGATGTGGGCTTCTACTACGCGGCCAACGCGGCCGGGCGCTTCGCGGGGACGCTGCTCTCCGGGTTGGTCTATGCCTGGGGTGGGCTGGCTGCTTGCCTGGCTGGTTCCGCGCTGATGCTGGCTGCGTGCTGGGCGCTCACGTTGATGCTGCCGGTCGAGCGCGAGCAACGCCTATGACGCCGCCTGACCTTGCTGCAGCCTATAGGCACCAGGCGGCAGCACCGAGCTGAGCAGCGCCCGCGTATAGTCGTGCTGCGGCGCGTGCAGCACCTGTTCGACGCTGCCCTGCTCCACGATCTCGCCCTGGCGCAGCACCGCCACCTCCTCGCAGAGCAGCTGCACCACCGCAAGGTTGTGCGAGATGAACAGGTAGGTGAGCGCATGATGTTCGCGCAACCGGCGCAGCAGCTCGATAATCTGCGACTGCACGGAGACGTCGAGCGCCGAGGTCGGCTCATCGAGCAGCAGCACGCGCGGGCCGGGGGCAAGCGCGCGCGCGATGCAGACGCGCTGCTTCTGGCCACCCGAAAGCTCATGCGGATAGCGCCAGAGGAAGTGCTCGCCCAGCCCGACCTCATCGAGCAAGCGGGAGACCCGCGTCCGTATGGCACGGCCGTCGAGCCCGCCCTGGATCTGCAATGGCTCGGCGACGGAGTCATGAACGGTGCGGCGCGGGTTCAGCGCGGAATGCGGGTTCTGGAACACCACCTGCACGTCCCGGCGCAGCGCCTTCAGCCGGGCCTCGCGCTGGCCGGTGATGTCCTGCCCATCCATGAGCACATGGCCCTCGGCGACGCCCTGCAGCCGCAGCAGCACGCGCAACAACGTGGACTTGCCGGACCCGGACTCGCCCACCAGGCCAAGCGCAGCGCCGGGTTGCAGGGCAAGGGAGACGTCGCGCAGCGCCTCCGCCGCGCCGAAACGGACGGTGACGCCGCGGATCTCCAGCAGCGGCGTCACGCGGGCACGTGCGCCATGTGGCAGGCCACCGCATGGCCATCGCCGCCAAGCAGGACCGGCTTGGTCGCGCGGCAGACCGCCTCCGCCATCATGCAACGTGGATGGAAGCGGCAGCCGGTGGGCGGCGTGCGCAGGTCGGGGATGCTGCCGGGGATGCCCGAGGGCATGTGCCCGGGCCGGCGCAGGTCCGGCATGGCGGCGAGCAGGCCTCGCGTATAGGGGTGCCGCGGGGCGCGAAACAGCTCCTCGGCGGGCGCGTCCTCCACCACGTGTCCCGCATACATCACCAGGATGCGGCGGCAGACCGCGCCGATCACGCCGAGGTCGTGACTGATCAGAACCAGCGTCAGCCCCAGACGTTCGACCAAGTCCGCGATCAGTTCCAGCACCTGGCGCTGGATGGTCACGTCCAGCGCCGTGGTCGGCTCGTCCGCGATGAGCACGCGCGGCTTGCCGGCGAGGGCCTCGGCGATGAGAACGCGCTGCCGCATGCCGCCCGAGAGTTCATGCGGATAGCGGCCGAGCAGGGCGCCAGCCTGAGGCAGGCGCACGGCCTCGAGCAGTTCGACGCAGCGGTCGCGGCGGGCGGCGCGGGAGAGCTGGGGCTCATGCGCGCGCAGCACCTCCTCCATCTGCCGACCGATAGTGAAGACGGGGTTGAGGTAAGTGACGGGATCCTGGAACACCATGCCGATGGTCCCGCCCCGCAGACGGCGCAGCGCGGCGCGGTCCATCGCCAGCACGTCCTGTCCTTCGAAGCGGATTGCGCCGGAGACCACGCGTGCAGGCGGCGAGGGGTTCAGCCGCAGCAGGCTGCGCGCGAGCACGGATTTGCCGCATCCGCTCTCGCCCACGATGCCCACGGACTCACCTGCCTCGATGCGGATGTCGATGCCGTCGAGCACATGGGCGCGTCCCTCGAACCCGTCAAAGGCGAGGCGGAAATTCTCGATCTCGATCATGCTCATCGCGTGCCGGAACTCACCGACTGCTCCGAGGGTCCAGCGTGTCGCGCAGCCCGTCGCCGAACAGGTTGAAGCCGAGCACGGTGAGGAAGATGCAGAAGCCCGGAAAGGCCGAATACCACCACCAATCCGGCATGTAGGTGCGCCCGGTCGCGATCATCGCGCCCCATTCGGGTGCGGGCGGCTTCGCGCCCAGCCCGATGAAGCCGAGCGAGGCGGCGGCCAGGATGGCCATGCCCATGTCCATCGACGCCTTCACCACCAGCGGCCCCATGCAGTTGGGCAGGATGTGGCGGAACAGGATGCGCGTGTGGGAGGCGCCCATGGTGCGGGCAGCCTCGACATAGGCCTCCGAGCGCAAGGTCAGCGCCTTGGCCTCGATTAGCCGCACATAGCCGGGCCACCAGACGATCGCGAGCGCCAGCACGCCGTGCAGGATGCCTGGCCCGAGCGCGGCGACGATGGCGAGTGCCAGCACAAGTCCGGGCACGGCGAGGAACACGTCCGTCACCCGCATGATGACCGAGCGGATGCGCCCGCCGAAATATCCCGACGCCACGCCCAGCGGCACGCCGACCACGGCGGCGAGCCCGGTGATGGTCAGCCCGATCCAGAAGCTGGTCCGCGTGCCGATGATGACGCGTGTGAGGATGTCGTTCCCCATCTCGTCCGTACCGAACCAGTACCGCGCCGAGGGCGGCTGCAGTCGGTTCGCGAGATCGACCGCCCCGCGTGCATGCTCGGGGTAAGGCACGATCCAGGGACCGATGAGCGTGAGCACCAGGAAGACCGTCACGAGCGCGAGGCCCAGAAGCGCCGAGGGACTGCGCGCGAACGTCCAGGCGAAGAACCGCGCCTGGCGCAGTCCACCGGCATGCTCCTGCCGCAGCCGCCCGACGCGGGTGAGAGCAATCTCACTCATGCGCTTCGTGTCCGCGGGTCGAGCCAGCCATAGGCGAGGTCGACCAGAAGATTGCTCAGCATGAAAATAACGCCAATCACCAGCGTCACGCCCATCACCGGCTTGAAGTCGGACGCGATCGCCGAGTTCACCGCGTAGAGGCCGATGCCCGGCCAGTCGAACACGGTCTCGACCAACACCGTGCTGCCCAGCATCCACCCGAAGCGCAGCCCGATCATGGCGAGTGTCGGCAGCATCGCGTTCTTCAGCGCGAGCAGGCCCACGACGCGTCCTGGTGCAACGCCATGCGCGCGCGCGGCAGTGACGTGGTCGGAACCCAGCACCTCAATCATCTCGGTCCGGTTCACGCGCAGCACCGAGGCGAGGCAGGGCAGCGAGAGCACGAAGGCCGGCAGCACCGCATGCGCGGCAGCGTCGCCGAAGACCGGCCAATCGCCGGCGAGCAGCGCGTCGAACAACACCATGCCCGTGATGGTCGGCGGCGAGTCCGCGGAGATGGACAGGATACCGCCGGTGGGCAGCCAGCCCCACCACACCGCGACGACCAATTGCAGCAGCAGCGCAATCCAGAATGCCGGCATCGCGACGCCGGACACGGCCACGACCCGGATGGCATGGTCCAGCCAGGATTGCCGCCGCACCGCGGCCAGCATCCCCAACGGGATGCCCACGGCGCAGGCGAAGCCCATGGCGAGGATCACCAGCTGCATCGTCGCCGGCACATAGCGGCGCAGATCATCGGTGACGGCATTGCCGCTCTGGATGGAGCGGCCGAGATTGCCCTGGGCGACGTCCCTCACGTAGCGGATGAACTGCTCCGGCAGAGGCCGGTCCAGCCCGTATTCGCGGCGCAGGGTCGCCACCATGTCCGGCGTCGCGTCCGGCCCGGCGGCGAGTGCCGCCGGATCGGCCGGGGTGACGTTGGCGATCACGAAGGTGATCACCACGAGCCCGGCCAGCATCAGGCCGACATAGGCGCAACGCCGGGCCAGGTAGCGCAGCATCAGCTGCGCGCGGCGTAGAGCGTGTACAGATCCACCTCGCCCGTGAGGTTCAGCGCCTGATGGGCAAAGCCGCGCACGTAGTTGCGCATCGCCCACCGCTGGTTCGCGTTCATGCAGAAGACCGCCGGCTGAAGGTCCAGCACGCGGCGCTGGATCGCGGCGTACATCTCCATCCGCCTGGCCCCGTCGAGTTCCACTGCAGCCTCGGCGACCATGGCGTCGATCTGGGCGTCGCGCATCTGGTGAATGCCCCAGAACTGCCCCGCCGCGGAGGATGCATATTGCGAAGCCACCGTATCGGGCGAGGTGGTGACCGGCGTGACGTAGACCGCCGTCATCGCCGCCGCCGTCTCGGGGTTCGCACCACGACCGATCAGCGTCGGCCAGGGCTGCCCCACGATATTCACGCGGATGTTGAGCGCCTGCAGCGCGTTGAGCAGCACCAGGCCGATCTGGCGCTGCACCTCGTTGCCGGCGACATGGAGGTATTCGAGCTCCAGCCCGCCAGGCGGCGTCGTGGTGCGCGCCATGTACTCGCGCGCCTTGGCGAGATCCCGGCGCGGCATGTCGAGCGCGATGCGCCCGGCAGTGACTGTGGGGAACGGCCCGTCCATCAGCGTCGCGTCGCCCTTGTGGATGGTGATCAGCGCCTCGTAGTCGAAGGCATGCGCGATTGCCTTGCGCAGGTTCACATCCGCGGTCGGGCCGCGCTGCGTGTTCATCATGATGAAGAACGGCGCCGCACCGGGGTCGTTGGTCACCACCATCCCCGGCATGCGCTCAAGCTGCTGGAGGTCGTCGGGCGTCAGGCCGGCGGCGATGTCGACCTCGCCGCGCTGAAGCGCCGCCTTGCGCGGAGCGGATTCCCGCATCACGCGGAAGATGACGCCGGCGGGCCGGTCCGCCTCGGACATTGGCCAGCCCTTCCAGTATTCAGGAACGGCTTCGAGGGCCATCACCGTCTGGCCGTCCCACCTGCGAATGCGGAAGGGGCCCGAGCCGGCGGCGTTGTTCGTCAGCCACTTCTGGCCATCATCATCGCCGTCCAGATTGGCCTCGACCTGCTTGGGGTTGACGATGAACCACAGCGGCAGGAACGCGATGAAATCCGGATAGGCGCGCTCGAGCGTGAAGCGCACCGTGCGCGCATCCACCGCGACGATGTTCTCGACCTTGAGGTGGCGCGACAGCATCCAGGAGATGCCCTTGTTCAGACGCAGCCCGCGCTGGAAGGAGAAGCGCACCGCCGCGGCGTCCAGCGGGTCGCCATTGTTGAACTTCGCGTTGGCCACCAGGCGGAAGGTCCAGGTCCGGCCATCCGCACTCGTCTCCCAGCCCTCGGCGAGCCAGGGGATCACCCGCGCGGGCGAGCCCTCGTAGCGGACCAGCGCGTCATAGAGGCAGCGCTGCATCATTCGCGTCGACCAGTCGTAGCGCTGGTGCGGGTCGAGGATCGGCACCGGCTGGTTGCCGGAGAAGACCAGGATGCGGCGATTGCCCTCGCGCTCGAAGCCATAGGCCGGGTCCAGCGAGCTGGCGGCCACCAGGCCACCGGCACCCAGGAGGAGATTGCGGCGTTGCATGGGTCGGTCTGGCTCCTATTCGGCGGCCTGGCGTGCGCCAGCGCCACCATCCTGGCTGACATAGCCTTCGCGCACATCTCTTTCGACGAGCTCGGCGGGACGTTCCTCCACCGGACCGAAGCCGGACCCGCCGCACAGGCGGATCTCGATCATCTGGCTGGTGTCGGTGAGCGTGACCAGCTCGCCCGTGCCGCAGTCGCGGATGAGATTGCCCTCACGGTCGAGGACGGCACCGCGGGCGGCACCGCCCTGCTCGCCGCCAAACAGGCCCGGGGCGTGGACGCCCACGCCCTCTGCCGCGACGGAAGCTTGGGTGGGCAGCCCGTCATCATGCAGCTTGCGCATGCGTGTGCGGGTACCGAGCCCGCCGCGCCGCTTCCCCGCGCCACCGGAATCCGCGATCAGCGACTTCTCCACCACAAGCACCGGGGATCGCGTCTCGAACAGCTCGATCGATGTATTGGCCGCCGAGGTTGGCCAGAGCAGCGCCGATTTTCCGTCGCCGCGCTGGCTCGCCCCCTGCCCGCCGCCCATGAAGAAATGGTCGGCATAGAGATTGCCCGAGGGGTCGAGGCCATGGACCTTCACCGAGACAGGAAGGCCGGTATGCGCCTGCACGCGGTCGGGTGCGGCTTCCGAAAGCGCGCGGAAGATGTTGGGTGCCAGGTACCAGCCGGTGCGCGTGCGCAGCGCGACGGCGGCCGGGCGCGTGCAGTTCAGCACCGAACCCTCCGGCGCCTTAACCGTGATGGGTCGGTAGCAGCCGGCATTGCCGCGCACCTGCGGGCTGAGGATGCATTTCAGCGGATAGGAACCGTGCGCCTGCGTGTAGCTGTAGGTGCAGTTGAGCCCGCCCACCGGCAGCTGCGCCGGCGCACCCTCGAAATCCAGCTCGATCGCGTCGCCGGCGACGGTGAGCTTGAGCGGATAGTGCAGCGTGCGTCCCAGCATGTTGTTGCTGACGGTCGACCGATACTCGCCATCGGGCAGCGCACGAATGGCATCGCGCATCGCGCGCTCCGCGCGGCCCTGCACCACGGCGGCCAGGGCGCGGAGGTCCTGCATGCCGTAGTCGCGCATGAAGGCAACCAGCCGATCGCCCGCTTGGGCATTCGCGGCGATGAAGGAGTGCAGGTCGCCCAGCACCTCCTCGGGCTTGCGCACGTTCTCGGCGATGATGTCGAACAGCGTGTCGTTGGCCTCACCGGCGCGATAGAGCTTGGCCATCGGGATCTGCAGGCCCTCGTCGAAGACCTCCTGCGCCTTCAACCCGTCCTTGATGCCGCCGATGTCGCCGACATGGCCGACCGTGCCGATCAGCGCCACCATGCGTTCTTCCATGAACACGGGCGTGACGATCGCGATGTCGTACAGATGCCCCGCGCAGAGCCAGGGATCATTGGTGATCAGCACGTCGCCCGGGCGCAGCGTCTCGGCAGGGTACTTCTCCAGCATCGCCTTCACGGCACGCGGAAGGGTCAGGTTGAACACCGGCATCGCGCGCGGCGAATGCGCGAGGGATTCACCATTGGCATCGAGGATGTCGCAGGCGAAATCCTGCGCCTCGGAGACGATGAGGCTGAAGGCGGTGCGGCAGATGGCCTGCCACATCTCCTCGACGATGGTGACCAGCCGGCTCCACATGATCTCCAGCGAAACCGGGTCCGCCTCGATCAACGCGCAGGCCTCCGCCAGCGGGGTCGCGGGCGTGATGCGTGCGGCCACAGGGGCGGAGAGGCCGACCGCAATGCGCAGCATCCCCGCCTCACCCACGCTCACGCGGTCGCGCGGGCCGATGATCGTGGTCGCCTCGCGCTCCTCGATGATGGCGGGGCCCCGGATCGTCTCGCCCGCGGGCAGCGAGTAGCGGTCATAGACCGGCGTCTCGACGAAGCCCTCGCCGAACCAGGCCTGGCGATGGCCCTTCAGTGCCACGCCGCCCTTGGGCGCGCCGGCCTGGGCGACGGTGAGCGCCGGGTAGGGCCCGACCGCGCGCACGCGGAAGGAGATCGCCTGGGCCGAGACGCCCTCATAGACCGAGGTGAATCGGGCCGAATAGACGCGGCGGAAGGCTTCCATCACGTCGGGCAGGCTCGCCGCGGTAATCGGGCCGGTGGGCAGCGGCACGTTGATCTCATGGATCTGGCCGGCCAGGCGCATATCCGCGCTTCGCTCGATGACGATGTCGGCGAGCGGCAGGTTGGCCCCGGTCAGCATCGCCGCCGTCTCGGCCGAAAGCTCCGCCAGCACCGCCTCCATCGCGGCGGGTGCGCCCGCATCATCGAGGGCGACGGGCAATGAGCGCACGCTCTCGAAGGATAGCGGCGCGGCGAGGAATCCCAGCGCCGAGGCGGCACCCGAGGCCGGCGGGATCAGCACCTCCTGCACGCCCAGGATGCGCGCGACTTCCACTGCATGGGCGGGACCAGCGCCGCCGAACCCCACCATCGCGTAGCGGCGCGGATCCTTGCCCTTCTCGACGATGTGGATGCGCGCGGCGGCGGCCATGCTCTCCGTCACCGTGCGGTGGATGCCCCAGGCGGTCTCGACCGCGGAGAGGCCAATCTTCGCACCCACGGAGGCCAGCGCCGCCTCAGCGGCCGCGGTGTCCAGCGCCATGCGGCCGCCGAGGAAGAAGCCCGGGTCGTAGTAGCCGAGCATGAGGTTGGCGTCGGTCACCGTCGCCTGGTTGCCACCGCGGCCGTAGCAGGCGGGGCCCGGATCGGCGCCGGCCGAATGCGGCCCCACCTTCAGCAGCCCCACCTCGTCGATTGCGGCAATGGATCCACCGCCCGCGCCGATCTCGATCATGTCGATCACGGGCGCCTTGATCGGCAGGCCGGAGCCCTTCTTGAAGCGGTGCAGCCGGGCGACTTCCATCATCGGCGCCACTTCGCAGCGGCCGTCGGCGATCATGCAGGCCTTGGCGGTGGTACCCCCCATGTCGAAGGAGATGATGTCCTTCTGCCCGACCAGCCCGCCGAAGAATGCCGTGGCCAAGCCGCCGCCGGCGGGGCCCGATTCCAGCAGCCGGATCGGGAAGGCGCGCGCCGCAGCAGTCGAGACCAGGCCGCCGGCCGATTGCATCAGCCGCAACGCGCCGCGGAAGCCGCGCAGCGCCAATTCACGTTCGAGCCGCTTAAGGTAGCGGTCCATCAGCGGTTGCACATAGGCATTGGCGCAGGTGGTGACGAATCGCTGGTACTCCCACAGCTCGGCCACCACCGCCGAGGAGAGCGAGAGCGCGATGTTGGGGTAGTCCTCGCGGATGGCAGCGGCGGCCGCCTTCTCATGCACCGCGTTGCGGTAGGCATGGAGGAAGCAGACCGCAATCGCTTCCGCACCGCTCTCGACAAGCTCGCGCGCGGCGCGCTTGACTGCGGCGATGTCGAGAGGCGTTACCACCGCGCCGTCGCGGTCCAGGCGCTCGGCAACTTCGAGGCGGCGGCGTCGCGTGACCAGCGGGTCCGGGTATTGCAGGAACAGGTCGTAGATGTCGTAGCGCTGCTCGGTGCCCATCTCGATCACGTCGCAGAAGCCCGCCGTGGTGATCATCCCCAGTGCGGCGCCCTTGCGCTCGATCAGGGCGTTGGTGATGAGCGTGGTGCCGTGCACGATGTCGGTGATGTCGGCAAGCCCCAGCCCGGCATCGGCGACCAGCTCGGCCAGGCCTTCCAGCGCGCCGATGGACGGGTCCTGCGGCGTGGTGAGGCATTTGTGAAGGCGGATGGTGTTGTCGTGCCCATCGAGCAGGATGAAATCGGTGAAGGTCCCGCCGATGTCGAACCCGATGCGATAGCGCGCAGCTGTTTCCGCCATGTGACCCCGGCACCCAATCCTTCGTGAGCCTCTGGCCTACAGGACACTGTGGCCGCGTGCCATACGGTCAAGCCCTTACGATGCGACGGTCATCACCTGCTCCAGCGTCCTCCGCGCCCAGGAATTGTCCAGGCTAGCGTCGGCGCGCGATCATCAGGCGGCGGATGAGCTCGGTGGGTGAACTTGCATTCAGCTTCGTCATCGCGCGGCCGCGGTGGATTTCCACGGTGCGATGGCTGATGCCCAGCCGCCGGCCGATCTCCTTGTTGCTGGCACCGTCGAGCACGCCGGCCAGCACGTCCCGCTCGCGCGCCGTCAGCATCTCCGTCTCGCCGGGCAGGCGCTCGATCAGGGCCTGGAGAGGGTCCTCCTCCGGCGAGGGCAGGGACTGGGCGGCCCTGGCGACGAGCTGCAGGCGCATGGCACTCGCGACGATGCGCCGTGCCGTGACCACTGGCTTGCCGGTGCGCGCGGCCATCTGTGCCGCAAGGGCCTCGGTATAGCCAACCGAATGCATGAGGATGAGGTTGGCGTCGGCCAGGCGCTGCGCGGCATCGTCGAAATCCGTCTGCTCGCCCTCGGCGATCACCGCGCGGGCATCCTGGATCAGGGTGCCGTGCGAGAAGCCGCGGTGCTGCTCCATGATCGAATGGATGACCCCCAGGCGCGCCTCGCCCATCATAAGCGCGCCGATCCAGGCATCGACCACCTGCTGGGCATGCACAAAGGGCGTGCGCAGGCGGTAGGGCTGAAACAGGCTGGTGCTGAGCAGCACCACCAGGTCGTGGCCCTCGCCATCGGCGCGGTGCAGCAGCGGCTCCAGCCGCCGCGCAACGAAGCCGGCGCCGAGCGTAACGCGGCTTCCATCGGCCAGGCGCGTGTTGAGCACCGGCTCCCGTGGACGCGGGGCACCATCGGCGATGGCTGCGGCGTCGAGCCCGTCCAGCGCGCCGAATTCCCGAACCTCGACCTCGGCGGGGTCGGCCCCGGCGAGGAGGAGCGTCTCGGGGACGACATCGTCCCGCGGCGCCTGGCCGATAGTGACAAAGGCGATGCGTGGCCGGTCCATGCGCCTGTCTTGCCCGAGGCAGCGCTCCGCGCCCAGCGGAAGATGCCTCTCGGCACCCTCACTTGCCAGAACGCCCGACATGGTCCTACCAATCTGGTATGACCAGTTCTGCCACCAGCCAGACGCCGCCGAACGACGAGCGCAGCAGCCTCATTGGCCGCCTGCTGCCCTTCATCGCGCACCGGCGCCTGGAGGCCGGGGACCGCCTGCCCTCCGAGCGCGAGTTGGCCGAACGCTTCGCCGTCGGCCGCGGCGCCGTGCGCGAGGCGCTGGCCGTGCTGGAGGCGCTGCGCATCGTCGAACGCCGGCCCAATTCCGGCATCTATCTTTGCGCCGTCGCACGCCAGGGTTCGATCGAGGCGATGGTGCTGCAGGCCGAGCTCGGCGTGCCCCTGGCCGAGGCGGAGGTGCGCGAAGTCGTCGAGCTGCGCCGCATCATGGAAATGCAGGCCGTGCGCCTCGCCGCCGAGCGCCGGCACGAGGACGACATCGCGCGCATCGACGCGGTCCTGGCTCAGGGCGCCCAGGCCATCGCCGTCGGCGAGAACCTGGCCGACAACGACGCCGCCTTCCACCTTGCGATGGTGGAGGCGACCGGGAACCATGTGTTCCTGCGCGTGGTGAACGCCTTCTACCTGATGTCGCGCAACCGCCGCCGCGCCTACTTCCTCGACGGCACGCGCGCCCCCCTCTCCCAGGCCCAGCACGTCGCGATGCGCGACGCGGTCGCCGCCGGCGATCCTGACCACGCCGAGGCCGCGATGGGCGGCCATCTGCGCGGTGTCGAGGGCTACTGGCTGGAACTGCTCAAGCGACGCCCACGCGACGTCTGATATTTCGATTTCGAGGGAACGACAAGACCAATGAAAGTCACCGACGTCATCTGCCACGTGCTGCAGTCCAAGGTGGAGCAGCCCTTCATCCCCGCGCGCGGCTGGCTGTACTCCACGCGCGCCTCCTGCATCGTCGAGATCCTGACCGATGAGGGCATCACCGGCTGGGGTGAATGCTACGGCCCGGCGGCGGTGAACAAGACCATCATCGAGACGCAGTACCGCAACCGCGTGATCGGACGCGATCCCTTCGACGTCGAAGTGGTGTGGGAGGATCTGTACAACCGGATCAAGGATTACGGCCTGACAGGGATGACCATCGCGGCGCTGTCTGGCATCGACATCGCGCTGTGGGACATCATCGGGCGCGCGGTGAACAAGCCCATCCACAAGCTGATCGGTGGCGCGCATCGCACCGAGGTCACGGCCTACGCGACGGGCCTGTATTTCATCGACATGGACCGCCTGGTCGAGGAAGCCGTCGAGGAAGCCGAGAAATACGTCGAGCAGGGGTTCCAGGCGATCAAGATGAAGATCGGCCTGGGCGATCCAAAGCTCGATCTGCGCCGCGTCGCCGCCGTGCGTGAG
The DNA here is from genome assembly GCA_040386655.1 of Pseudomonadota bacterium. Lineage (GTDB taxonomy): Bacteria > Pseudomonadota > Alphaproteobacteria > Acetobacterales > Acetobacteraceae > Plastoroseomonas. Next base: position 367 of record JAZKFA010000280.1, on the reverse strand, counting down.
GCGATCGGACCGGACGTGAAGCTCGCCGTCGATGCGAACCACTGCTTCACCGTCCCCCAGGCGATCCGCCTCGGCCGCGCGATGGAACCGCTGGACCTACTGTGGTTCGAGGAGCCGATCAGCCCCGAGGATCATGACGGCTATGTCGAGGTCACGCGCGCGCTGGACATGGCAGTCGCCGGTGGCGAGAACGACTTCACCCGCTGGGGCTTCCGAGACGTGATCGCGCGCAAGGCGATGGACATCGTCCAGCCGGATGTGTGTGCCGCAGGCGGCATCAGCGAGTGCCGCAAGATCGCGGCGATGGCCTCCGCGCATGGGGTGGAATGCGTGCCGCACGCCTGGGGGTCCGCGATCGGTCTGGCGG
>JAZKFA010000279.1:19520-20033 GCA_040386655.1 Pseudomonadota bacterium | reverse complement strand
TGAGGTCCTCCTTCCACTTGTAGCCGGCGGCGAGCGCGGCATCGCGCAGGCCCCGATCCACCGCGCCCCATTGGTCCTGCGGCATGCGGAAGACCGGCAGCGGGCCGCCCTGGCGGATGCCCGGCGCGGTGCCGGTGTCCGCGTCATCCTCGATAGCGTCGTAGATAGGCAGCACGTCGCGGGCGGACCAGCCCTCACATCCGGCCTCCGCCCAGGCGTCGAAGGCGGCGGGCACGCCGCGGATGGCGATCTGCGCGTTCACGGCCGAGGACCCGCCCATCGCCTTGCCGCGCCAGTAGAATTTCGGCTCCTGGGCGGCGGTGCGGCGCGTCATCAGCCCCGGCCACTGCCACGCCGCTTGGTGCGCGGGGTCGTGCATGAACGGGATGATGTTGGCGGATCGCAGCGCATGCGGGGCGTCGGCCGAGCGCCAGTCGCGCCCGGCCTCCAGCAACAGCACGCGGCGATGGCCATCTTCCGACAGGCGGGCGGCGAGCGGGGCGCCGGCGGAAC
>JAZKFA010000279.1:8310-19510 GCA_040386655.1 Pseudomonadota bacterium | reverse complement strand
ACCGGCGCCCACCACGATGACATCGTACATGATCAGCGCTTCGTCACGTTCCAGAACAACGGGATCGCCGAGGGCAGCAACCCCTCAAGCTGCGCGCGATAGGCCGCGGGCTGCGCGAACTGCCCGAAGGGCACCGCCATGGCCTGGCCGTAGATGATGGTCTGCATCTGCGCGACGATAGTCTGGCGCGCCTCCAGCGTCGGCGCGGCGGCAAAGGCCGCGAACAGCGGGGTCAGCGCCTCCTGGCAATGGAAGCCGCCGGTCAGCGCGGCGGTGCAGTTGAAGCCCACCACGGAGTTGGTCAGCGGCGAATGCAGGTCAACACCCAGCGCGTGCACGCCGAACACGGACCAGCCATCGCGCCGCGTGCGCCGCGCGAGCACCGACGCCCAGTCCATCACCTGCATGTCCACGTTGAACCCCGCGCGCCGCAGCCGGTCGGCCAGGATCTCCGACGAGATGCGCGGCGCTTCGAGGTCGTTGGCGACCAGCACGATCACCGGCTCGCCATTGTAGCTGGTCTGGCGCAGCGCGGCGCGCGCGGCCTCGATGGAGGGCGTGCGCATCGGCTCTGTGCCGACGTCGCTTTCGTACGGCGAGCCGCAGATGAAGAAGGCATTGCAGGTGCGCGAGAAGGCACCGGTCAGGCCCATGCCCGCCATCACCTCGGACTGGTCGACCAGGTGCAGCAGCACGCGTCGGATGGCGGGGTCCGCGAAGGGGCCGGTCGCGGCGTTGGTGCGGTAATGGCCGGTGAACATGTCGAGGCCGGTGAAGCCCATCACCCTGACGCGCCGGTCGCGCCCGAGTGCGGGCAGCAGGTCGAAGGGCGCGTATTGCATGTAGTCGATCTCGCCGGCGCGCATGGCGGCCACTGCCGTCGCGCCATCCGGCACCACGCGGATCTCCAGCGCCTCGATGTTCACGCGCTTGCCGCCGGCCAGACCACTCGCGGGCTCCGCGCGGGGGACGTAGCGTGCATTGCGCCGCAGCGTCATCCGGTCCCCGGTGCGGTGCTGGGCGCGGTCATAGACGAAGGGGCCGGAGCCCATGATCTCGGTGATTCGCTCTGTCCCCGGCGTTGCGGCAAGACGCGCCGGCATCATGAACGGCACCGGGGATGAGGTGGTGCCAAGCGTGTCCAGCACCAGGCCGAAGGGTTCCTTCAGCACCAGGGTGAAGCTGCGCGGACCCGTCGCCTCGATGGAGGCGGTCGCGGCCAGCATCCGGGACCCGATCGCGCTGCGCGCGCCCCAGCGGCGGATGGAAGCAACGCAATCGGCCGCGGTCACGGGCGTCCCGTCATGCCAGGCGAGGCCCTCGCGCAGGGTGAAGGTCCAGGTCAGGCCATCGGGCGAGGCGGTCCAGGACTGGACCATCTGCGGCTGCACGCGCCCCTCCGCATCCATCGCGAAGAGCGTGTCGAACACCATGTAGCCGAAGGTCCGGGTGATGTAGGCCGGCGTGAAATGCGGATCGAGCGTGACGATCTCAGCTTCCAGCACGGCGGTCACGGTCTGCGCGCGGGCGGGGGAAAGCCAGAGGCCGCCGGCCAGCAGCAGGGCCAGCGCCAGGCGGTGTAGGTGATGCGGCACGCGGAACCCTCCCTCGGTCGATGCAGGGTGAAGGCTAGGTCTGCTGCGATGCGCCGGCAACGGGAAGCAGCGGCGCAAATCGCGATGCCGCACCCACCTTGCTTAGAAGACCGGCGATGGTTGCCTTGCCTGGCCGCGCAGTTGAGCGTCGAATTGCCTTTCCATCACCAACGGGCACTGGCAGCCTTCGTCGCAGCGGCAGACGCAGAGCGACATCGCCATTGCACGAGATGGAGAATTCGGTGGGCCGGCGCGAGGCCTCGCGCAACACGTCAAACCCAGTGGCAAAGGTCAGTAGCCCCTTCTGGTCCGCCGGGACCGCACTCGTGTCCGGTAATATCGCGCTTCTTTTTTTCCTGGCAGCCGGTATCTCGGCGGCACTGACCGCACGCTTCATTCATGCCTCGACGCCGGGAGTCGCGCAGGTGGTTTCCACGCAGCTGCGCCAAATCGGGCGCGGGCCGGTCCATCTCACGGGTATCACCCTGGTCACACCGGATGGCCGCCGGTTGAGCACGACGTGGGCATCGGAGTTTTACCGCGCTCCGCACACCCAGGTGGCCGTTCGCTACCGCACCGAGCCAACTGTCGTCATCCGAGACGCGGATCGACTCTGGTCGTGGACCTGGTTCTTTCTGAGCCTTGGTGGCCTTTGGGTGGCTATGGCGACGATTTCCTGGCTCTGCCATCGCCGGCGCCGCAAACGGAACCCCACGGCGATGCAGGGATAGCAGCGCGGCGGCCGCCTAACTGAGCAGCGCCTCCGCGCAGGCATCCAGGATCGCGCTCTCGTCGAGCCCGTATTCGGCATAGAGCGTGGGGATGTCACCCGCCTGCCCGAAGCGATCCACGCCGAGCGGCACCACGCGCTGCCCACGCACCGCGCCCAGCCAGGCATGCGCTGCAGGGTGCCCATCAAGGATGGTCACGAGCGCGGATCCCGGCGCCATGGGCGCCAGCAGCCGCTCGATATGCGAGCCCACGCGCTGCCCGCCACGCCCCGCGCGCCGCGCCTTCAGCCACTCCGCATGAAGACGGTCGGGCGAGGTGATGGCGAGCAGGCCCGCACCGGGCTCCTCCGCGCGCAATTCGGCAAAGGCGGCCTCCGCCTCGGGCGCAACCGGGCCCTGGTAGGCAATAGCGATGCGCGCACCCTCCGCCGGTGGCACCACCCAATGCGCCCCCGCGATCACCGCCTCCGCGTCGAGGCGGCGGTCCGGCTGGGTCAGCGCGCGCGTGGACAGGCGCAGCCACACCGAGGACCCCTCCGGCGCCTGCATGTGGGAAAACCCATGCCGCAGCAGCACGGCCAGCTCATCGGCATGGGCGGGCTCGAAGGCGGCGAGCCGGTCCTGCGCCATGCCCAGAAGCGGGGTGTTGATCGACTGGTGCTGCCCGCCCTCGGGCGCGAGGGTGATGCCCGAAGGCGTGCTCACCAGCATGAACCGCGCATCCTGGTAGCAGCCATAGATCAGCGCATCGAGGCCGCGGTTGACGAAGGGATCATACACCGTCCCCACCGGCAGCAGCCGCGCCCCGTACAGGCTGTGCGAAAGACCCAGCGCGCCGAGCACAAGGAACAGGTTCTGTTCGGCGATGCCGAGCTCCACATGCTGCCCCTCCGGCGACATGCCCCAGCGCTGCGCGGAGGCGAGCTTCGCGTCGCGGAAGACGTCGTTCTTCTTGTGCCGGTCAAAGATGCCGCGCCGGTTCACCCAGGGCCCGAGATTTGTGCTGACCATCACATCCGGGCTTGTCGTCACGATGCGCGACGCGAGCTCCGCGCATTCCCCGTTCCCACGCCCGATTTCCGCCAGCATCTCGCCGAAGGCCGCCTGGGTGGACACGCTGCGCCCCACCGCCGCGCCCGGCGTCGGAAGCGCTGCCGGCACATGGATGGTCGGCGAGGACAGCGCGCGCCCCTCGACCGCGAGCGGCTCGGCGAAAGGCACGGAGGCGATGAACGCCGCAAGCTCCGCGGGCGGCACGTCCAGGCCCTCGAAGAAATCCCACTCATGGCCGGGGCGGATGTTCATGGACGTGCGGAAGATGTCCATCTGCTCGCGCGTCATCAGCCCGGAGTGGTTGTCCTTGTGGCCGGCAAACGGCAGCCCCATGCCCTTGATGGTGTAGGCGATGAAGCAGGTGGGCTGGTCGCCCTCCGCATCCTGGGTGCGGAAGGCCTCGCTCACCGTCTCGATGTCGTGGCCGCCGAGGTTGGTCATGAGATCGGACAGCTCGTCATCCGACAGCGGGTCGATGATGGCGCGCACGCCATCGACACGGCCGAGATCGGTGAGCAGCGCGTTGCGCCAGGCGGCCCCACCCTGGAAGGTCAGCGCGGCGTAGAGGCTGTTGGGGCAATCATCGATCCAGCGGCGCAGCGTGTCGCCTTCCTCGCGCGCGAAAGCGGCCTGCAGCTTGCGGCCGTATTTCAGCGTCACGACATTCCAGCCCATGTCGCGGAACAGCCCCTCGATGCGCCCGAACAGGCGGTCGGGAACCACGGAATCCAGGCTCTGGCGATTGTAGTCGATCACCCACCAGACATCGCGGACGTCGTGCTTCCACCCCTCCAGCAGGGCCTCGTAGATGTTGCCCTCATCCAGCTCGGCATCCCCCACCAGCGCGATGTGCCGCCCGCGCGGCACGTCGGCGCGCGCTAGGCCATGGAGGTGGACGTAGTCCTGCACCAGCGAGCCGAAGGTGGTCAGCGCAACGCCCAGGCCTACGGAGCCGGTGGAGAAATCCACCTCGCGCCCGTCCTTCACGCGCGACGGGTAGGGCTGGATGCCGCCGAATTCGCGGAGCGTGGACATCTTCTCCAGCGACTGCCGGCCCAGCAGATAGTTGATGGAATGGAACACCGGCCCCGCATGCGGCTTCACCGCGACACGGTCGGCCGGCTTGAGCATGTCGAAATACAGCGCCGTCATGACAGAGATGATCGAGGCGCAGGAGGCCTGGTGACCGCCCACCTTCAGCCCGTCGCGGCTGGGGCGCACATGGTTGGCGGTATGGATCATCCAGGCCGAGAGCCAGAGCAGCTTCTTCTCCACGGCCTTGAGCATGCGGATGCGCGCCGCCTCATCCATCGGCGCCACCGGCTCAGGCTTGCCCTGCACGGTCATTCTCGTTCCACCCCGGTCCTGTCGCGACGGAAGATAGGGACGCGGGCCACGCGCCGAAAGCCCGGCGCCTCATGCTGCACCGCAATGATTTTGTTCACCTCGCGCACCGCTGGCGCGCGGCGATGGCCGCACACGAGGAGCGTCAGAACGGGACGGCGTGCAATCGGCACGACAGCGCCCTGCCTTCGCACGACTACCCGCAGTCGCGCACTCGCGCCCCGGCACGCGTGAAGAACGCGTGCCGTCTGGTCAAAACTCGATGTCGAGCTCGGCGATTTCCTCGGGCTCGGCCTCGGCGTCGCGCATCCAGTCGATCATCGCGTCCCAGCCCAGCACCGCATCGGCGAACATCCGGCAGGCACCTTCGATCGGAACGTCATAGGTAACGTAGCGGCTGACCACCGGGGCGAACATCGCATCCGCAATGGTGGGCCGCACTCCGAACAGGAACGGTCCGCCCGAGCGCGCGATGCAATCCTCCCAGATGGCGTTCACCGCGGCGATGTCCGCGCGCGGCCCGGTCCAGATGCGGAAGCCCGGCCGCCTTGCGCGGATGTTCATCGGCAGCGAGGCACGCAACGCGGAAAAGCCCGAGTGCATCTCGCCCGAGATCGAGCGGCACAGCGCACGCGCCTGGCGCTCCTGCGGCAGCAACCCAGCCTCGGGGAAGGCCTCGTTGAGGTATTCCGCCATGCCCAGCGTGTCCCACACCTTCACGTCGCCATGCACCAGCGCAGGGTAGCGGATGGAGGAGGCGCGCATCAGCAGCTCCTCCTTCACGCGGGGATCGTCGGGCGAGATCGACTCCGCGCGAAACTTCAGGCCTGCGATGCGGCACAGGAGCCACCCGCGGAGCGACCAGGAGGAGTAGTTGCGGCTGGTGATGAACAAGACAGAATCCGCCATGGTCCCGACCTTTCTCCGCGAATGCAGGAGGATATCAATTCATTGCGACGCAGGATACGCTGCACTGCACCGTCGCGCGGGGATGCGTCGCCCATGCTCTACAGCCTGACCGCCATGCAGGACGATATCGCCGCGCCGTACCGGCGGCTGGCAATCGCCTCCGCGCGGATGATGCTGGAGGCGGCGGGAACCGTTCCGCACAACTTCATCGCGCGCTACCTCGCGGGCGCTCTCGACGTCGCCGGTCGCGCCTCGGTCCTGCACCAGCGCCCGGCCTTCGGCTACACCACCGCCCGCATGGGCAACCACGACGTCCCCGTGCGCGAGGAGGTGGTCGCGAAGACACCCTTCGCGACCCTGCTTCGCTTCGTGAAGGAAGGCGCGGAGGAACAGCCCAAGGTCCTCGTCGCCGCGCCCATGTCAGGCCATTTCGCGACGCTGCTGCGCGGCACGGTCGAGACCATGCTGCCTGATTTCGACGTCCACATCACCGACTGGCACAACCCGCGCGACGTCCCCGCCCGCGACGGCGATTTCGGGTTCGACGACTACGTCACGCACATCATGGATTTCCTTCGCGTCATGGGTCCGGGATCGCATGTGCTGGCGGTCTGCCAGCCCTCCGTACCCGTGCTCGCTGCGGCCGCGATCATGGCCGAGGACCGGGACCGCGCGCAGCCGCGTTCGATGACGCTGATGGCCGGTCCCATCGACACGCGGATCGCGCCCACCAAGGTGAATGACTTCGCCGCGCAGAAGGACATCGCCTGGTTCGAGAACAACCTGATCCAGCCCGTGCCGTGGCGCTTTGCCGGTGCGGGGCGGCGCGTTTATCCCGGCTCAACCCAGCTTTCCGCCTTCATGGCGATGAATATCGGACGCCACCTCAGCAGCCATGTCGGGCAGATGAAGAACATCGCGACGGGCGATGATGCGGCCACCCGGGCGCACCGCCAGTTCTATGAGGAGTACTTCGCCGTCATGGACCTGCCGGCAGAATTTTTCCTCGAGACAGTGCACCGCATCTTCCAGCGCCATGAACTGGCGACCGGGCAACTGCACTGGCGCGGACGGCCTGTGCGCCCCGAGGCCATTCGTCACTGCGCGCTGATGGTGGTGGAGGGCGAGCGCGACGACATATGCTCGGTCGGGCAGACGATGGCGGCTCTCGACCTTTGCTCCGGCATTCCCGTGAACATGCGCAACTACCACCTGCAGACGGGCGTCGGGCATTACGGCGTCTTCAACGGGCGCCGCTGGCAGACCGAGATCTTCCCGAAGGTGCGCGAAATGATCGAGAGCATGAGTTAGGGCGTCTTGTGCCCTCAAGCGGCGGGCGCCGGCTCCGCCGGCTTGCCTCGCGCCATCAGGCGCGCGCCGCATTCGCGGCGGGCGGTCCAGGCAAGGGCCTGGCCCGGAAGAGGCGGGCGGTTACGCCCTCACCCCTTCTCCACATTCCAGTAGAACAGCGCCGGCCCCGGGATCAGGCCGCGCAGGTTGCGCCGGTGCGCGATCACACTGCGATACTGTCCCAGCGGGATCTGCGTCGCATTCTCCAGATGGACACGCTCCAGCTGCTTGAGGATCTCCTGCCGCTTCGCCGCATCGCCCTCGAAGGTCCAGGCCTCGGTCAACTGGGGCACGCGGCGGTCGCAGGCCCAGCCGAACCAGGCATCCTCGCAATTGCGCACGAAGGTGTTGAGCAGCGGGTTGCCGATGCCTGTGATCGTCGCGTTGGTGACGAACACGTTCCACCCACCCTGCGCCGGCGCGGCGCGGGAAGAGCGGCGGCTGACCAGCGCGCTCCAGTCCATCGCGATCAGGTCGACATTCGCGTCCAGCTTGCGCAGCGCATCGGCGACCAGCAGGGCGGAGGGGTGCAGGGTCGCGTTGTCAGCGGGGTCCATGACCACGATCGGGCGGCCGTCATAGCCGCTCTCGCGCAGCTGGCGCTTCGCCGCGGCCAGGTCCTGGCGCGGCCAGCCCAACGCATCGAACTGGGCACCCTCATCGGCGGAGCAGCCGAACACGGCGGCGCATTCGCGCGACGGGCTGCGCGTGCCGACTGTCGCCTGCATGAAGTCGTTCTGCGCGATGACGCTCATCAGCGCGCGCCGCGCACCCACCTGGTCGAACGGCGGGTGCAGATGGTTGAACGCGCAGAACAGCTGGTAGCCCAGCGGGTCATTCGCCGCGACGACCACGTCGCGTGAGCGTTGCAGAAGTTCCACCAGGTCCGGCGCGGGGCTTTCCAGCAGGTCGAACTCGCCGGTGATCAGCCCGTTCGCGGCGGTCGCGACATCGGGGGTGTAGAGGCTCTCGATCCGGTCGAGCTTGGCAACCTTGCCGCCGGCGGCCTGGCTCGGCGGCTCCGCGCGCGGGTTGTAGCGGGCGAAGCGCTCATAGACGACCTTGATGCCCGGCACCCAAGACGCGCGGTCGAAGCGGTAGGGACCGGACCCGATCACCTCGCTGACCTGCTGGTTCGGATCTGTCCGCGCCATGCGCTCGGGCATCATGAAGGGCACGTTGGAGTCGATCTTGCCCAACGCCTCCAGCACGAAGCCGACGCGGCGCTTGAGCACCAGCGTGAAGGTGCGCGCATCCCGCGCGGTGAGGCTCTCCGTCACGCCCATCAGCGCGCGGCCCATCCCGTCGCGTGCGCCCCAGCGCCGGATCGAGGCCACGCAATCCGCCGCCGTCACCGGCGTGTCGTCATGCCAAAGCAGGCCCTCGCGCAGGCGGAAATCCCAGGTCAGCCCGTCGCCGGAGGTCCCGAAGCTCTCCACCATCTGCGGCTGCGGCCGGTTCTGCGCATCGAGCGCGAACAGCGTGTCCCACACCAGGTAGGCGTGGTTGCGCGTGAGATAGGTGGTGGTCCAGATCGGGTCGAGCGCGCGCAGATCACCGATCGGGACGGAGCGCAGCACCTTACGCGGATCCTGCGCCATCGCGACGCGCGAGCCGGCGGACAGCAGGGGTGGCGCTGCCAGCAGCGCGGCGGGCGCGGCCAGCAGGTTGCGGCGGTTCAGTGTCATCGGCTCGGTCCTTTTCGCACCGGCGCTCATCCCTCGCGCCACTGTGCGCGCGGGGGACAGGCGCCGCAAGATGGCCTCAGATCTTGCCCGCCCAGGCACGCTTCCCGATGGCATCCGCAGCCCGGATGATGGCGGACTCATCCATGGTCAGCACACGCCCGTCGCGCATGATCCAGCGCCCGCCGACCATGACGCTCTCCACATCCGAGGCTTGGCCCTGGTGGACGAAGGTGGCCAGCATCTTCACGCGCGGCACGAGGTGGGCGCGGTCGGTGCGGATCATGATGAGGTCCGCCTTGTTGCCCGGCGCGAGCCAGCCGCCATCGGCGATGCCCATGGCGCGATAGCCGCCGCGCGTGGCCCAGCCGAGCGCCTCCTCGGGCGTGGGCTGGCGACCGTCTTCGCGCCGGATGCGTTCCATGAACAGGCCGGTGCGCATCACCTCGACCATGTCCTCGGCCATGTTGTCGGTGCCCATGCCGATGTTGCAGCCCTCGGCCTGCAGCACGGACACACGCGGCGAAAGCCCGCGCCGTGCCGCGATGGCGGAGTTGAAGGCCACACTCGTGCGCGCCTTGCCGAGCAGCTTCTCCTCCAGCCCCGCCATGCAGCGGCAATGGGCCGCTACCAGCCGGTCGTTCAGAAAGCCCTCGGCGGCGAGGTATTCGGTCGGAAGGCAGCCGCGCTGCGACTGCACCGCCGCGACCTCCCCCCATATCTGGTTGAGGTGGATGGTGCACAACGCACCCAGCTTCTCGCGCAGCGCACTGATGCGCCCGAGCAGCGCCGGCGAGCACATGTCCGGCGCCCAGGCCGCGAGGCCCACCGCGACGCGGCCCCCTTCCCTGCCGTTCCAGGCCTCGTGCAGCCGGGCGATGCGCTCCATCCCGGCATCCGCCAGCGCGTCGGATACGGTGAAGGGCCCGGGGTCGCCGATCGACGCACCCTCCCGGTCCCAGGCGCGTTCGGCGAGCACCAGGCGCAGCCCGGTTGCAACGAGCGGCTCGGCGTAGTTGGCGATGCCGGCGCCATCCTCGAGCAGCGCGGTGGTCCCGCTGCGGATCGCCTCCAGCGCGCCGAGCTGGACCATGATCGCGTTCTCCTCGGCGGAGAGCGTGGGGAGCGGTATCGGTGACAAGCCGCCGCAGAAGGGCGGCTTGTGCGGCGGCGACAGATCCTCGAACACGCCGCGTGCGAGCGTCATGCCCAGGTGCGTATGGATGTTCGCGAAGCCGGGCATAACCGCGCGATCGACGCCGCTGATCCGCTCGGCATCCGGATGCTCGGCAAGCATCGCCGCACTCGCCCCGATGGCCGCGATGCGCCCGCCATCGATGGCGATGGCGGCGTCTTCCAGCACGGCCTCACCTGTGATGACCGTGGTGTCGTGGATCAGGATCATGCGGGGAATCCTTCGGGGCGGTGCAGCTGCACGGGCGCACGCGTGACGGTGCGGACGCCGCGCTTGAAGGCATGCAGCACGGGCGCGGTCGTACGAAGCGCCATGATCGCATCCGGCGCATCCAGCACGATCAGGTCGGCGGGCTTGCCGACGGCGATGCCGTAGTCGTCCTGCCGCAGCACGCGCGCGGCGTCCTCGGTGATCATGCGGAAGATGGCGGCCACATCCTTGTCATGCCCGCGCTGGCAGACGATGGCGTGCATGTTTGCCTGGCGCAGCAGCTGCCCATCCCCGAACGGCGTGAATGGATTGAGGATGTTGTTCGACGCGATCGAGCACAGCACGCCCAGATCCGCGAAGCGGTTCGCATCCACCGTCGCGCGCGGAACGTCGGTCTCCGCGTGCCTGCCGCCGAGATAGAGGTCCGTCGCGACCAGCGGCGTCAGCGCGACGCCGCAGCGCGCCATTCGCTTGGCTACCTCCTCCATTGCCGCGATCGGCATGGTGGAAAGCTTCGTGACGTGGCCGATGGCGACGCGCCCCTGCCAGCCATATTGCTCGGCCAGGTCGCAGACCAGCAGGGTGTCGAGCTCCGTTGCGGAGGCGCCGGAATCGAGGTGCATGTCGATATCCGCATCGAATTCGCGCGCCATCTCGAAAACACGGCGGATCTGCCCGGCCCGGTCGGTGTCGTAGTTGGGCGCCGCACCCACCACGCGCGCGCCGGAGTGCAGCGCCTCGACCATCAGCTCGTCCGTGCCGGGATTGTTGAGCAGCCCCTCCTGCGGCATCACGCAGATCTCGAGGTCGATCGCCCAGGCGTAGCGGTCGCGCAGCGCGAGCACGCCCTCGAATCCGCGCAGGCCGACCAGCGGGTCCACCTCGACATGCGTGCGCATGCGCGTGGTGCCGTGGCTGATGCATTTCTCGATGGTGGCGGCCGCGCGCGCGGTCACGTCCTCGACGGTGAAGCTCTCCTTCACCGCGGAGACGCGCTCCATCGCGCGGTGCGGGTTGCGGGAGGGCTCGCACTCGCAGCGGCCGAGGATGCAGGATTTGTCGAGGTGGATATGCGTCTCGACGAAGCCGCCGGCGACGACGCGGCCACCGGCGCGGACTTCCTCGCGC
>JAZKFA010000279.1:0-8300 GCA_040386655.1 Pseudomonadota bacterium | reverse complement strand
TGGCCGCGATGCGCGGTGCGATCTCCGCGATGCGGCCTTCGAAGACGGCCAGGTCCATCGTGGGTGCATCGGGTGCGGCATCGGGTAGGCGGATGTCGCGAAGGATGAGGTCAGGGTGCACGCGAAACTCTCCCGGAATGGTCCGGGAGAGCCTAGCGCGTTCCGTGCCAGCGAGAAGCCTCAGCGCGGCAGGGTGCATCCACCATCGGCAAGCGGGCGGAACGCCTCATCGGCCGGCACCGTCTGCAGCAGCTTGTAGTAGTCCCAGGGCGCGCTGCTCTCAGCCGGGGTCTTCACCTCGAACAAGTAGGCTGGGTGGATCTTGCGGCCATCGGGGCGGATCGAACCGGCGCCGAAGGCGTCATCGTCGGCCGGCATCGCCTTCATGCGCGCGATGGTCGCGGCACCATCGGCCTTGGCCGCTGTCGCACCCATCTCCTTAACCGTCTTCAGGTAATGCAGGGCGGCGGAGTAGCAGCCCGCCTGCACCATCGTCGGCGGCTGGTTGCCCGGCATGTTGCCGCGCACGCGTTGGGTCAGCGCGCGGGTGCGGTCATTGAGGTTCCAGTAGAAGGTCTCGGTCAACACCAGACCCTGCGCTGTGGGCAGGCCCAGCGAATGCACATCGGTGATGAAGACAAGCAGCCCCGCGAGCTTCACGCCGCGCCGGGTGATACCGAACTCGGCGGCCTGCTTGATGGAGTTGATCGTGTCCGCACCCGCATTGGCCAGCCCGATGACCTCCGCGCGGGACGCCTGCGCCTGCACCAGATATGAGGAGAAATCCGTCGTGCCGGGGAACGGCGTGCGCACCTGGCCGAGGACGCGCCCACCCGCCTGGCGGACGAAGTTGCCGGTGTCGCGCTCCAGCGCATGGCCGAAGGCGTAGTCCGCTGTGATGAAGAACCAGCTATCGCCGCCCGCGCGCACCATCGCACCGCCGGTGCCCTTGGCCAGCATCCAGGTGTCGTAGGTCCAGTGGATGGTATTCGGGCTGCACTGCGCGCCGGTAAGGTCCGAAGCGGCGGCGCCGGAGTTGAGGAATACCTTGTTCTTCTCCCGCGCGATGCCGGAGACGGCGAGTGCGACGGAGCTGGTCGGCACGTCCAGGATCGCGTCCACGCCGTCACGGTCGAACCAGGTGCGCGCGATGGTGGAGCCCACATCGGGGCGGTTCTGGTGGTCCGCCTGCACCACCTCGACATTGAAGCCCAGCGCGCCGAGCTCGCTGATCGCCTGGCGCACGCAGATGGTCGAGCCAGGGCCCGATAAGTCGCGATAGGTGCCGGACTGATCGTTCAGTACGCCCAGCTTGATGGTGTTCGCGCCCTGCGCGTGGGCGCGGGCGAAGGGAAGGCCGGCAAGCGTGCCGGCACCGGCGGCGATGGCGCCGCGGCGGGTGATGGTCATTGGGCTATCCTCGATTGCAGGCGCCCATCCTACCCCCCGCCGTGGCAGACAGGCAAAAGCTTCAGCTGCCGACCTTGAGCGTGCTCACGAGGCCGCGAAGGCAAGCCAGGATTGACAGCGGAGTAATCATGCCGGTGCGCGGATTCTCGACCGAGGGCACGTTTTCGATCGTCATCGTCAGGCGCACCTCGGTGGCCTCGACGCGGATGGTGTGGGTATTGCGCGTGACCGCCGGGTCCGCCCAGATCTCGACCATCGTGCGCTCCGGCCCGATACCGGCGAGTGCGAGGGCGGCCGCGACATTCACATTGGCCGGGAAGCCGGCCGCCGCGTCGAAGGCGTTGCCCTTGAAGATCAGCCTGGCCTCGCCGGTCACCGCCAGCACGTCGATATTGTGCTTTGCGAGGTAGGGCGCGCCGACCAGCCCGCCGGGCGGCTTGCGCGTCTCGATGGTGACGGAGGCGACCGTGCCCTCCGCGGCCGCGCGCACGGCATCCAGGCCGAGCAACGCGCCGGTCGGGATGATGATGCGCGCGCCGGTGGCCTTTGCCTGCTCGACCAGGTGCATGCGCGGCAGCAGCGCCCCGCACGAGGACGGGACGAAGATGCGACCGCGCGCGATGGCGGCCGTCGCCACCTCCTCGAACACCGCCGCCGGCGCGGCCTCCACCACGATGTCGGCGGCGTCAGCGAGGCCCGCGAGCGAGGTGATCGCCGGCCGCTTCGTGAAGCCGGCAAGGTTATCGGCTGCCTTGGCGTGATCGCGCGCCGCGACCGCGACAAGCGTCAGTCCATCCACGCCGCGATCCAGCGCGCGCGCCAGATGCAGCCCGATGGCGCCAAGACCCGCGATGCCGACCGTGAATGCCAAGCTATTCCTCCTTGAACCCGTATTCCGGGATGCCCTGCTCGGCGCCATAATACTTGTAGGGCAGGAACTTGCCACTCATGGAGATCTTCACGCGATCACCCTTCGGGTGGGCCATCCGCTCGAAGTCGAAATCGAAGTCGATGGCGGACATGATGCCGTCGCCGAACTCCTCCTCGATCAGCGCCTTCCAGGCAGGGCCGTTGACCATCACCATTTCGTAGAAGCGGTAGATCAACGGGTCAGTCGGCGGCATGGCGGTGCCGCGGTACGGCACTTCGTTCAGCATCCGCTCCTCGACCTCGGACAGGCCGAACAGGGCGGCGGCCTTGGCGGCGAGCGGCTTCACCAGCTTCATCTGCCCCAGCAACGCGCCAACGATGATGGTCGGCGCCATGCCGCCGATCTCCTCGCAGATTTGCTTCCAGCTGAGGTTCCGCTCGCGCTTGATGTCGAGGATCTTCTCGGTGAGTTCCGCACGCGTCATGATGTGCTCCTTGGCTTGGTGAAGGGGGTCAGTCGGGCGCTCACGCCCCGGGGCGGACTTCCGGCGCGTGGCGTGCATCCCAGGCCGGATCCAGTGCCTCGGTCATCAGCCGCGATCGGGTGATCAGGAATTCCAGGATGTGCTCGCGCAGCGCGTGGTAGCCCGGCATCTTGTGCAACGTGGCACGCGTGCGCGGACGCGGCAGCGTGTTCACCACCACCTCCGCCAGGCGTGCGTCCGGGCCGTTCGTCATCAGCAGGATGCGGTCGGCAAGCAGGATCGCCTCGTCCACGTCATGGGTGATCATAAAGGCGGTCTGGTCAGCCTCGCTGACCAGCCGCGCGACCTCGTCCTGCAGCGCGCCACGGGTCAGCGCGTCGAGTGCGGAGAAGGGTTCGTCCATCAGCAGCATCTTGGGCGCGATGGCGAGCGCGCGGGCAATCCCCACCCGCTGCTTCATGCCCCCCGAAAGCTGGGACGGCTTCTTGTCCGCCGCCGCCGTCAGGCCCACGCGCGCCAGCGCCTCCCGCGCCGCGTCACGCAGTGCGGCGCGCGGCATGTCGCGGTGCCGGCAGGACAGCGCGAAGGCGACGTTCTGCTCGGCTGTCATCCACGGCATCAGCGCATGACCTTGGAAGATCACCGCGCGATCCAGCGACGGTCCCTCGGTCGCCTGGCCATCGACGATCACCTCGCCATCCGAGGGCTTCTCCAGCCCCGCGAGGATGTTCAGCACCGTCGTCTTCCCGCAGCCGGAATGCCCGACCAGGCAGACGAACTCGCCGCGCTTCACGCCGAACCAGAGATTCTCGAAAATGGTCGCACCGGGGTAGCGCCGCGCGATCCCCTCCACCGAGACATAGGCGTTGCTCATTCCTGCCACGCCACCGCGGATGCGACCCATCCCAGCAGGCGGTCCAGCAGCAGCCCCACCACACCGATCATCAGGATCGCGATAACGATGTCCGCGAGGGAGAGATTGTTCCACTGGTTCCATACCCAGTACCCAATGCCTGTCCCGCCCACGAGCATCTCGGCGGCGACGATGACCAGCCACGCAATGCCGATGGAAATGCGCATGCCCGTCAGGATGGTCGGTGCCGCCGCGGGCAGGATCACGCGCCACGCGGTCTTGAGGCTGCCCGCCTCCAGCGTGCGCGCGACGTTGAGCCATTCCCGCCGCACACTCGCGACTCCGAAGGCCGTATTCAGCAGCATTGGCCAAACCGAGCAGATGAAGATCACGAACACCGAGGAGATCGAGCTGTCCTTGATCGTGTAGAGCGCCAAGGGCATCCACGCCAAAGGCGAAACCGGCCGCAGCACCTGGATGAACGGGTTCAGCACTGCGGCCAGCAGCGGCGACATCCCGATCGCAAAGCCCAGCGGAATCGCGACCAGCGCCGCAAGCCCAAAACCGATCGCCACCCGTCCGAGCGAATACGCGATCTGCACGCCGATGCCCTGATCATTCGTGCCACGCACGTAGAAGGGGTCGCGCAGCAGCTGCCATAGACGCGCGCTGATCTCGGACGGCATCGGCATCGGCGTCTGCCCGCCCTGCGCGGCGGCAGCGCCCACCAGGGCCGCGTATTCGGCATCGACCACATTGCCGCCGGTCGCGGCACTGCCGCGCAGGCCGAGTTCCCAGGCGCCGAGGAACAGGATCAGCAGCGCCAGGGAGAGGAGGGTGGAACGCCAGAAAGGAATGGGCATGAGTAGGACCTGTGTTGACGACAGAATGGGGGAAAGAATTCCCCCAAACCCCCATCTTCTATTTTTGCTTAATGGGACGGCCGCGGAGGCGACTCTCAGTTGCGACGGAAGCGCTGGGCGGCGAGGTAGGCGGCGGGGTTGGCGGGGTTGAAGGCACGGCCGTTCACCGTGTAGGCCCGCATCGGGGAGGCCGGGACTTCCAGGCCCGCCTCGCGCATCGCACGGCCGGCATCCAGCGCCAGGAACACCTGCTCCGCCACGCCCTTGTAGTCGACGTCCCGCGTCAGCTGGCCCCAGCGGCGCATCTGCGTGAGCATCCAGATCGCCATCGAGTGCCAGGGGAAGGGATCGAAGCCCACCCGGCTCGGCACGCGCTGCACCTGGCCCAGCCCATCCGCGAAGGTGCCGGTGAGGACCTGCTGCACCACCGTCTCGGGCTGGTTGAGGTAGTTCTCGGCGGAGACGACGCGCGCGACCTCGCGGCGGTTCTCGGCCTTGTTCGCATGCGCCGTCGCCTCGACGATCGCGCGCATCAGGGCGGCGAAGGTGTTGGGCTGGTTCTGCACCATCGCGCGCGGCACGGCGAAGGCGCAGCACGGGTGGCCGTCCCACATCTCCCTCGTCAGCACATGGATGAAGCCGACGCCGTCGAACACGGCGCGCTGGTTGAAGGGGTCTGGGCCCAGGAAGCCGTCGATATTATCCGCGCGGAGGTTTGCGACCATCTCCGGCGGCGGCACGGAGCGGATCTGCACGTCGCGGTCCGGATCCAGGCCCGCCTCGGCCAGGTAGTCGCGCAGCAGGTAGTTGTGCATCGAGAAATCGAACGGCACGGCGAAGCGGAAGCCGCGCCAGTCACGCGGGTTGCGCTTGTCGCGATGCTTCATGGCCAGTGTGATCGCCTGGCCGTTGATGTTCTCGATTGCGGCGACTGCCCAGGGGATCGGGTTCGCCACACCCACGCCGAGCGACATCGCCAGCGGCATCGGCGCGAGCATGTGCGCGGCATCGTATTCGCCGGCAATGGCACGGTCGCGGATGACCGCCCAGCCGGCGGTGCGGATGACGTCGACGTTCAGCCCCTGGCGCTCATAGAACCCCATCGGCTTGGCCATGATGATCGGCGTCGCGCAGGTGATGGCGATGAAGCCGATCTTGAGGTCGCGTTTCTCCGGCGCGGCGGGTGCCTGCGCAAAGGCCTCCCGCGCATGGCCGAGCGGAAAGACGGAGGCGATGGCCGCCATCAGCGTGGCCGATCCGAAGGTCGCCAGCATGGCGCGTCGCGTCGGTGCCTCCGGGAAGACGGCGCGCAGCACCGCCTCATCCGCGGCGGCGCCGAGCGCGCCGGTGCCGTCGGTGGGCGCGTCGCAGGAGAAGCCGGGCTCATGCGGCATGGCGCAGCCGCAGGCGAAGGGGGTGGTGCGTTTCATGGCGGCATCTCCGGCGGGCTTAGGCGCCGGTTGGTCGACCGCCGCGTTTGACCCGGCCAAGCAATGCACGTGCCGCAACGCCCCCCCTGCCCTACGGTCGAAGCCTGCCGCGCAGCGGTGAAGCCGGCGGCAATCGCCTAAGAAAGCGGCAGCATTCCCCTGCGGGTATGCATTACTGCGGGACGTACTGTCCCATCAGCTGCCAGTTTGGGTTCTGGTTCAGGTAGCGCCGCAGCGTGCTTGGCCAAGTGTGCTTGCCGTCTAGCGCAATGAACAGCCGGTGCCCCTCGTCGACATGGCTGCCTTTGATCCAGGCGAGCTGGTAGCACAGGATCGTCAGCTCAGAGCAGAACACGTTCTTCACCACGCCCTGCGCATTCTCTAGCCGCTGGCGGTACTTGTCGAGCCGCGCGCGGGCGCCGGTACCGACCGACCCCGTGCTGAAGGTGCTCTTGATGCCGGCGCGAGTGATCCCGTACTGCGCGCTGTTTTTGATCTCGTTGGCGACGTTGCAGACATTGCCCAGCTCGGTCGCGGTCAGCACCGGAGCGGGGCGGAACACATCCGCCTCCGACCCCCAGAGATCGATGTCGTCGGTCCGGATGCCCTTCCCCGTGGCGTGGATGACGTCGAGCCCCGCGACCACGATCCCGCAATGAGCGGGCTTGAAGGTGGAGGTGTTGATCAGGATATCGCCTGCGGCCATGCGGCTGCGGGGCTGTCCCGTGCCGGGCCGGTAGTATTGCGCCATGATGAAGTCTCCGAGTCGCATTGCAATCGCACATCCCGAAATGGGACGGAATCGCATCGATTGGCAGAGTAGGCGCCGATCCGACTGACTGCGCAATGACCCTAAAGGCCGAGTGCGTGCATCCCAGGATGGTCCACCGCCCGCGGCCCCCCGGCTCCCACAGGAACAGCCGCTCGCCCGGCGCGATCGGGCGGTCGTTGATGTTGGCCTCGCGCCGGTGCATCAGGCCCGAGCCATCGAATTTCCACTGCTCGTTGCCGTGGCTGCGGAACCAGTCGCCGGCGGCGTCGTGCCAATCATAGGCGAAGCGTTCGCCGGTAAAGGCCCATACCTCCTTGATGAGTCGGTAATCCCGCTCGCGCGCCCATCTGCGCGTGAGGAACTCCACGATGGCGGGCCGGCCGGAAAAGAACTCGGACCGGTTCCGCCAGCGGCTGTGGGGCGTGTAGGCCAACGACACGGCGATTGGGTCGCGGCGGTTCCACGCATCTTCCGCCCGGCGCGCCTTGATCGCGGCGGTCTCGGCGTCGAAAGGCGGCAAGGGCGGGCGCGCCTCCGACATCAGTGCCAAGCCCGGCGCCTCCCGCCGTGGTTCCGTGCCCGACCATACCGCCCTCCTCACTCATCTGCGTGCGCGTAGGGCGGCCATCCACCCGATGCCAACGCCTACGCGATAATTCCCCTGCTGAAACCGCACACCGCTGCTTGAGTTGTGAATCGCGGATCACCGAGGAGAGAGCGTGGCACGGCCTTTTACCCGCAAGCGGGACCTTCGCACCGGAACACCGGTCTGGCTTCCACATGGCGAGGTCGTGGCCCCGCCCCAACCGCTCGAACGGGGCTTCCGCGTCGATGTCGCGGTGATCGGCGGCGGCGTTTCCGGCGCGCTGATGGCCGATGCCGCACTGCAGGCGGGGCGCAGCGTCGCCGTCTTCGACCGTCGCGGCCTGGTGCGCGGCTCCACCCCCGCGAGCACGGCCCTGTTGCAGTTCGAGCTGGACCAACCGCTGACCACCCTGTCCGGACGCATCGGCGCCGATCGCGCGGCGCGGGCCTGGTGGCGTTCGGCAGGCGCGGTCCAGCACCTTCGCGGAAGGATCGAGGATCTCGGTCTGCGCTGCCGCCTCAAGCCGCGTGCCTCCGCCTACCTACCGGGCAACACGCTCGACGTTGCGGGGCTGCGGGCGGAGGCGACCGCGCGGGAGCGGATCGGGCTGCGCTCGGCGTTCATCGGGCGCGACGCGCTGCTGGGGCTCACCGGGATTCACAAGGCGGGCGCGGTCTGGTCGCCGGACAATGCCGAGCTCGATCCCGTGCGCCTGGTCCGCGGGCTGTGGCGCAGCGCGCTGGCGCGCGGGGCCCGCATCTTCGCCCCCGTCGAGCTTGTCGACCTCCAGGCCGGCCGCGACAACGTGACGCTCACCATGGCCGACGGGCTCGAGGTCACCGCAAAGCACGTCGTGCTCGCCACCGGGTACGAGCTGACACGGCTGCTCAAGCCCACCGGCTACAAGGTGATCACCACCTGGGCGATGGCGACCGCGCCGCAGCGCGACAAGCTGTGGGGCACGCGCTGCCTGATTTGGGAAGCCGCAGACCCCTATCTGTACCTGCGCACCACGGCCGATGACCGCATCA
>JAZKFA010000278.1:0-10122 GCA_040386655.1 Pseudomonadota bacterium | reverse complement strand
ACATCCGCCGCACCATCGGCGTCGCCGCGGTCTCGCATGCGGCGCGGGCGACGGGACCGGGGGCAGGGGCCGGCGGTGGCGCCTGCACAACCGGGGCGACGGGTGTGGGGGCGGGGCGGGTGTCGCTCGCGCAGGCGGCAAATGCCAGGGGGGCCACCAGGGCGGCGATCAGGGACGGCTTCATAGATACAATTCCTCGCGTGATTCGGTGCTTTGACGCGGCGCAGGATTTCGTTTCCCGCACGAATCGTCAATGCGCAATCACTCCCGATGGCCCCTCATGTCAATCGAGGGCGGGAACCTCCTCCACGGCCGCGACGCGGAACGTGTGCTCCTCCCGTCCGTGGCGAATGGTGACATACTCGCCGGGGATGAAGGCGTGGGTGTCGAAGCGGTAGCCATCCTCGTCGTCGTCGGCGCGACGCTCGTCGTAGTCGATCACCCAGTGCGCGCCTCCGACACCGCCTGGCCGGTGCGACAGCCACGCGATCCGGTCCGGCTCGCCCGCCCAGAATCGGTGCACCCGGCAGCGGTGCGGGCGGCCGTGCAGGATGGCGGGGTCCAGATGGCCCTGCTCATCCAGCGGCATCAGGATCTCATAGCCGTGCATGTCGCTGCCATTGGGGAAGCCTGCGCTGCGCGCCAGGTGCAGCGTTACGCGGCGAAGGCCTGGCGGGTCGGCGAGGGGCGAGTCGATGGTCATCAAGCGCTCCTTCGGTGCGGGTATGGCCGCAGGCTGGCAGGTTGCACGCCCCTGTCCTTGATGAAGGTCAAGCGCCCCGCCGATTGTCATGGCCTGCGCACCCAGCTTCTGCACCCTCCATCGCTCCGTGCGGGTTACCTCGGTCGCGGAACTGATCGAGCTCGACCGCGTGCGGCCGGACAGCGCCACCCTGTTGGGCAGTGATGGCCACGCAGGCACGCCGCAGCCGGCGCTGGACCGGGTGGCCGATATCGTGCTTCGCTTCCCCCGGTGGGAGGAAACCCGCGCCGCCGTTTCCAATGCGGGGTTCCTGCCGATCGCGGGACGCCGCCGCCTTCATCGCGCACAAGGACGCCGATACCGCCCACTGGGCAAGGTCATCCGCACGCGCGACATTCGCCTATCCTGACCCGGGAGGTTTTCTCATGCACGACACAGTGATCCGCGGCGGCACCATCGTCGATGGCACCGGCGCGCCGGCCTTCGTAGGCGACGTCGCGATCGACAACGGCATCATCACCTCGGTGGGCGGCACGGCGGGACCCGCGAAGCGCGACGTGAACGCCGCGGGCAAGCTGGTCACGCCCGGCTGGGTCGACGTGCATACCCATTATGACGGGCAGGCGACCTGGGATCCGGTGCTGGCCCCCTCCTCCTGGCATGGCGCGACGACGATCCTGTTCGGCAATTGCGGCGTCGGCTTCGCCCCCGTCCAGGCTCCGCACCGCCAGGCGCTGATCGACCTGATGGAAGGGGTCGAGGACATCCCCGGCATCACGCTGTCCGAAGGCCTCAAGTGGGACTGGACCTCCTTCCCCGAGTACCTCGATGCACTGGAGCGCCTGCCGCGCACGATCGATATCGCGGCCCAGCTCGCGCACCACCCGCTCCGCGTCTTCGTCATGGGCGAGCGCGCCATCAACCGCGAAATGGCGACCGCCGAGGACGTGGCCGAGATGGCCCGCCTCGCCGAGGAAGCGATGCGCGCCGGCGCCTTCGGCTTCACCACCTCCCGCACGGATCAGCACAAGACGCTGGCCGGCGACCTGGTGCCCGGCCGCTACGCCGAGCATGAGGAGCTGATCGCCATCGGCGACGCGCTCGGCCGCGCGGGGCACGGCACCTTCGGCATGCTCTCCGACTTCGAGGATGAAGCCGCCGAGTTCAAGTGGCTCAACCGCATCGCCGAGAAGAACGGCCTGCCGATGTGGTTCCTCCTGACCGACCGCAGTTACGACCCGCAGCGCTGGCGCCGGCTTATGGACGGCGTGCGTGCCTCCCGCGCGCGCGGCCTGCCGATGTCCGCGCAGGTCGCGGGCCGGCCCGTCGGGCTGATCCTTGGCCTGACCACCTCGCTCAACCCCTTCGCCCTGCGCGAGACCTTCGCCGACCTGGGCGCGCTCACACCTGAGCAGCAGCTGGCACGCCTGCGCGACTCTGCGATCCGCAGCGCAATCCTTGCCGAGGAAGCCTCGCCCCGCCTGCTCGAAGTGCTGCCGCCCCTGTCGCGCCAGATCGCGACGCGGTGGGACCGGATGTACCTGCTCGGCGATCCCCCGGATTACGAGCCCGCGCCGGAGCGTTCCATCGCCGCCATGGCCGAGAAGGCGGGCCAGACGCCGGCCGAGTTCTGCTACGATTACCTCATCGGTGGCGACGGCGGCCGGATGCTGTATTTCCCAATCACCAACTACGTCCATGGCGACCTCGAGGTCGTGCACGAGATGATCACCGACCCCGACACGGTGCTCGGCCTGTCCGATGGCGGCGCCCATTGCGGCGTCATCTGCGACGCGTCGCTCAACACCTTCATGATCACCCACTGGGTGCGTGACCGCATCCGCGGCGAGCGCCTGCCGCTGGAATTCGTGATCAAGCGCCAGACCAGCGAGACGGCGGACTTCTTCGGCTTCAAGGATCGTGGACGGCTGGTGCCCGGGCTTAAGGCAGACATCAACGTCATCGACTTCGACGCGCTGCGCATGCACCACCCGGAGATGATCTATGACCTGCCCGCCGGCGGGCGCCGCCTGGTGCAGCGCGTCGAAGGCTACGACATGACGATGGTCTCCGGCGTGCCGGTCTTCGAGCATGGCGTGGAGACCGGTGCGCGGCCGGGCAAGCTGGTGCGCGCAGGGCATTGACGGAGGGCCCGGTCGGCTACGCGCCCGAGGCAACGCCCCGGGCGCCCTTCATCCTGCCGGCACGACCGGAAGCCTTGCGGCTGGTCGCGGCGGAGACGGCGCTGATCATCGTCGACATGCAGAACGCCTATGCCTCGCCTGGCGGGTATATCGACCTGGCAGGCTTCGACGTGACGGGTGCCGCACCGGTGATCCCGCGCATCGGTCAGGTCGCGGCCGTCGCACGCGCGGCCGGAATGCCGGTGATCTTCTTTCAGAACGGCTGGGATCCTGGCTATGCCGAGGCAGGCGGTCCCGGTTCGCCCAATTTCCACAAGTCGAATGCGCTCAAGACCATGCGGCGCCGCCCTGAACTCGCGGGCACGCTGCTGGCCAAGGGTGGCTGGGACTATGCGCTGGTGGATGCTCTGACGCCGCAGCCTGGTGACCTGGTGGTGCCCAAGCCGCGATACTCCGGCTTCTTCAATACGAACATCGATTCCCTGCTGCGTGCGCGCGGCATCCGCAACATCGTCTTCACCGGCATCGCCACGAATGTCTGCGTGGAGTCATCGCTGCGCGACGCCTTCCACCTGGAATATTTCTGCGTGGTGCTGGAAGACGCGACCATGCGGCGGGGCCGGACTACGTGCAGAAGGCGGCGCTCTACAACATCGAGACCTTCTTCGGCTGGGTCTCGACGGTGGCGGATTTCTGCGGCGCGGTGGGCCAGTCGGCTGACTAGCCCGGCGTCAGGGCGGCCGCGGGGCCCAGCACCACGTCCACGCTGCCGTCCTTGGTGATGACGCCACCCTCCAGCCAGATCGCGCGCGTGCACCAGCGGCGAACCACGGCGATGTCGTGCGTCGCAACCACCATGATGTCCGCACCCGTGACCAGGCGCGTCAGCCGCTCCTCCGCCTTGGCGAGGAAGGTGGCGTCGCCGGCAAGGAACCATTCGTCCATCAGCAGCACCTCGGGCTGCATCGCGGTCGCCATTGCAAAGGCGAGGCGCACGCCCATGCCCGCCGAATAGGTGCGGATCGGCACGTCGAAGAACTCGCCGAGGTCGGCGAATTCCTCGACCTCGGCGGTCAGCGCCTCGGTGTCCGCCTCGCCCATGCCGCGGTAGAGGCAGCGCAGGCGCACATTTTGCCGACCCGTCGATTCCGCATCGAGGCCCGCGCTCACGTCGATCATCGCACCCACTTGGCCCGCGACCGTCAGCCGGCCGCGCACAGGCTCGTACACGCCCGCCAGCATGCGCAGCAGCGTGGTCTTGCCCGCGCCGTTGGGCCCAACGAGTGCCACGCGCTCACCATCGCGGATAGTGAAGGTGAGGTCGCGCAAGGCAGAAACGACCACCCGGTTCGACAGGTCCGTATGCAGCCGCGCATTGCCCAGCAGCCGTTTCTTCAGCGACCGCGCGCCCAGGTGGTAGTACGGAAAATCGAGGCCAAGCCCGACTGCTTCGATCAGCGCCATCGCGTGTCCCCCCTCATACCCAGAAGGCGACGCGGCTGCGGAAGCGCACCAGGAACACCGCGGCCAGGATAACATTGATCGTGGTGTAGACGAGTGCCGCGAACCACGCGATCAGCGTGCCGCCGCCCTCGATCAGCGGGCCGCGCACCGTTTCGAGGATGACGTAGAAGGGGTTGAGCGGCAGCAGCACCGCCCATTCGCCCAGCAGCTGCGGCTTCCAGATGATCGGCGTGAGAAAGAAGAACAGCTGCATCACGCTGCCCACGATCGGCCCGATGTCGCGGAACCGCGCGCACACCATGCCCAGCAGCAGCGCGAGTGCGAAGCCGTTGAGCGCGATGAGCAACAGGCCCGGGATTGCCAGCAGCACCTCGATGCCCGGGAAGGTGCCGCAGACCACGAAGACCAGCAGGATCAGCGGCAGGTTGTGTGCGCCGATCAGCGCGTTGCGCAGCATGCAGCGCAGCGCGTGGATGGTGTAGGGCAGCGGCATCTGGCGGATGATCGCCTCGGATTGCACGAAGCTGGTCGTGGCCTCCGTCACCATCTGCGAGATGAAGTTCCACACCACGAGGCTGACGGCGAGGTGCGGCAGGTATTCCACCAGCGACAGCCGGAACAGCGTCGAATAGGTGATGCCGATGCCCAGCAGCATCACGCCCGTTGACAGCGTCAGCCAGAACGGGCCGAGCACCGAGCCGCGGTAGCGGTTGCGGATATCCAGCCAGGCCAGGGCGAAGGCCAGCCGCCACCGGCGCAGCCCCATCACCACATCGGCGATGGCGCGCTCTCGGCGCAGCGGATTGGCGGCATCGACCTGGTACAGGGCGGAGGCGGCGGGACGGCGTTCGAGCATGGCGCGCCTCTTAGCCCGGCCTTGCCACGCGGGCCAGAGGCTGGCTTGCTTGCCGGCCTCGCGTGGACCAATCCCCCACCCGACCGATTTCAAGGACATACGTCATGAGCGCCGCACTTCCCCCGCTTCTGCTCGTCGGCTGCGGCAAGATGGGCGGCGCCATGCTGGCCGGCTGGCTTGAACAGGGCTTGGCCGAGGCCATGGTGGTGGAACCCAACCCTGCCCCGGGCCTGGCCGCGCTGCCCGGCGTGACCATCGTGGCGGCACCCGGCGCCATCCCCGCGGGCTTCGCGCCCGGCGCGGTGATCCTGGCGATCAAGCCGCAGGAAGCGTCTGCCGCGCTGCCGGCCTATGCGCGCTTCGCGAGCCAGGCGACCTTTCTCTCGATCATGGCCGGTCGTTCGATCGCCTCCATGGCGGCGGCCCTTGGCGAGGGCGCGGCCATCATCCGCGCCATGCCCAATACGCCGGCGGCGATCCGCCAGGGCTTCACCGCCGCCTATCCCGGCCCCGGCGTCACCGACGCGCAGCGCGCGTTGGCCGACCGGCTGCTGGGCGCCATCGGAGAGGTCGCCTGGGTCGAGGCCGAGGACCAGCTCAACCCCGTCACCGCGGTGTCCGGCGGCGGGCCCGCCTATGTCTTCCTCCTCGCCGAGGTGATGGAGCAGGCAGCGCTTGCGGAAGGCCTGCCCCCTGACCTCGCGAGGCGGATGGCGCGCGCCACGGTCGCTGGCTCCGGCGCCCTGCTGGCTGCCAGTGCGGAGGACGCCGCCCAGCTCCGCGTCAACGTCACCAGCCCCAAGGGCACCACCGAACGCGCGCTTGCGGTGCTGATGAGCGAGGCCGGGCTGCCCCGGCTGATGCGCGAGGCCATCGCCGCGGCCACCGCGCGGTCACGCGAACTGGCCGGCTGAGGGCGGCCGCACAGGGTTTCGGGACGCGCCGGGAATGTCCGCAAATCATGGCTGGCATCTGGCCCTGCGCACCCCATAATCAGCCGATGGACACGACCCAAGACCCCTCCGACAGCGCAATCATCGCCGGCTTCTGGCAGGTGGTCGCGCTGCGCGGCTGGCACGGCGTCACCATGGCGCGCGTCGCGGCCGAGGCCGGCACCACCCTCGCGGTGCTGCGCGGGCGGTTCCGCACGCCACTGGATCTGCTGCGCCTGCATGGGCGCATGGCGGACCAGGCGGTGCTCGCCGGTACCGTCGCGGGGCAGGGCGGCACCCCGCGCGACCGCATCTTCGATGTGCTGATGCGCCGTCTCGACACCATGCAGGAGCATCGCGCCGGCATCGAGCGGCTGCTCGACGATGCCAAGCGCGATCCGTTCCTGGCGCTGTTCCTCGGCCCCCAGATGCTGGGTGCGATGGGCTGGATGCTCGAAGCCGCCGAGATGGACAGCAGCTTCCCCTCCGGCGCGTGGCGCGCCCCGGGCCTGGCCGTGGTCTGGCTCGCGACGGTGCGTGCCTGGCAGCGCGATGACAGCCCCGACCTGGGCGCGACGATGGCGGCGCTGGACCGTGCCCTCGACCGTGCCGAGGGACTCGCGCGCAGCCTGCGCCTGCCCATCGCCGAGGCCGAGTCTGAGCCGGAGCCCGAGATCGACGCCGCGACGCCGCTGGACTGAATTCGGTGGATGTTTGCCCGTCCACGGCGGATCCTGCCGGGACACCGAGCCACCATCGAGGCACCTGGGCGATGCCTCACCTGCACTGAGACCCAACGCCTGCAACCACACGGGGACACACCATGGCAAGCAGCGACAATGACTTCACCCGCATGTTCCGCATGCCCGGCTTCCCGGACATGGAGGCACTGGCCGCCGCGCAGCGCCGTAACATGGAAGCCCTGGCGGAAGCCAACCGCCTCGCTCTCGAGGGCGCGCAGGCCGTCGCCAAGCGGCACATGGAAATGGTTCAGCAGACCATCGGCGACATGACCGAGGCGATGCGCTCCATGGGCACCGCCGACGCCCCGCAGGCGCAGGCCACGAAGCAAACCGACATGATGCGTACATCCTATGAGCGCGCCGTGGCCAACATGCAGGAGCTGTCCGAGCTGATCCAGAAGTCGAGCGGCGAGGCGCTCAGCCTTCTCAACCGCCGCTTTACGGCCGCGATGGAGGAGGCGAAGTCGCTGGTGCCGCCGACGAAGTAAGAAGCGCCAACTTCAAGGGCACGCAGCCGGGGCGCTGTCTGCGTCCCGCGAGCGCGAATGCGCGACCGCCGGAAGTCCGGCGAAGGCAAGCCGCCGGAGGCGGCGCCCGGCGGTTGAGGGCATCAGATCGGGGCGCTCTCCGCGCTCGGCCTACGCGAATGCGCTACGCCACGAGTTCGGCGGAAAGCCGCTGGTCGGCGCGCGCCGCCTGAGCGCGCTAGACGGGCAATCTCACCCGCGCCCTCAGCCCACCAAGCGGGCTGTCCTCGAGCAGGATATCCCCGCCATGGGCGCGGGCGATGTCCCGCGCGATCGCAAGCCCCAGCCCTGTGCCCCCTGCCGACAGGGTGGCAAATGGCCGGAACGCCTCCTCGCGCTGGTCGGCGGCGATCCCGGGGCCGTCATCATCGACCATCACCGTTGCCCACCCGCCGCCCTCCGGCCGTGCCACCTGCTCGACCGCCACGGCGATGCGGCGGGCATGCTTGCGCGCATTGTCGAGCAGGTTGCCCAGGCACCGGCGGAACCCGTCCGCGCGCAGCGGCATGGTGAGAACATCCGGCGCCTCGACCGAGATCCGCGCGCCGTCGCGCCGGGCCTTGGCGGCCACATCCTCGACCAGTGCGACAAGGTCCGTCGGAACCGGTTGCTCCTGCCCCTCGCCGCGGGCGAAGGCGAGGTAGGCGGCGACCATGCGCTCCATCTCCTCCACGTCCTGGGTCAGTGCCGCGGCATCCTCCTGCGCCTCGCCGGGCAGCAAAGCGAGGGCAAGGCGCATGCGGGTCAAGGGCGTGCGCAGGTCGTGGCTGATGCCCGCCAGCATGTCCGTTCGTTGGGCGACGAAGCGGCGGATGCGCTCCTGCATGCGGTTGAAGGCGACGGCCGCCTGGCGCACCTCGGCCGCCCCCTCGGGCTTGATCGCGCCGAGGTCGCGGCCCATGCCGAAGGCCTCGGCCGCACCGGCCAGGCGCCGGATCGCGCGCACCTGGTTCTTCATGAACACGGCCGCGACGCCGAACAGCAGCAGCGCCGACCCCACCAGCCAGATCATGAACAGGTACAGGGTGCCGGAGAACAGCCGCTTTCGCGGCGCCTCAACATGCAGCACGCCGCCGGGCAGCTGCACGCGGATGATCACGCTGCGCGGGTCCGTCTGCCAGTCGGTGTCGAAGGGCAGGGCCACGCGTTCGCGCATGGCCGTCGCGAGATCATCCTCGAGTGGCAGCAACGGCATCGAGGCGCGGCGTGATTGCGGCGCCTCCAGCCGCGCGCCCGGCTCGAAGGCGAGTGCGAGCTCCAGCCGCCAGGCCGCGTCGCGGAAGATGCGCGCCTGGTTGTCCGCGCTCGCATCGCGGGTGATCAACTCCCCGATCATGCCGACATCGCCGGCGACACCCGCCGCCAGGCGGCGGGAGATGACGTCGAGGTGGTTGCCATAGAACAACTGCAGCGCGATCGCCTGCAGGATCACCAGCGGCAGCAGGATGATGAGCAGCGCCCGCCCCAGCAGCCCGCGTGGGGCGATGAAGCGGAACAGGCGGTTGAAGTGCATCGGGAGCC
This sequence comes from Pseudomonadota bacterium, assembly GCA_040386655.1. Taxonomy (GTDB): domain Bacteria; phylum Pseudomonadota; class Alphaproteobacteria; order Acetobacterales; family Acetobacteraceae; genus Plastoroseomonas. The sequence continues at coordinate 1,232 of JAZKFA010000278.1, read as the reverse complement.
GTCCGGGTAAGAATTTCAGGAATTCTTACCCTGGCATCTAGATGTAAGCGATTGATTTCGCTGCGCGCCGGGTAAGATCATCTTACTTTCGGCTTTTCGGACTGGCCTCGGTGACACGCCTGGAGCGCGATCGGATATAAGTAAGTATTCCTATAAATCCTGCCGCGCCCCTGGTCAAGCCGCTCTCATTGATCCCCGTTCGACACCGCCGCGACGTCACCGGTCGGGCCGGTGATGCCCGAGGAGGAAGGCGGGTCACTGGCCGGGAAGCTCTGCTCCGACTCCTTGTCGACCTTGGCCTCCTCCTCCGCGATCGCCGCCTTGGCGTCGGCGAGGAACTCTGCCGGCCCGCCCTGGGGCGAACCCGCCTCTTCCCACAGGCGTTGGGCCATATCCTCGATGCGTTGCCGCGTGAGCCCCTGGTTGCCTGACATGATGCGCCTCCTGCCGATGAGCCGGGTCAACGCCTCACGCGCCAGCGCGGTTGCTCAGGCGCCGGGGCGCAGGACGTAGCCGCGGTGGCGCACGGTCTGGAGGAAGCGCGGCTCGCGCGGGTCGGGCTCGATCTTGCGGCGAAGGCGCGTGACCTGGACGTCGATCGCGCGCTCGCCCGCTTCCGGCGTACCCAGTGCCTCCGCGATGTCTTCGCGGCTCAGCACCTCGCCAGGCTTGCGGGCCAGCGCCAGCAGCAGCGCGGATTCGCCGCCCGTCAACCGAATGGGCCCATCCGGGCCGCGCAGCTCCGCGCGCTCCACGTCGAACCAGTGCGGGCCGATCTGCACGGCCTGGTGGGCCGGTGCCGCGGCTGGGGCCGGGGGTGCTGCGCGCTTGAGGATGGTGCGGATGCGCAGCGCCAGCTCGCGCGGATCGAAGGGCTTGGGCAGGTAGTCGTCGGCCCCGCTCTCGAAGCCCGCGATGCGGTCATCGGGCGCACCGCGCGCCGTCAGCATCAGGATGGGCACCTCCTGGCCCTCGCGGCGCAGGCTCTCGGTCAGGTCCAGGCCGGATTCGCCCGGCATCATCACGTCGAGCACCAGCATGTCGAAGGACATGCCCGCCAGTGCCCGGCGCGCGGCGGCGGCATCGGCCGCGGCGGAGACGCGGAAGCCCTGTTCGCCGAGGTAGCGCTGGATCAGCGCGCGCAGGCGAGCGTCGTCGTCCACGACCAGGATGTGCGGTGCATCCGCTGCCGCGTCACTCATCGGTTCCGTCCCCGCGCCGGCTCATCCTCG
>JAZKFA010000277.1:11329-13739 GCA_040386655.1 Pseudomonadota bacterium | reverse complement strand
TTGTATTTCAGGTCCTGCGGCGCGAGGCCGACGGAGGCGAAGGGGAAGACGCGCACGCCCTCCGCCAGCTCGGTATGGCCGTCGACCGTGACATGGGAGACGAGTTCGACACCGGGCGCGAGGACCACATCCGGTCCCACCGTGCAGAACGGACCGATGGTCACGCCATCGGCGATGCGCGCGCCGGGCGCGATGACGGCACTCGGATGTATGGCCATGTCTATCGATCCAGGATCATCGCGCCGAAATTGGCCTCGGCGACGAGCACGCCATCGACGCGCGCCTCGCCGTTGAATTTCCACACGTTGCCGCGCTTGCGCTCACGCACCACGCGCACCCGGAGCTGGTCGCCCGGACCCACCGGCTTGCGGAACTTCGCATTCTCGATGGTCATGAAATAGACGAGCTTGCCCTGCGCATGCGGCCCAAGGCTTTCCACCACCAGCACGGCGGCGGTCTGGGCCATGCACTCGATGATGAGCACGCCCGGCATCACGGGTTCCTGGGGAAAATGCCCCTGGAAGAAATTCTCGTTGATGGTGACGTTCTTGATGCCGACGCAGCTCTGCTCGGCCACCACGTCGACAATGCGGTCGACCAGCAGGAAGGGGTAGCGATGCGGGATGGCGCGCATGATCCGCGCGATGTCGAAGGTATCGACCACCCGGCCTTCAGCCGGCGCCGTCTGCGCCGCGTGTTCGCCGCCGCCTTCATGTCCACGCGCACTCGCGCGATCTTCTGTCTCGCTCTCCATGCGCCGCTAGTCCTGTTCCCGTGCCCCGTCGTTCCGTCCGGTCGTGCGGCCTTCACTGGCCGCCTTCTGTACCGCCGCCTTGCGCTCGGCTTCGATGGCTGCATTGGCAACCCGCCGCAGCGCCGCCACCTGGCGCCATTTCTCCCGCGAGGGCTGCGCCGGGCTGCCCAGCACGTCCATCCCAGGCTCCACATCCTGCATCACGCCGGCCTGCGCGCCGACCCGGGCGCGATCGCCGATGGTGACATGCCCCGCGACGCCGCCCTGCGCGGCAACGACCACGTAGTCGCCAAGCGTCGAAGACCCCGCGATCCCGGCCATGGCGACGATAACGCAGCCTTTTCCGAGGCGTACGTTGTGGCCGATCTGCACCAGATTGTCGAGGCGGCAGCCCGCCCCGAGCACGGTGTCCCCGCCTGACCCTCGGTCCACGGTGGCGTTCGCGCCGATCTCGCAGCCATTGCCCAGGATGACGCGGCCAACCTGCGGAACGGTCACGTGCCGGCCCGTCGCGGGGTCGGTCGCAAAGCCGAAGCCCTCGCCGCCGACGCGGGCGCCGGCATTCAGCACCACCTCGTCGCCGGCGATGGCGTGAGTGATCGAGGCATGGCTGTGGATGCGGCAGCGCTCACCGAGCACGACGCCGGGCCCGACCATGGCCAGCGGCTCGATGATGCACCCTGCACCCAGCACCGCCTTGGCGCCGACGACGGCGTGCGGACCGATCTCGCAGCCCTCGCCAATGCTAGCGCCCTCGCCGATGACGGCGGAGGGATGGATGCCGGCCCGGGCCACCGGGGCGGGATGAAACAGCGTCGCGACACGGGCAAACGCCAAGTAGGGCTGGCCGGTGACCAGCGGAATGCAGCCCGGCGGCACCTTGCCCGCCATCGCCGCGGCCAGGACCACCGCGCCGGCGCGCGAGGTCGCCATCGCCGCGGCGTAGCGGCGGTTGTCGAGGAAGCTCACATCGTTCGGGCCGGCCGTCTGAAGAGGCGCGACGCCGGTGAATATCCGCTCGCCATCGCCTGCCAGGGTCGCCCCGGCGGCGGCGGCAATGGCGGCCAGGCTATGCGGCCCTCCCGTCGTGTAGAAACGCGGGTCGGCGGCCACCGCTCAGTTCCGGCGCGGCGGTGTGGCCGGCGGCGTTGCCGGACGCGGCGCAGCCGGAGGTGTTGCAGGCGCGGCCGCCACACCTTCCTCAGGCGCCATGGCGACGCGTTGCAGCGCCTCATTCAGCCGCTGCGCGACTTCCTCGGTCAGGTCGAAGCCGGCGTCGTTGAAGATCACCACGCCGCGCGGCAGCATCATGTTGATGTTGCGGCTGGCCGCCACCTGGCGGATCACGATGCCCAGCGCCTGCTCGATCTGGCTAAGGGCACCCTGCGCCGCCTGCTCGATGCCGCGCTGGCGGTCGCGGAAGATGCGCTGCGCATCGGTGATGCGGTCCTGCAGCTCACGCTCGCGGTTGCGCAATTGCTCGGCGGTGAGCGTCGCGCGCTCGGCGCCGAGGCGCTGCTGCTCCTCGCGCCAGCGGCCCTGCTCGCGCTGCAGATCGTCGTTCAGGCGGGTGCGGCGGCGTTCGATCTCCTCGCGCACCTGCGTGAACGCGTTGGAGACGCGCTGCACCTCGGGCACGTCGACGATGCCGATGAT
>JAZKFA010000277.1:0-11319 GCA_040386655.1 Pseudomonadota bacterium | reverse complement strand
GGCCGTCGGGGGCTGCTGGCCGGCGGGCAGCGGGGGCGGTGCATCGGTGCGCACGGGCGCCTGCGGCGGCCGCTGCGGGTTCTGCGGCGGGCGCTGGCCGGCGGGCTGCCCAGCCTGGGGCGGACGCTGGCCTGCCGGCGGCTGGGCACCCGCAGGCGGACGCTGGCCACCGGGGACGAACCATTCGGGCTGCTGCGCGAGGACAGGCGTGGCGGACAGAAGGCCCGCGATCACCAAGGCATAACGACGAACCATGGGAGTGTCTTTCTCGTCTCTCAGAACCGCGTGCCGAAGCCGAAGCGGAACACCTGAGTGCGGTCGTAGCTTTCTTTCACCACGGCCTGCGCCAGGTCGATATTGATCAGCCCGATCGGGCTGCGCCAGGAGATGCCGACGCCGGCGCCGACGCGCGGCGAGGAGCTGTCGCGCACCTCGGGCCCGGACGTGCTCGACGGCAGGCCGTAGTTGATGCCGATATCGGCGAAGACGCGCCCCGTCAGGCCCAGGTCGGCGGAAACGGGCAGCGGAAAGCGCAACTCCGTCGTCTGGGTGAACAGGATGCGGCCACCGAGGCTGTCGCGGGTGGTGATGTCGCGCGGGCCCGCGCCGCCGACCGCGAAGCCGCGCAGGTTTTCGCCGCCAAGGAAGAAGCGGTCCACGATGCGGTCGTCGCGCTCGCCGAAGGGATCGAGACGCCCGGCGCTGGCGGAAAAGGCAAGCACGTAGTCGCGGTCGCCGAAGTAACGCTCCAGCGGCACGTAGAAGGACCCGTCGACGCGCGTGCGGAGGTAGCTCACATCGCCGCCGAGGCCGGCAAGGTCGGTGCCGAGGCGCACGACGTAGCCCGAGCGCGGGTCGATGCGGTCGTCGCGCCGGTCATAGGTGAGCGTCTGGCTCACCTGGCTCAGCAGCGTGCTGCCCTGCTGCTCGCGGATGAAGCGCGAGGCGTCGGACGCCACGTCGAAGACGCGGCGTTCGATCAGCGAGTAGCTTACGGACTGGCGCAGATACTCGTTGAACTCGTAGCCCAGGCGGATGGAGCCGCCGATGCGTTCCTCGCGGTAGCTCGCGATCGAGAGCAGGTTGCGCGTCACCGCGAACAGGTCGATGCCGGCGGCGAGGTTGCGGTCGAGGAACTGCGGGTCGGTGACCGAGAAGTCGATCTGGCGCCGGCGCTGGCCGATCAGCGCGTTGATGCGCGCGTCGATGCCGGTGCCGAGCAGGTTGCGCTCGCGCAGGCCGATATCGGCGAGTGCGCCGGCATCGGTGGAGTAGCCGCCGCCGAGCGAGACTTCGCCGGTGGCGCGTTCCTGCACCTGGGTGTTCAGGATCACGCGGTCCGGCGCGCTGCCGGGGCTCGCGGTGATCTGCACGTCGGAGAAATAGCCCAGCGCACGAAGACGCTCACGCGAACGGCGCACCAGGGTCGGGTTGACCGGGTCGCCCTCGGCCACGCGGAACTCGCGGCGGATGACCCGGTCCTGGGTGCGCGAGTTACCGGCGATCTCGATGCGCTCGATGAAGTTGCGCGAACCCTCCGTGATCTCGAACGCGATCGCGATGCGGCGTCCCTCGGAATCGCGGGTGACGCGCGGATTGACCTCGGCGAAGGGGAAGCCCCGCGTCGCGAGCGAATCCGTCAGCGCGGTCGTCGCGCGCTCCACCGCGTCGCCATCATATTGGTCGCCCTCGCGGATGGCGATGTCGGGGCGGACGGTGCTGCCCTCGAGGCCGCGCACGCGGCTGTCCACGGTGATGGCGCCGAAGCGGTACCGCTCGCCCTCGCTGATCGTGTAGGTCAGGAAGAAGCCGGTGCGGTCGGGCGACAGCTCGGCGGTCGCTCCGGTGACCTGGGCGTCCGCGTAGCCGCGGCGCTGGTAGTAGCGGCGGAGCAGTTCGCGATCGAGCGTCAGGCGCTCCGGCTCGTAGACATCGGAGGTCGAGAGGATCCGGTACCAGGCGCTCTCGCGGGTGGAAACCACCTCGCCCAGCGTGCCGTCGGAGAAGGCCGCGTTACCGACGAAGTTGATGCGGCTGACGAGTGCGATATCGCCCTCGACGATCTCGTAGACGACATCGACGCGGTTCTGGTCCAGCTCGATGATCTTGGGCTCGATGCGCGCGTTGAAGCGGCCACGACGGGCATAGACATCGAGCAGGCGCTGGCGGTCGCCCTGGGCGGCGGCGGGGGTGAAGACGGCGCGAGGGCGCAGCAGCGCCTCGCCGCGCAGAATATCCTCGGAGACGCGGCGATTGCCCTCGAAGGCGACACGATTGACGATCGGGTTCTCCGCCACGGTGACCTGGACGCGGCCGCCCTGCGGGGTGATCTCGACGTCTCGGAACAGTCCCGTCGCGAACAGCGCGCGCAGCGAGCGATCGAGACGGTCGGCATCGGCGACGTCGCCGGGCTGGACCAGCATGTAGCTGCGGATCGTGTCAGCCTCGATGCGCTGGTTGCCGCGCACGTCGATGCCGGCGATGCGCCCGCCCGAGGGCGCGGCCGCCGCGGCGGGTGCCGTGCGTCGCGCGGGAGGGCCCGATGATTGCGCCGCCACGAGGCCGGGCAGCAAAATCAGGGTGGCGAGCAGGATGGCGCGTGCTGGGGTCAATCGACTCGGGCCTGTTACGGGAGTGCCGGACATTAACCGGAAGGATAGGCAGCGACTACCCTGAGGCCGCCCCCGCCACAACCCCCGGCAGGCCGCGAACACACCCCAACCCCAAGATCAGAACCTCGGCCCGCCTGGCCGCCCAGGACGCCGAATAGGCGATGGCCGGTCGTCCGGCGAGCAGCGGCCGGAGGCGGCGCCCGGCTCTTGAGGGGCGCCTGATGGCGCCCCTTTCCTACCCCACCAGCCGTGCCACCCAGCGGAACAGGCCCAGCTGCGTCAGGTCGTTCCAGGTCGAGAAGACAAAGAGTGCCACCAGCAGCGCGAAGCCCGCACGGAACCCCATCTCCTGCGCGCGCGGGGGAACCGGCCGCCCGCGAATGGCCTCGGCCAGGTAGAACATCAGGTGCCCGCCATCGAGAACGGGGATCGGGAACAGGTTGATCAGCGCCAGATTGACCGAGAGGATGGCGATGAACGAGATCAGCGGCACCAGGCCCATCTCGGCCACCTGGCCCGACAGCTGGGCGATGCGCAGCGGTCCACCAAGCTCCTCGGTCCCCCGCGTGCCGGAAATCATCTGCCACAGGCCAGCCAGCGTCTGGACCGAGATGTCCCCGGTATAGGTGACGCCGGCGAGCAGCGCGGAGGCGGGGTCCAGCCGCTCGAACACGGTTGCGCCGCCGGCGATGCCGAGGACGCCGAGGCCGTCGCCCGGGCGCGGCGTCGGCGTGATGGCGGCGGTCCGCGCCTGGCCCTCGCGCTCATAGCGAAGCTGGAGTGACTGGCCGGCGCGCGGCTGGACGTGGCGCTGGATCTGCTCGAACCGGGTGATGGTGATGTCGTCGATCGAGACGATGCGGTCGCCCGCGCGCAGCCCCGCCGCGGCCGCGGCCGAACCTTCGTTCACCGAGCCCACCATGGCCGCCCCAGGATTGGTTGGACGCCCCTGCACCATGAAAAGGCCGGCAAACAGCACCGCCGCGAGCAGGAAATTCGCGAGCGGGCCCGCCGCGACGACGATGGCGCGGTCCAGCACCGGCTTGTCGTGGAAGGTGCGCCCTTCCTGCCAGGCGGCGCGCTCCGCCTCCGGCACGTCGGCGGGCTGCTCCTGGCCGTGCAGCTTCACGTAGCCGCCCAGCGGCAGCCAGCCGATGCGCCACTCCGTGCCGCGCTTGTCCGTCCAGGAGGTGATCGCGCGGCCGAAGCCGACCGAGAAGCGTTCCACATGCACCCCGCGCCAGCGCGCGGCGAGGTAGTGGCCCAGCTCATGGATGAAGATCAGCACGCCGAGCACGACGACGAAGGCGAGCACGGTGCGCAGGCTATCGGGTATCAGGTCCAAGGTCGGCATCCATCCATGAATAACCGGCGGCGGGCACCGCCAAGGCAATCTCAGCCGGCGAGTTCCGCCGCAGCAATCCTCAGGCGGCGAGCATCGCCGCGGCATAGTTCAGGCGACGATTCCCGCCGAGCATAGTCCAGGCGGCGATTCCCGCCGAGCATAGTTCAGGCGGCGATTCCCGCCGCGCATAGTTCAGGCGGCGATTCCCGCCGCGTGGGCACGCGCTTCGGCATCCAAGGCGATCACCGCGTCCAGCCCGTCGATCCCGCGCGGGCCGAGCCGCGACAGCGTCTCCTCGACCACCGCGGCGATGCGGAGGAAGCCGAGCCGGCCCTCAAGGAACCGCCCGACCGCGATTTCGTTCGCCGCATTCAATATGGTGGGAGCGCCGCCGCCCGCGCGCAAGGCGTCCCGCGCAAGGCGCAGGGCGGGGAAGCGCACCGGGTCCGGCGGGTGGAAATCCAGCCGCCCAAGTGCCAGCAGGTCCAGCCGGGCGACATCCACGCCCATGCGGTCCGGCCAGGCGAGCGCGTGCGCGATGGGCGTGCGCATGTCCGGCGTGCCGAGTTGGGCCAGCAGCGAGCCATCGACATACTGCACCAGCCCATGCACCGCGGATTGCGGATGCACCAGCACCTGGATGCGTGCCTCGTCGAGCGCGAAGAGCCGCGCGGCCTCGATCACCTCCAGGCCCTTGTTCATCATCGTCGCACTGTCGACGCTGATCTTCGCCCCCATCGACCAGATCGGGTGCTTGACCGCCATCGCCGGCGTGACGGCGGCCATGACGCCGAGCGGCATCTCGCGGAACGGCCCGCCCGAGGCGGTGAGATAGATGCGCTCCACCCGCGCCATCGCCTGGCCGCACAGCGCCTGGAAGATTGCGTTGTGCTCGCTGTCCACCGGCAGGATCGTGGCGCCGGAGCGGAGCGCGGCCTCCATGACGATGGCCCCGGCGCAGACCATGCTTTCCTTGTTCGCCAGCGCGAGGATCCCCCCTCGCGCCAGCGCGGCCAGGGTGGGCTTCAGCCCCGCCGACCCCACGATGGCGGCCATGGTCCAGTCCACCGGCCGGGACGCGGCCTCGATCACCGCCGCCTCGCCGGCCGCGCATTCGATGCCCGTGCCCGCCAGCGCATCGCGCAGCGCGGGTAGGCAGGCCTCGTCCGAGAGCACGGCAATGCGCGGGCGCAGCGCACGCGCCTGGGCGGCGAGGGCCGCCACGTCGCGCCCGGCAACCAGCGCCTCGACGGCGAAACCCTCCAGCAGCGCCGCGGTTGAACGCCCGACGGAGCCGGTCGAGCCCAGCAGGGTGACGGAGCGGGTCACGCGGGAGCCGTCACTGCCATATCGGCGCACCCTGGCCCGAGGCCAGGGCGAGCATTGCGGCCACGGGCGCGGCCGACAGCACCCCGTCCAACCGGTCCAGCAGCCCGCCATGGCCGGGGATGAGCGACGAGGTGTCCTTCACCGCGAAGTGCCGCTTGATCGCGCTTTCCAGCAGGTCGCCGGCCTGCGCCATCACGCTCAGAAGCACCGCCACGGGTGCGGCTGTCAGGTAATCCCCGGGCGCGAGGAGACGCGCCGCGATCACGCCCACCACGACCGCCAGCAACAACCCGCCGGCAGCACCGGACCACGTCTTGTTGGGCGAGACGCTGGGCATCAGTTTGGGCCCGCCGAAGGCGCGCCCGGCCATGTAGGCCCCGATATCCGACGCCCAAACCACCAGCAGCAGGAACAACACATTGGCCCGACCAGCCTCATTGTCGTGCCGAAGCTCGATCAGGGCGATGCCGGCGATGCCGATATAGAGCACGCCCAAGGCCAGGCGCAGCGGCGGGAGCGGCAGCTTTCGGAGGCGCGGCAGGTTGCGCGAGGCCGCCCAGGTGATGAGGAACCCCAACGCGAGGCAGCCCAGCGCCCAGCCTGGCCGTCCCGCAACCGCCATCGCGCCCGCGCCGAGCACCACGAAAGGCACGGCGATGCCCGGAAAGGCCCTCGTGCGCAGTCCACACAGATGCACCCACTCCCAGGTCAGGATCGCGGCGGCGACCGCCATCAGCAGCGTCCAGGGCGTGGCCCCCAGCCAGACGCAGGCGATGGCCGTGGGGCCAAGCACCAGGGCGGACAGCACGCGCTTGCGCAGGTCCCGCCAACGCTTGCCCTCGGGCTCGACCGTGGAGGCGCTCATCCGGCGGCGCGCTGGCCGAAGCGGCGGTCGCGCTGAGCGAATTCCGCGAGCGCTTCGGCGAGCGGCGCCGCGCCGTAATCTGGCCAGAGCACGTCCTGGAAGACGAACTCGGCATAGGCGGATTGCCACAGCAGGAAGTTGGACAGCCGCTGCTCGCCGGAGGTGCGGATGATCAGGTCCGGGTCGGGTTGACCGGCGGTCTGCAGCCGCGAGGCCACGGCGGCCTCGTCGATCGCCGCGGGGTCGAGCGTGCCGTCGCGCACAGCTTCCGCCAGCGCGCGCGTCGCCGCCGCGATCTCGGCCCGGCCGCCATAGCTGAGGGCGATGGTGAGGTTCAGCCGCGTGCCGTCCCGCGTCGCGGCCTCGGCGGCGAGCACGGCGCGCGAGAGATCGGGGCCGAAGCGGGTGTGATCGCCGATGACGCGCAGGCGCACGCCTTCCTTGACCAGGTTCGCGACCTCGGACCGCAGGTACAGGCGCAGCAGTCCTGTCAGGGCCTTCACCTCGTCGAGCGGACGGCGCCAGTTCTCCGAGCTGAAGGCGAACAGCGTCAGCCAGCCGATGCCCGCCTTGCCCGCAGCCTCGACCGTACGGCGCGCGGCCTCGGCCCCCGCACGGTGGCCGAGCGCAGCCGGCAGCCCGCGCGCCTGCGCCCAGCGCCGGTTGCCGTCCATGATGATGCCGACATGCACCGGCACGGGCGGCGGTCCGCCGGCCGTGGCCAGCGTCTGTGGGGCGGCGCTCACCGGCGCGTCCTCGGGATCAAACCGACCTGATGTCCTTTTCCTTCTCCGCCAGCAGCGTGTCGATCTGCTTGATGTACTGGTCGGTCAGCTTCTGCACTTCGCCCTGGGCCTGCTTGCCCTCATCCTCGCTGATCGGCGCCTTCTTGTCGGCAGTCATCCCCTTGATCTGCTCCATGCCGTCGCGGCGGACGCCGCGGATGGCGATGCGCGAGGCCTCGGCGTATTTATGCGCCGTCTTGACGAGGTCGTTGCGGCGTTCCTGGGTCAGGGGCGGCAGTGGGACGCGAATGGTCTGCCCCTCCGCCTGCGGGTTCAAGCCCAGCCCGGAATCACGGATCGCGATCTCCACGGCCTTGGTCAGGGAGCGGTCGAACACCTGCACGGACAGCATCCCCGGCCCGCCGACCGAGATATTAGCGACCTGGTTGAGGGGTGAATTGCCGCCATAAGCCTCGACGCGGACAGGCTCCAGCAGGGCGGGGCTCGCCCGTCCCGTACGCAGCCCCTGGAATTCCTTCTTCACAGTCTCGATAGCGCCATCCATCCGGCGCGTGAGGTCCTGCTTCAAAGCCTTTACATCGCCCGCCATGGCGGTGTTTCCCCTTCGGAGTTCGGAACAAGGTCGCGGATCAAGCGCCTCATATCCCCATCAATGCGGCTGTTCGATGACCGTGGTGAACTTGCCCTCGCCCTTCATGACAGCCGTGAAGGCACCGGGTTCATGTATGTTGAACACAATGATGGGCAGGTGGTTTTCACGCGCGAGGCTGATTGCCGCGGCATCCATCACCGCGAGGTCGCGTGAGAGCATGTCCAGGTAGGTCAACGTCACATACCGTTCAGCGTCGGGGTTCTTGCGGGGGTCGGCGGCATAGACACCATCGACCTGGGTACCCTTGAGCAACGCATCGCAGCCCATCTCGGCCGCGCGCAACGCGGCCGCCGTGTCGGTGGTGAAGAAGGGGTTTCCCGTGCCGGCAGCGAAGATCACCACGCGCCCCTTCTCCATGTGCCGTTCCGCCCGGCGCCGGATGAAGGGCTCGCAGACGGAGGACATCGGGATTGCACTCTGCACGCGGGTGCTGATGCCCTGCTTCTCGAGGGCGGATTGCATCGCCAGCGCGTTCATCACGGTAGCCAGCATGCCCATGGAATCCGCTTGCGCCCGGTCCATGCCGGAGGCGGCGCCGGCGATGCCGCGGAAGATGTTGCCCCCGCCGATCACCATGCAGACCTGGACGCCGAGCGCGATCACGCCCTTCACATCCTCAGCGATGCGGCGGCAGGTGGCGTTGTCCAGACCGTAGTCCCGCCCGCCCATCAGCGCCTCGCCCGAAACCTTCAGCAGGACGCGCTTGTACGCCGGCGATTCGCTCATGTCGGGACCATTACGCAAGGGTTGCGGGCGCCGCACCATAGTGGAGCAGCGCCCATGGCGGCAATGTTGCGCGCGTCAGGGGGTACCGGCGGCCGCGGCCACTTCGGCGGCGAAATCGCTGGTCTGCTTTTCGATGCCCTCGCCCAGCGAGAAGCGCTCGAAGCCCTTGAGCACCAGGCCGGCCTTCTGGACCACCTGCTTCACCCGGCTCTCGCCGTCATGCACCCAGACCTGCTCGAGGAGGACGACCTCCTCGTAGTACTTCTGGATGCGGCCCTGGACCATCTTCTCGATGATCGCCTCAGGCTTGCCGGAGGCGCGCGCCTGCTCGGACAGCACCGCCTTTTCGCGCACCAGCGCGGAGGGGTCGACCATGGAGACGTCGAGCGCGTCGGGGCGGGTCGCGGCCACATGCATGCCGATCTGGCGGCCGAGCTTCTCCATCACGTCGGGCTCGGAGGCACCCTCGAGGGCGACGAGCACGCCGATCTTGCCCAGGCCGGGCTTCACGGCCGAGTGCATGTAGGTGGCGACGGCGCCGTTCGCCACACGCAGGACGCGGGCGCGGCGGATGGTCATGTTCTCGCCGATCGTGGCGATCAGGCGGGTCAGCTCCTCCTGCACGGAGTGCCGGGTGCCGGGGTAGGGCGCTGCCTTCAGCTGTTCGACATTGTCGCCGACGGAGAGGGCGAGGCCGGCCACCTCGGACACGAAGGTCTGGAACTGATCGTTGCGGGCGACGAAGTCCGTCTCGGCATTGACCTCGACCATCGCACCCGCCTGCGGGCCGGTGGCCACGCCGACCAGGCCCTCGGCCGCGACGCGGCCGGACTTCTTGGCGGCCGCGGAGAGGCCCTTCTTGCGCAGCCAGTCCACCGCTGCGTCCATGTCGCCGCCGGCTTCCACCAGCGCCTTTTTGCAGTCCATCATGCCCGCGCCGGTCTTCTCGCGCAGGTCGCGCACCATCAGGGCGGTGATTTCTGCCATCGGAATTCTCCGTTTGCTGCTCGGCGCATCGCGCCATGTCTCACAGTCATGCCGCGACCCGGACGATAATCCGGGCCGCGTTGCTCAATCCAGCCCGCCGTGATCCAGGCGGGTGCGGGTCACTCCGCGGCGGGAGCCTCGGCCGGGGCTTCGGCGGCAGGCGCCTCGGCGGCGGCGGCGGCGGCTTCGGCCGGCATCTCCGGCAGCACGTCGTCGACGGCGGCCTCGGCGACGGCCACGTCCTCGGACGCACCCAGATCCACGCCGGAGGCCTGCAGCTCGGCCGAGATGCCGTCGAACACGGCGCCCGCAATCATGTCGCAATACAGGTTGATGGCGCGGATCGCGTCGTCATTGCCGGGGATCGGGAAGGTCACGCCCTGCGGATCGGCGTTGGAGTCGACCACGGCCACGACGGGGATGCCGAGCTTGTTGGCCTCCTCGATCGCGAGCTTCTCCTTGATGGTGTCGATCACGAAGATGATGTTCGGCAGGCCGCCCATCTCGCGGATGCCGCCCAGCGCGCGGTCCAGCTTCTCCTTGTCGCGGGTCAGCATCAGGATCTCTTTCTTGGTGAGACCCTGGGTGTTGCCGGCCAGCTGCTCGTCCATCTGCTTGAGGCGCTTGATGCTGCCGGTGATGGTCTTCCAGTTGGTGAGCATGCCGCCCAGCCAACGGTGGTTCACGTAGTACTGGCCGCAGCGGGTCGCGGCTTCCGCCACATACTCGGCCGCCGCCTTCTTGGTGCCCACGAACAGCACGCGGCCGCCGCCGGCGACGGTGTCGCGCACGGCCTTCAGCGCCTGCTCCATCAGGGGCACGGTCTGCTGTAGATCCAGGATATGGACCTGGTTGCGGATGCCGAAGATGTAGGGCGCCATGCGCGGGTTCCACCGCCGCGTGTGGTGGCCGAAATGCACGCCGGCTTCGAGAAGCGCGCGCAGCGAAACGTCTGGCATTGCCATCAAGATCATCCTTCCTGCTTGTCCGGTTGAGGCGTCCGCGGCGCCAACCCCCGTGAGGGGGACCGGACCCTGCCCTGTGGTCGAGGAAGGGTGCGCCGCGTGTGAATTTCCAGCGCGGTATGCGCGGGATGGCGGGGATATGGCTTATAGCACCCGCCGAGGCAAGCCACCGCGACCGCGGAGCTGCCGCGCCCCCCGCAAGGATGACCGATGCACCCGATCGCCTGGGCCCTGGCCGCGCTGCTCCTGGCTCTCATCCTCGGGGTCGGCGCGGTGCGGGTGCTGCAGGACCGCTTCATCTACTTCCCCGACCGCACCCCGCCCCGGCTTGAGGGGCCCGGGCTCGAGAGGGTGCGCGCGACGGAAGTGGTTACCGAGGACGGCCTGAGCCTGCTCGCCTGGGTCGTGCCGCCGCTGCGCGAGGATGCGCCGGTCGTGCTGTACCTGCACGGCAATGGAGGCCATCTTGGCGACCGGCGGCGCCGGCTTGCGCGCTTCGCGGGGCTGGGCTGGGGCGCGCTGATGGTGGAGTGGCGGGGCTATGGCGGCAATCCCGGCCAGTCCAGCGAGGCCGGGCTGCTCCGCGATGCCCGCGCCGGTCTCGTTGCGCTGCGTGCGATGGGCCATGGCCCAGGGCGGATCGTGATTTGGGGGGAATCGCTGGGCACGGCCGTCGCAATCGCGCTGGCCGCGGAGCAGCAAGGCGCCGTCGGCGCGCTGGTGCTGGAACTGCCGCTTACCAGCCTTGCGGACCTTGCCGCGCTGCACTTCCCCTGGCTGCCGGCGCCGCGGTGGCTGCTGCGCGATCGCTTCGACAGCCGCGGCGCGATCGCGCGCGTAACAGCCCCGGTGCTGCTCCTCGCGGGTGGTGAGGACCGGCTGACGCCGCCCGCCATGGCCGAGGCGCTGGAAGCCGCTGCGGCGGGGCCGGTTGAGCGCTGGGTCGCGCCGCTGGCCGGGCACGAGGAGCTGGCCACGGCAGGCGGCTTCGACGTGGTGACGGAGTTTCTCGGGCGCCGGCTGGACCTCCGCTAGGTTCAGTTGACGGTGATGTTGGCGTCGCGGATCACGCGGCCCCAGCGCTGCCGGTCC
>JAZKFA010000276.1:0-2394 GCA_040386655.1 Pseudomonadota bacterium | reverse complement strand
CGGGGATATCGTGAAGCTCGCCGGCAAGCGCGCCTCGCTTGCCGGGCTCAACCGCATCCTGTGCGAGATCGAGGGCGTTCGCGACGGCGTCTTCGTCGCGCCCGACAATATCGAGGCCGATCCCGGCGCGCGGCTCTCCGCATTCGTCGTCGCCCCCGGCCATTCGCAGGACGAGATCCTGGCGGCGCTGCGCGCGCGGGTGGAAAGCGCCTTCCTGCCGCGCCCAATGCTGATGGTGCACGCGTTGCCGCGCGACGCGCTGGGCAAGCTGTCGCGCCAGGCGCTGGTGGCTCTGCGTGAGGGCCGCGCGTGAGGCGCTCTCCGCGCGGTGACTCCGCGCATCCCCCTCGCGCGCGCATGAGCTTCACCATTCCCCATGACCACCCTGCCCTGCCCGGCCACTTCCCGGGCAACCCCCTGGTGCCCGCGGTGGTGCTGATCGACCACGCGAGCGAGGCCGCGCGCGAGGCCCTGGCACTCGGCCCGCTTGCCGCGATCCTGCGCGCGAAATTCCTCGCGCCCATCCGCCCCGGCGAGGTGGTGCACCTGGCCTTCGCGCCGCGCGGCGAAGGCGTGGTGTCCATCACCGGCACACGTGGCGAGGCGACCGCCTTCACCATCGAAGCGCGGTTCGCGGCGTGAGCTGGACGACCGAGCGCCAACGCGGCGGCGGCTGGCTGAAGGTCATGGCCGTCATCGCGCTCGGCCTCGGCTGGCGCGCGGCACATGCCCTGCTCCACCCCATCACCTTGGTCTATCTCGCCTCATCCCCGGCGCGCATGAAGCGCGCCTCGCGTCACTACCTGGCGCGCGCCCTCGGCCGCACGCCGGGGCTTCGCGACATGTGGCGGCTGTACTTCACCTTCGCCGCGACGCTGCTCGACCGCGCCTACCTGCTCACCGGGCGCACCGCCGGCTACGCGATCAGCATCGAGGGGCTGGACGCGATGCGCCGCCACGCCGATGCCGGGCGCGGCTGCATCCTGCTGGGCGCACATTTCGGCAGCTTCGACGCGCTGCGCTCCATCGCCGGCGCCGGCGCACCGGTCGAAATCCGTATCCTGATGCACCGCCACATGGCCGATGCCGCGCATGCGCTGTTCAACGTGCTCGACCCCTCTCGCGCGCGCGACGTCATCTCGCTCGGCAACCCGGCCGCGATGATCGAGGCGAGCGAGTGCCTCGCCCGCGGCGGCGTCATCGGCATCCTGGGCGACCGGGCACCGCGCGGCGAGCGCATGCTCTCGGTGCCCTTCCTCGGGCGAGACGCACCTTTCCCCGGTGGGCCGTTGCAGCTCGCCGCGATCCTTGGCGCTCCGGTGCTGCTCTGCTTCGGCACCTGGCTCGGCCCGCGCCGCTACGCATTGCGCTTCGAACCCTTCGCCGAACGCGTCACGCTCGACCGCGCGGCGCGCGAGGCGGCGCTGACGGAATGGCTCGGTCGCTACGCGGGCCGGCTGGAGGCGATGTGCCGCGCGCACCCGTTCAACTGGTTCAATTTCTATGATTTCTGGCAGGAGGAGCCGGCCGCATGATGCGCCTCGCACTTTGCCTGCTGGCACTGGCGCTGCCGGTCCAGGCGGCCGGCGTCGAGGATGTGATGCGCGGCCTCGCGGCCGTGCGCGAAAGCCGCGCCGCCTTCAGCGAGACCCGCGCCATTCCCGAGCTTGAGGGCACCCTGCCCTCGCGCGGGACGCTGTCCTGGCGCGCGCCCGACCAGGTGGAGAAGCACACCACGGAGCCGGTCGAGGAACGCCTGAGCGTGGCGGCGGACACGCTGACCTTGGAACGGCGCGGGGCCCGGCAGGTGCTGAACCTCGACGCCGCGCCAGAGGTTCGCGCCATGGTCGAGGCCATCCGCGGCACGCTGGCCGGCGACCTCGCGCGGCTGTCGTCCTTCTACGATGTGCGCTTCAGCGAGCCGGCGGATGGCAGCTGGCGGATCGCGCTGTTCCCGCGCTCCGCACGGCTTGCCTCGGCGGTGCAGGCCATCGTCATCACCGGCCGCGCGGCGCAGATCAGCGCCGTCGAAACCCAGGAGCGCGGCGGCATCACGCGCATGACGATCGAAGCGCGGCCATGACGCGGTGGCTGCCGCTGGCGCTCGCGCTGGGCCTGTTGCTCGGCGGGCTCACCCTGGCTGTCCGCACTGCGCCGCCGGGCGGGGACATGGCGGATTTCCTGCCGCGCAGCGACCGCGCCGAGGCGCGCTTCCTGCTCGCCGAGTTGCAGCGCGGTGCCGCGACCACGCTGCTGCTCGCGGGCATCGAGGGCGCCCCGCCGGCCGAGCTCGCGCGGCTGTCGCGCGCGGTCGGCGATGCGCTCCGCGCCTCGCCCCGCTTCGCCTTCGTCGGCAATGGCACCCAGGATGTGAGCGAGACGGAGCGCGAGCAG
>JAZKFA010000275.1:0-9796 GCA_040386655.1 Pseudomonadota bacterium | reverse complement strand
AGGGGCCCGGGGATCGGCTCGATCCCCGGCGGGGGTCCAGGGGGCGGCGCCCCCTGGCCTTGCTCCATGACCAACCTCACTCCCTTCCCCGGGGAGGCGCGCTACCCCCCCGGCATCGCCTGGGATGCGCCGATTGCGACCACGAGTTTGGGCGAGCATCTGGCGGCGGCGGTGGCGCGGCATCCGGATCGGGTGGCGTTGATCTATCGGGATGCGCGGCTGACCTATGCGGCGCTGGGGGCGATGGTGCGGCGCGCAGCGTCGGCGTTGTTGGTGATGCCGCAGGCTCGGGGCGGGGTTGGCTTGTTGTTGCCGAATTCGCCCTGGCACAGCGTGGCGTTTTTCGGCGCGGCGAGTGCGGGCGTTCGGCTGATGCAGATGAGCCCGTTGGATGCGGAGCGGGAGCTGGCGCACAAGCTGGCCGATAGCGGCGCGCGGGTGCTGGTGACCCTGGCTGAGGACGGGTTGTTGCGGCGCGCTCGGGCGTTGATGGCGCGCGGCTTGGTGGACCGGCTGGTGGTGGCCGATGACGCGCATTGGGGCGGTCCAGCGGGGGCTGGCGTGCCGGAGGATGCGACAAATTTTGCGGCGCTGCTGGATGCGGCGGTGCCGGGCGAGCTGCCGGTGGTGGACAAGCACTCGGTGGCGCTGCTGCAGTACACGGGCGGGACAACGGGCCTGCCGAAGGGCGCGATGCTGACGCATGCGAACCTCACCGCGGCGGCAAACATTCAGAGCTATTGGCGCGGCGGTCCGGAGCCTGGTGGCGAGCGGGTGATCCACGTGCTGCCGCTGTTCCACATCTTCGCGCTAACCTCGCTGAACCGGCACCTCGGCATGGGGAATACCGTGCTGATGCGGCAGCGCTTCGAGGTTGCGCAGTGCCTCGATGACATCGAGCAGTTCCGCGCGACGACGATCGCGGGCGTGCCGACGATGTGGATCGCGATGGCCAATCATCCCAGCATCGAGACGCGGGATTTGTCGTCCCTGCGCTACCCCTCCTCGGGTGGTGCGCCGCTGCCGGTGGAGGTTGAGGCGCGGTTCGCGCGCATCACCGGCACCAGGCTGCGCGGCGGGTGGGGCATGACGGAGACGGCGCCCGCTGGCACCGGCCATCCCGCACGCGGCGAGAGCAAGATGGGCTCGATCGGCCTGCCGCTGCCCAATGTGGAGATGCAGGTGGTCGCTCTTGATGATCCGCACCGCGTCCTGCCGCCTGGTGAGACAGGCGAGTTCCGCATCCGCGGGCCGAACGTGATGGCCGGCTACTGGAACAAGCCCGAGGAGAATGCCGCCGCCTTTGCCGACGGGTTCTTTCTCACCGGCGATGTCGGGCATATGGACGCGGACGGCTTCTTCTTCCTCACCGACCGGAAGAAGGACATGATCCTGTCCGGCGGCTTCAACGTCTATCCGCGCGTCATCGAGGAAGCGATCTACGAGCACCCCGATGTTGCGGAATGCGTAGTGATCGGGGTGAAGGATGACTACCGCGGGCAGTCGGCCAAGGCCTTCGTGGTGCTGCGGCCCGGGGCAGCGGCGCTGAGCCTGGAGGCGTTGTGCGGCTTCCTTGCGGAGCGTGTGGGTCGGCACGAAATGCCGGTGGCGCTGGAATGCCGCGATAACCTGCCGCGCACGGCGGTGGGCAAGCTGTCGAAACTGATGCTGATGGAGGAGGCCGCGGCCGCCTCCAATGCCAAGGGAGAGACGTGATGGACCTTCGCTTCAACGACGAGGAGCGCGCCTTCCGCCAGGAAGTGCGCGACTTCATCCAGGCCAACCTGCCGGCCGAAACGCGCGAGCGCATGGCCGCCGGCCGCACGCCGACCAAGGCGATGGTCGTTCAATGGCAGCGCGCGCTGAACGCGAAGGGCTGGGCCGTCCCCCACTGGCCGGTGGAGCATGGCGGCACCGGTTGGAGTGCCATCAAGCGCTTCATCCTCAACGAGGAAATGCAGCAGTGGCCGACGCCGACGCCACTCGCCTTCAACTGCGCAATGGTCGGCCCGGTGATCTGCGCCTTTGGCACGGATGCGCAGAAGAAGCACTTCCTGCCGCGCATGAAGAACCTCGATGATTGGTGGTGCCAGGGTTTTTCCGAACCCGGCGCGGGGTCGGACCTGGCGAGCCTGAAATGCGCGTCGCGGCGCGAGGGTGACCACTTCATCGTCAACGGCCAGAAGACCTGGACGACGCTCGCGCAGCACGCGGACTGGATTTTTGTCCTTGTGCGGTCCAATCCCCAGGCGGCCAAGCCGCAGGAGGGCATCTCGTTCCTGCTGGTGGACATGAAGACGCCGGGCATCACCGTGCGCCCGATCATCACCATCGACGGCGCGCATGAGGTGAACGAGGTCTTCTTCGACGACGTGAAGGTGCCCGTCGAGAACCTGGTCGGCACCGAGAACAAGGGCTGGGATTGCGCGAAGTTCCTGCTGTCGAACGAGCGCACGGGACAGGCGCGCGTGGGTGCCTCGAAGGAGCGCATCCGGCGGCTCAAGCGCATCGCGGCCGAGGCGCCGGGGGGCGGGGTGCCGATGCTGCGCAACCCGCGCTTCCGCGACAAGCTGACCGAGGTCGAGGCGCAGCTGAAGGCGCTGGAGATGACCACGCTGCGGGTGCTCGCCAACGAGAACAAGCGCCTGGGCGAGGGCAAGCCCGACCCGGCGTCGAGCGTGCTGAAGATCCGCGGCACCGAGATCCAGCAGGCGATCTCCGAGCTGTTCGTCGAAGCTGCCGGCCCCTACGGCCTGGTGGGTGCGGACCCCGAGCAGGATCGCTGGAACGAGCCCGAGCTGGCACCCGAATGGGCCACGCTCGCGCAGCCGGTTTATTTCAACTGGCGCAAGCAGAGCATCTACGGCGGGTCCAACGAGATCCAACGCAACATCATGGCGAAAGCCTTCCTGGGGCTCTGACGAACATGGATTTCGATTTTTCCGAAGAACAGCGGATGCTGGCCGACAGCCTCGGCAAGCTCATCTCGGACCGGTACGGCTTCGAGAACCGGAAGGCCTACGCGAAGCAACCCGAGGGCTGGAGCCGCGAGATCTGGGCCGCCTATGCCGAGATGGGTATCCTGGGTCTTCCCTTCGCGGAGGACGATGGCGGCTTCGGCGGCGGCGCGGTCGAGACCATGATCGTCGCCGAGGCACTCGGCGGCGCTCTCGGGCTTGAGCCGTGGTTCGCAACCGTGGTGCTGGGCGGCGGATTTCTCCGCCACGGCGCCGATGCGGAGATGCGCCAGGCGCTCGTCCCGCTCGTGGCCGAGGGCAGCCTGCTGCTCGCCTTCGCGCATACCGAGCCGAATGCGCGCTTCGACCTGCACCATGTCGAGACGACGGCGACGAAGGATGGCGAGGGCTGGGTGCTGCGGGGACGCAAGGGCGTGGTTCTGCACGGCGACGTCGCGGGCAAGATCTTTGTCACCGCGCGCACCGCCGGCGGGCCGCGCGACGAGGCGGGCATCGGCGTGTTCCTGGTGGACGCATCGGGCTCGGGCCTGACGCGGCGCGGCTATGCGACCTCGGACGGGCTGCGCGCGGCGGAGATCACGCTCGATGGCGTGCGCGCGGAAGCGGTGCTGGGCGATCCCGCCGGCGGCTTGCCGCTGGTAAAGCGCGTGGTGGACGACGCAATCGCAGCCCTCGCCTCCGAAGCGGTCGGCGCGATGGATGCCTCGCTGAAGCTGACACTCGAATACATGCGTACGCGCAAGCAGTTCGGCCGCGCGATTGGGGCCTTCCAGTCGCTGCAGCACCGCGCCGCCGACATGATGGTGGCCCTCGAGCAGGCACGCAGCATGGCGATGTATGCGGCCATGATGACCGACGAGCCGGATGCGGCGGAGCGCGCGCGCGCGATGCACGCGGTGAAGTTGCAGATGGGCCGCTTCTCGAAATTCGTCGGCCAGCAGGCGATCCAGCTGCATGGCGGCATCGGCATGACGATGGAGTATGCCGTGGGTCACTACTTCAAGCGCCTGACCACGATCGACACGCAGTTCGGCGATGCGGAGCATCACTTGGCCGCGCTTGCCGATGCGGGCGGGCTGTTCGAAGCGGCCTAATACATGCCCTCAGACGCCGGGCGCGCGCGTCACGCCAGAGGCGTGCCTCCGGCACGACGCGCGCTTGGCTTCCGCCGGACTGCCGGCGCCGGGCGGCGCGCGAAGGCGCGCCGGAGATTCTGCCCTTAGACGGTGGGTCGGGCGCGCTACCGCGTCGTTCCGGTTACGCGGCCATTGCCGTCGCGTTGCGTCGTCGTGCCCGTGCTGTTGGTCCGCTCCGTCCCGATAACGCGGCCATGCGCGTCGCGGATCGTGGTCAGCCCCGTGCTGTCGGTGCTGCGCGTACTGACCACGCGTCCGCTCGAATCGCGGGTGGTCGAAGTCTGGGCCAGGGCAGGTGAAGCGGCCAGCAGGGTCGCAAGCAGGGTCAGGGCATGGCGCATGGTCGGTTCCTTTCGGGTTACTCCTGGAACGACCTTAGCCTTAAATCCGGGCGAGCGCCGCACCCCAGGTGAGGCCCCCGCCGATCGCCTCCATCAGCACCAGGTCGCCCTTTCGGATCCGCCCATCACGCCAGGCCTCGTTCAGCGCCAGCGGGATCGACGCGGCGGAGGTGTTCGCGTGGCGGTCCACCGTCACCACCACCTGCTCCGGAGGCAAATGCAGCTTCTTGCCCACCGCCTCGATGATGCGGATATTCGCCTGGTGCGGCACCAGCCAGCGCACGTCGCCATGGCCCAGGCCGTTTGCCGCCAGCGCCTCATCCACCACGCCGGCCAGCTTCTGCACCGCGTGGCGGAATACCTCCCGCCCGGCCATCCGCAGCACGCCCGCCCCACCGGTCGACCCGGCACCGCCCTCGACTGCCAGGATGTCGCCGTGCCGGCCATCGGCGTGCATGTGGGTGGACAGGATGCCGCGGTCCGATGCGGTGCCGCGACCCTCGTCGGCGCGCAGGACCACGGCCCCGGCGCCATCGCCGAACAGCACGCAGGTGCCGCGATCCGTCCAGTCCATGATGCGGCTATAGACCTCTGTGCCGATGACCAGCACGCAGCGCGCCTGACCCGTGCGGATCAGCGCATCGGCCACACCCAGCGCATAGATGAAGCCGGCGCAGGCAGCCGCCAGGTCGAAGGCGAAGCCGCGCGTCACACCCAGCTTCTGCTGGATCCGGACCGCCGTGGCCGGAAAGGCGCTGTCCGGCGTCGCCGTCGCGACCAGGATCGCGTCCACATCCGCAGCCGTAACGCCGGCCGATTCCATCGCCTGCAGCGCCGCCGCCGTGCCGAGATCCGACGCGGTCACACCCTCATCGGCGATGTGGCGCTGGCGGATGCCCGTGCGCTCGATAATCCAGCTATCCGACGTGTCCAGCCCATGGCGCGCGGCCAGCGCGTCATTGCTCACGGGCTCCCCGGGGAGGTAGCCACCGCAGCCGGTGATGAGGGAACGGATCATGCGGGTCACAGCCTGTGAACGATCGAGTTTGAGCATCAACGCCCGTTGATAGCATCGAGCTTCTTCAGCCGTCGCCCGCTGTTTCGCACGCTCACCGACACATGGTCAGGGTGCCGGGACGTGCGGCGCCTGGGAAGCGGCGGCGGCCGCGGCGATACGCGCCATGCCGTCAGTGATCTTCGCGTTGAAGCCGTGGGTGACCATGTCCATGGCCACGTCGATGGCGTGGGCGAAGCCTACCGCATCGGTGCCGCCATGGCTCTTCACGACAACGCCGCGCAGCCCGATGAGGATCGCGCCATTGTACCGCCGCGGGTCCATCCATTCGCGCAACCGGTCGAGCGCCGGCCGCGCGAGCAGGTAGCCAAGCCGGGCCGGCACCGAGCTCGTGAACACCTGGCGCAGCAGGTCACGCATCAGCTTCAGCGCGCCCTCCCCCGTCTTGAGCGCGACATTGCCGGTGAAGCCGTCCGTCACCACCACGTCGACCGTTCCGGCCGTGATGTCGTGCCCCTCGATGAAGCCGCGGAAGTTGGGGCCCAGATGCGAATCGCGCAGCGTCTCGGCGGCCGCGCGCACGCGATCATCGCCCTTCAGCTCCTCCGAGCCGACATTCAGCAGCCCGATCGAGGGTGCCGTCAGCCCAAGCACGGCGCGCGCGAAGGCGTCGCCCATGACAGCGAATTCAACCAGGTTCCGGGCATCGCACTGCACGTTCGCACCCAGGTCGAGCATGACCACGTCGCCGCGCGCCGAAGGCCCGATGGCGGCCAGCGCCGGCCGGTCCACCTCGGGCAGGGTCTTGAGCACGATCTTGGACAGGGCCATCAAAGCGCCCGTATTGCCGGCTGAGACGATGCCTGAGGCCTCTCCGCCCGCAACGGCATCAATAGCCACGCGCAGAGATGAGCCGCGGATACGCAGCGCCACCGTGGGCTTCATGTCGCCGGGAATGGCGTCGGGCGCATGGCGCACGGAACAGATGCGCGCGGCACGTGGCCGGCGCGCGAGGCCGGCGCCGACTCGCGCTTCATCCCCCACGAGCAGGAATCGCGCTGTGGGATGGCGCTCGGCGGCGAGCTCCAGTCCGTCGAGCACCACTTCCGGCGCGGAATCGCCGCCCATGGCGTCGATCGCAAGGGAAAACGCAGGTTGTGACCCGGGATCCCCGGCCATGCTCAATGCCGCGCCTTACCCGCAGGCATCAGATGCGGATCGCGGTCTTCACGTGCTCGGCGGCCACGACTTCGCGGCCGTCATAATGGCCGCAATGGCCACAGACATTGTGCGGGCGCTTGAGCTCGCCGCAATTCCCGCATTCCAGATAGCTGGGTGCGGAGAGGGCCTCATGGCTGCGGCGCATGCCGCGGCGGGAAGGCGAAACTTTCCTCTTGGGAACGGCCATGGTGCCGGGACTCTCTTCTCAAACGTGCGGTCGTGATGCGAGCGGCGGGGCTTAGCACCAGGGGCGGGGGGGTGCAAGCGCGCGGTGCGACATCGCGCGGTGGTGCGCGCCTCAGTGGTCCTCGCGCCGCTTCTTCAGCGCGGCGAACGGATGCACCTTGGCCGCGGGCGGCTCCGGCTCCTCGGGCGGGACGAGCCCCGGTGGCAGGGCGGCATCGGGGGCGCGGGGATAGGGATCGAGGGCCAGGGAGAGCTGCTCGGCCACCGCCTCGCCCAGGTCGATCATGCCCGCCTCGATCTCGATCTCGTCGGGCGCGTCGGGATCATCGGAGGGCTCGTCGCCCTCGGGGATGAAGCGCAGGCGAAGGGGCACGTCTACCCGCTCGGCCACGGGATCGAGCGTGACGACGCAGGACTGGGTGACCTCGGCGCGCAGCCTTCCCTCGGCCGCCACGGCACCGCCCTTGGCCGGCGCGAGCGACAATTCCGCCTCCAGGCTTTCGATGGAGGGGATCGCGAAGCGGGCCGCCAGCGCGGCGCACTCCGCCGGCGTCGCCACCAGCCGTTCGTGCCGCCCGGGCGGGCCGATGCGCGTGATGGCGAGCGGGCGATGGAATTCCGGGCTCATGCCGGCACCGGCTGGAACTGCACCTCGCCCCGCAGCAGCGTCGCCAAAGGCTGCGCCGCCAACGACTTGGCCTGAGCAATGGCCAGGGTGGCCAGCCGTTCGGCGGGCGCGCCGGCGACCAGCGCCTCACTCTCCCCAACCGCGCCCGGTGCCACGCCGCGCCACACGTTGCGGGCCAGCGCGAGGGCGAGCGCGGGCTGGTCCCCGGCGTCGATGGCGGCCTCATAGGCGACCGCACGGCCGTGGAAGGCTTCCCACATGTTCTTCACCCGCCGCCCCACCACCAGGTCGGACACACCCATCTCGCGCAGGTTCATGTCCATGTCGGCGAACATCGCGTCGAACACCGCCTGCGCGAGGGCCGCCCCGCGCGGGTCGGTCTCCGCGCGCAGCCGGCGGACCAGCAGCCCGGTGTAGAGATTGATGAGGTCGAAGCGCCCGTCGAGCGTGTCCGGCACGCCCAGGTCGCCGAACAGCGCCGGGTCCCGGGCCGCGCCCACGGCGGCGGTATAGAGCGCAAAGCCGGCCCGCTCATGCGGCTTCCGGCGGAACAGGCCGAGCAGGCCCATGGCGGCAATCCCCGATGCCAGCGGGCCGGCAGGTGCGAGGCGGGTTGACCCCGCGCGCCTCGGCTCGCTATGCCGTGCAGATGGTCCAGCCCCCCGCTTTGGTCAATCGTCGTTCGGTCAACGCGTCCCTGGCGGTGCTGCTGGCAGCGATGCTCGGCGGGTGCAGCTTCTTCCAGGCCGCGCCCATCCCCCGCGGCAACCGCGTCACCGAAGACCAGCTGGCGCAGATCTCGCCCGGCGTGCAGACGCGGCGCGACGTGCAGGCGCTGCTTGGCTCACCCTCCTTCGCCGGCACCTTCGACGATGCCAACTGGTACTATCTGAGCGCGACCTCGCGCCTGGCACCCGGCCGGCGCCTCCAGATGGAGGATCGGCGCATGGTGGCGGTCAGCTTCAACCGCGCCGGCGTGGTCGAGGGCGTGCGCATCCTCACCGAGGCCGATGGCCAGGCGGTCGCACTGGTGGACCGCGAGACGCCGGTCCCGGGCAATGACCGTTCCATCCTGCAGCAGCTGTTCGGCAATGTCGGCCGCTTCGGTACGCCAGGCGGCACAGGTACCACCGGGCCCGCGCCAGGGACCGGCGGGCAGCTGTAAGTTCGCGCCCTCAGACGGCGGGCGCCGCCTCCGGCGGCTTGCCTTTCGCCGCACTAGCGGCGGTCGCGCATTCGCGCTCGCGGAGCGCGTTGTATATCGTGCCCTCAGACGGCGGGCGCCGCCTCCGGCGGCTTGCCTTCGGCCGCACTAGCGGCGGTCGCGCATTCGCGCTCGCGGAGCGCGTTTAGAACGCGCTCCGACTTGATGCCCCACCGGCTGGCGCCGCTTCCGGCGGAGTGCATTCCGCCGGATTGATGGCGGTCGCGCATGCGCTCGCGGGGCGCGCGGAAGACGGCGCCCCCGGTCAGTCTGCGCGACCGGCGGCTTGATCCGCCTCCTCCTCCGGCTCCGGCAGTGGCCGCTCGGCGGCGCAGGAACAGACCAGCGCGCCATCGGCCAGGCGGTTCGGCATCGTCGGCTCCGCGCAATGGGGGCACTCGATGGGCTCGGCGCGTTCGCTCATGCCACGCGCTCGGCGTAGTCGGGCAGCGGGCGCATAGAGCGGATGGACTGCGCGAGCGGCACCTGGCCCGCGCGCTCGGCCTGAACTGCGGCTTCCTCCCGTGCGGCCTCGAAGCCGGCGCGGTAGCCGGCGTAGGTCGCCGCGCTGAGGCTTTGAGCGATCGTGCTCGCGGGGTGGTGGATCAATGCGGGCCTCCAAGCCTTGCGGCGGCTTTGCTGCGGTGCGAATGTCCGGCCCTCGCGTGCCAGCCGAATTCCTCTGCGGCGCGCCTTACCCGCCCGAGGACAGACATGGCCAAGATCAAGGTTAAAACCCCCGTCGTCGAGATGGACGGCGACGAGATGACCCGCATCATCTGGGGGTTCATCAAGGACAAGCTGATCCACCCCTACCTCGACATCGACCTGAAGTACTACGACCTGGGCGTCGAGTACCGCGACCAGACCGATGACCAGGTCACGGTGGATGCGGCGAACGCCACCAAGCAATATGGGGTGGGCGTGAAATGCGCCACCATCACGCCCGACGAAGCGCGCGTGAAGGAATTCAACCTCAAGAAGATGTGGCGCAGCCCGAACGGCACCATCCGCAACATCCTCGACGGCACCATCTTCCGCGAGCCGATCATCTGCCAGAACGTGCCGCGCCTGGTGCCGCACTGGA
>JAZKFA010000274.1:7365-24602 GCA_040386655.1 Pseudomonadota bacterium | reverse complement strand
CGAGGTCACGCGCTCTTCGGCCCGCACCGCGGGCCGCAAGCGCGAATGCGCGTCGCCGCTAATGCGGCGAGCCAAGCGCGCGGAGCGCGCGCCCGCCGCTTGAGGGCACAAACGAATCGCGAAGGGCTTTCAGCCCTTCGCAAGTCTCCGGAAGCCGTCCGTCACACGCTTGACGAAGTCGGGCTCCCGCGTGCGCCAGTAGCGGGGGTCGCGCATCATCACGCGGAGTTCCTGCTCCTGCGAAGCAGCGGGCTGGTCGGCTGCCCGCATCAGGGCGGGTTCGCGCTTGGCCATCATCCCGTAAAGGGCGACGACGCCGTCGTGGCTGGTGCTCAGCGCCTCCAAGACGTGCGGTGCGAGATTCGCGCGGCCCCAGGCGGCGATCTGGCCGGCGATGCGCCGGTAAGCTTCCTCGCCCCCGAAGTGGGCGCGCAGGCGATCCACTTCGCGCTCCGCCTCCACCTCACGCACGGCGTCCGCGATGAGAGGCAGCAGGCGCTCGGCGGCCAGGTCATAGACCAGCTGTGCCTGCTTCGGCGTGAAACCGGCCGCATGCAGCCGCGCGTTGATGGCGGCATCGGCGCCGAGCAGGTCATGCGGGGAGGCGATGGTGTAGCCATCCGCCTTCTCGGGAACACCAAGCGCACGAAGGAAGCGCTGGCGCTCCTCCTCCGGAGCGTCCTCGGCAGGCGGGCCGACGCGCTGTGACAGGCGACGTTCGAGTTCCAGGTAGGATTTCAGCATCGCCTCGGTGCGCATGGCGCCGGCCGCGGCATCCCAGAATTTCTCCGGCACACCCTCGGGCGCGGCGTGCGGTGCTGGTGCGGGCGTGATGTCCGACTTACTGGCGGCTTCGAGCAGGTCCTGGCTCATGCGGGCGACACTCCGTTC
Source organism: Pseudomonadota bacterium (assembly GCA_040386655.1). Classification (GTDB taxonomy): domain Bacteria; phylum Pseudomonadota; class Alphaproteobacteria; order Acetobacterales; family Acetobacteraceae; genus Plastoroseomonas. Next base: position 23,711 of record JAZKFA010000274.1, on the reverse strand, counting down.
TCGGGGGTTTGCGGTTCAGGCGCGGCCTGGGTCGGCTTGAGGATCTCGGCTGGCGCATTGAGGCTACGCGCCAGCCAGCGCGCGGCGGCTGCGGCATCGACCTGCGCCGCAGCCTCGGGGCCGAGCTGACCCACCGCCTGAAGGAACAGCATCGTGTTCGCGGCATCCGCGCGCCCCTGCACTTGGGCGAGAGGGCTCGCGTAGCGCAGCCGCATCTCCTGCCCATCCTGAGTCTGCGGCGCGATCTCGCCGCGGCGGCGGAGAATCGCGAGGCAGCGGGTCACCAGCGGGGTCAGCAGCTCCGACTGCAGGCGACCGTAGGTGGCACCAAGCCGGCGCGCCGTTTCCGCGCTGCGATCCATCACTTCCGTCGCCGTCATCCGCGACTGTGTCTGCGGGGACAGCCGGTCGGCGAGGAGCGCGGTCCGAATGCGGGCGCGCAGATCGTTGAGCACGAGCTGGGAGACATCGAACCGTCCCGGTGCCGCAAGCGGCGTGAGGCCAGCCGAGCCTGGCGCCTTGGGTATGATCGCGCCGGGGACCAGGCGGATGGTCGCGGGATTGAGCACGCCGTCATCCTCGGCCTGCCAGATCCCGGTTGCGGCAATCGAGGCATTTTTCAGCACCAGCTCCACGACCAGATTGGCGGTGCGGATATCCGGTAGCGCCTTGCCGACCGGGCCGCGCCCGTAGGTCTCGCCGGGCGCCTTGAGCCAGCGAAAGGCGATGAAGGGGTTTTCGGCGAAGCGCCCCTCCGCGAGCGGGAAGACGCGGCCGTCGTCGCCGGCGAGAAGGGCCGTGAAGCGGGTTGCGTGGCCTTCGGGATGTACGGCCTCCAGCACACGGTGGCGCGCCGGCGCGCCGTCACCATCGGCGCTTCGCAGGGCGGGCGGCAGTTCCGCATCGGGGTAGCGTGCGGCGATGGACGCTGCCGTCAGCCGCCGAGCCCGCCAGATGGTGTCGAGCCGGCCGGAGATGCCCTCCTCCAGCACCGTCTCGCGCAGCGGCACGGCGGCGAAGCGCAGCGCGGATGGCTCGCCGGGAGCGGCTTCCTCGACCAGCAGAATGCCGGTGCCGGTGATGACCAGGTCGAGGAAGGCCTGGTGCATCTCGAGCGCGAAGTTGGAACGGTCGAGGTGCAGCTGGAGCATCTCGGCGGCATCCTCCAGCGCCAGAGCCGTGGCGCGCGCATCAGGGCTGTCATCCAGCGGCCGGGCGGGGGCGAGGCCGAACCAGCGCGACCAGGGCGGGCAGAGCTCCGCGAGGAGGGAGGCGGCGAGCTGTTCGGCAGCATCCGCCGCCGTCGCGTCGAAGATCTGCGCAGCCTGCCCGGGCTCCGGCAGGACCTGGGCGTAGCAATCCTGCCAGAAGGCCTCGAAGGGGCGGCGGCGGTCGAGGGCGCGGGCGTGGCGTGCCAGCATCTGCTCAAGTGGCAGGCTCTCGGGCGGCGTGGGCCGTGGGGTCACGCTGACACTCCTGCGAATGAGGGGTCCCAAAAAGCCGCGAGCCCGGACCGCTCCCTGGAGGGAGCAGGCCGGGCCCGGGGAAGTTTGGGAACGGGAAGGAAGGCCACCGGGCGCACGTCGCCCGTTGACAGGAGCTTTCTAGGCTAGGCGAACATCAGATGTCAAGTTTATTTTCCTATTTCTCGCCGCCTTCTGCAACCGACGGAAGAGTGAGGCTGGCGTAAGGGCAAACGGCGCCACGGGACCGAGCAGCGCACGGCAAACGGCCACGCAGGAGAGCGGCAGGCATGACGGCAGCAGGCGAGCGCGCGAGAGCGCCGGGGTGAAGGGACCTAGGACCGCGAGCCCCGCGCGGGCATAGACAGCGGGCAGGTCGAACTCCGCAGCCAGCGGCAGCCGCTGCACCAGCAGGCGGCCCGAAAGCGGATCGAGGATGGTCCAGCCATGGTCATCCGCGATCGCGGCGAAGCAGTGCCGGAAGCCAGGTGCGAGAAGCTTCAGCCACCACTGGTCGGCGCTGCCGCCGAAGACCAGGAAGAGGCGCTGGTCGCCCTCATCCGCAAGGCGTCGATGCGCCAGTCGCGGTGCATGTGGGCGCAAGAAATCCAGGTTTTCCGCAGCAAAATCATGGATACGACCGCTCATGCCACAATCCCTTTCACGCGCAGTGGCCATTCGAGGCGGGAGAGCGCCTCAGCCCAGATCGCGTGGTCGCCGGCTTCGCTGAGGTGGCGCGGGTCTGGCGCCATTGAACGCTCCCCCCACAGCCGCAGGACGCGCGCGTGGACCAGGTCGATGCGACGCTGCCGGTATAGCCGGTCGAGGCATTTGACGACGTCATCTGGTTCGCAGTTGCGCGAGACGGCGCCGCGATTTGCGACGATGCGCGCGCCATCGCGGCGCGCCATAAGCGCGGCCATGGTCCAGAACCAAGCCTCCTCGGCGGTGGCGAAGGGGACCGCGTTAGCGAGCGGTGCGTAGCGGGTGGACAGGGCAGAATGTGGGGCGGAGCGCATGGCAAAGAGCCTCTTGTAGGGGGAACAAATTAAGAACATACCCGCGAAGATTGCAGGGTCAAGTCAATTTTCTGAAAATGTTCCTATTGCTTTCTGACGCAAAGCCTAGGATGTTATCCCCATGCGACACGATGATATCTGGCGGGCGCTCGACGCCCTGGCCGCGGAAAACGGGCTTTCGGCCTCCGGCTTGGCCCGCAAGGCCGGTCTGGACCCGACCGCGTTCAACCCATCCAAACGCACGGGAGTGGACGGGCGCGCACGATGGCCATCCACGGAGAGCATCGCGAAGGTGCTGGACGCGACCACCACCGGGATCGAGGCTTTCGCCGAACTCGTCACGGGCCAGAGAGCACTGCTCTCAGGCCGCGGGCCTGCGCGGCGGCACATCCCGCTGATCGGCTTCGCGCAGGCGGGGTCGGATGGCTATTTTGACGATGGCGGCTTTCCCGTGGGCGGCAGCTGGGACGAGATCTCGATGCCCGAGATCACCGACCCGCACGCCTACGCACTGGAGATCTCCGGTGATTCGATGGAGCCAGTGCTGCGCGACGGCGACACCATCATCGTCTCGCCCGCCGCGCCGGTGCGCCGCGGTGACCGCGTGGTCGTGCGCACGACCAAGGGAGAGGTCATGGCCAAGGAACTCACCCGTCAATCCGCGCGCCGGATCGAGCTGAAGAGCCTCAACCCCGCGCATCCCAGCTACAGCTTCGACCTCGGCGACATCACCTGGATGCACCGTATCGTCTGGTCGACGCAGTAGCGTCGATCAGCGTGCGGGTGGGCCAGCCGGGGCAACGGGCGTGCCAGGGGGCGCGGCGCGGCGCTGCATCTCGCCTGTCATGGGTATGAAGTAGACGCCCACATCCTTGCGGCTGCGCACGCGGCCTTCGGCATCCTTGGTGTAGATGTACAGGAACTGGCCGCGCCGGAACGGCTGCCCGATCGGGATCAGCATCCGGCCACCGGGCTTGAGCTGGGCCAGCAGCGCGGGCGGGACGTACTGCGCGGCGCAGGTCACGATAATGGTGTCAAAGCCGCCCTCGACCTCCGGCCAGCCGAAGAAGCCGTCGCCGACGCGCGTCTCGACATTGCTGTAGTCCAGCGGAGCGTAGATGCGCTGAACCGCGCGGCCAAGCGGCTGGATGATCTCGATCGAATACTGCTTGGCCACGATGCGCGAGAGGAGCGAGGACTGAAACCCGCTTCCGGTGCCGATCTCGAGTACGACATGGTCGGGCTTGGGCTCGCAAGCCTGAGTCATATAGGCCTGCCCTAGGTAGTCCGACAGCGCCGAGCCATAGCCGATGGCCCACGGCTTCGGGTCCGCCTCATAGGCTTCCATCGGCGACGCACGGCTACCTTCGTACATGTAGTGGAAGTACTCCCGCGGCACCTCGGCGAAGGCGCGCAACACGGCCGGGTCGGCGGCGCCGAAGCGTGTGCGAAGGTAGCTCTCGATCCGACGCAGCGCCTCGACGCGGCGGGCTTGGATGATGCGGAAATTCGGCTCGGTCAGCGCCGTGTCGCGACCGGATGCGCGCATCGCCGCCACGTAGGCTGCATGGTTCCAGGTGCCACCGACGGGCGTCGTTGTCGGAATGGGCATGGGCGCGGACGCAGCGCGCGGAGCGGGCATCGTCGGTTCCGCCACCGATGCCAACGGGGCCTCGCCGGCCGGGGCTTGCGCCTGGGCCAGGCGCGGCATCGCAAGAGCGGCGCCGACGGCAAACAAGTGGCGACGTTCGATGTTCATCGTGATTCGTTCCGGGGAAAAACCGACATGGCAGTTACATAACACAACAAAGCCGCTATCAGCAGGGCGGAAAGCCCGCTTGTCTTTGCCAAAAGATTGGCCAGTGGCGTGGAAACCACACTGAACGCGCCGTTCAGCGCCCACGCCCATGGCAGCAACCGCGGCGCATCGCGGGCAAAGCGATCAAGGCCCAGCGGGAAAGGCAACCCGAGTGCCACCCCCGCGGGAGCGGTGAGCACGACAACGAGGACGGCCCGCGCGAGCCAGGGCCAGTCGAGCGTGGCGCCTACCACGGCACGCAGCCCGAACAGTGCGAGCAGCGTCCATACGAGGATCAGAACACCCGCTACCATCAGCGGCGCACGCGGCGCCGCCGCATAGCGTCCCGCCATCATGCTGCCGAGGCCGGAGAAGACCAGCATCGCGGTCAGCACCAGCGCGAAACCGGAGGCGCGATCCTCCAGCAGAAAGGCCGCCTGTTCGATCAACGCGATCTCGATGAACAGGAAGCCAAGGCCGAGTGCCGCGAAATACGGCAGGGCGCGCAGGACCATGCCCCGAGGGGCACCGATGCCGCCGCGTCGCAGCGCGGGCAGAAGTGCGACCAGCAGGGCCAGCAGCGCCGCCTGTACCAGCACGGCCACATTAACCAGCGTGCCGATCTCCGCCTGCGGCAGGATCTCGACGCGCTCAAGCGCGAGAGGCAGGGCGGACAAGCGCACGAGCGGCGCAAGCCAGGGACGGTCCTCAGTAACGGGCGATCGATCAAAGGCGTCCATCAGCGGTGTGCCGGCCAGCACGCCTGGCGCTTCCTGCGCGATCGCGTCCGGCGTGCCTTCGCGTCCCTCGCCGATGCTATCGGATTCCAGTGTGATCGGCGGCAACTCGTTCCACACCGTGCGATCAGGTGCGACAGCGTCGATGTGCGGCGCGAAGGAGATGTCGAAGGACCGCTCCTCGGCGAAGCGATGCAGCGCCGCCACGCGCTCGAGCGGCCAAGGTTGCGGCGAGACGAGCACGCGGAGGTTCCATGCCGAGCGCAGGATTACCACATGCGCGGCCGGATCGGCACGGCCCGACAGCACAAGCGCCGCGCGTACGGAGGCCAGCACGCGGATCGCATAGACGGGCAGCTCGCGAATGTTCACCGGCAGCGACAGCAGCCCTCCGGGCGCAAGCCGCCCGAGCGATTCGGCAATGGCCTCGGCCGCGTAGAGGTGCCGGCTCTGGTCCTCTGCGTCGAGGATGTCACCGGCATAGTCGATCAGGTCGAAGGCATCGCCGGGCGCGCGCAACGGGTGCGTGTCGGACAGCGTCACACGCGGATCGGCCGGCAGCGGCGGTACCGGGCCGATCCCTTCCGCGAGGATGCGCCGGAGCATCGGCTCTGGTTCCTGCACAACGACGCGGCGTGCATCAAGTGCGAGCGCCTCGGCGATGCGGAAGCCGCCGGAGGCGCCGATCAGCAATACGCGCGGTTGAGTCAGCAGCGCGTAGGCGCCGGCCGCCAGCGTGCCCGCCGCGTACGGCGCAGCGAGCGGCTCCATCGGCAGCGCCGCGATGCGGATGCCGTCGCGATACAGGCCATAGCTGCGACCCGGAGGCTGTAGCGCCAGCATGCCGAGATTGTTGGAAATATCCGTGTCCAGCCGCTCAGTGAAATTGTCGAGGAGCTGGTAGACGCCGCGCGGGCTTAACACCTCCGCAAGCACGCGGCTTTCAGGAACGTTGCGCGCGATGGAGACGGGCTTGTACTCGCTGACGCGCGGTGTTGCAGCCAGCAGCACCAGCGCCTCGGACGCGATCAGAACCACGAGTCCCGCCCCGCGGAACAGAGCTGGACGCGATGCGGGTGTGAAAAACCCGGCCAGCGCCAGCACCGGCAGCAGCGCCGATACCAGGTCGAAGGGATGAAGCACGGACAGAAGGCCGATTGCGGCGACGGCGCCGACTCCCGCGCCCACCAGGTCCCAGCCGTAGACCCGCCCAATGGCGCGCGCGTAGAGCACGAAGTTCAGCGAAACGGCGAGGCCGGTGAGAAAGAAGAAGGGGAACAGCGCCACATAGTAGAGCAGGATGTTCCAGGCCTGCCCCTGCCAAGCGACGCCGTTCTGCAGCTCGAGCGGATTGAACGGGTTGCGGGTGACGCCGACCCAGCCCGCGGCACCCGTCGCCATCAGCGCCAGCGGCAGTGCGGGCAGCAACCACGACGCGTTCCGCAGCAGCGTGTCGCGGCCCATCACCATCACCACGCCGGAAACGGCGAAGCCGGTCATCGCGATCGAGATAACCCAGTAGCCATACTCGTACCAGCTCGCGACGGCGAAGAACCGCGTGAGCCCAGTCTCGAGTGCGACGGCCGCCAGCGAGATCAGGAACAGCGGCAGAAGGGCGCGTGCGGTGACGGGCGTGTCGGTCACGCCCAGACGGCCCGGCGCTGCGCGAAATCGGCCAGCAGAGCGTTGAAGCGTGCGGCCTCATCCACAAACAGCGCGTGGCCGGCAGTCTCGAATACCTCGACTACTGCGGTCGGATGGGATGCCGCGAGGTACTCGCCCTGCGTCGCGTAATTCGGGCGGATTGCGTAGAGCACGGGGCGCCGCGTGCCATGCACCGCGTTGCGCCAGAATTCACGGGGGCGGGGGTAGGAGAGCAGGTCGATGCTCGCCTGGAGTGGCACCCGCAGCACGTCCTCGCTGAGCCGCGCCAGGTACTCGGGCGGTTGACGGGTACGGAACATCGCCGCCACGAAGGCCCGGACGGTCGGCTCGCGACGGGAGCGGAGATTGGGGATGAAGCGAGCGCGCCCGGCGCCGCTCGGCGACGGGCCCTCACCCACCGAATTATCGACAAGCACGAGACCGGCGATGCGCTGGTCGCCGTGCTCGGCAATGGCCGAAAGGGTGTCGAGCACGCCGAGCGACCAGCCGACCACCACAATGCGCGGCACGCCGAGATGGCCAATGAGTTCCACGATGTCGCGCCCGCGGCGGGACGGCTCATGCCCGCGCGGCGCGATCTGCGACCGCCCCTGGGAGCGTGGGTCGAAGGCGATCACCCGGTGGTTGCGCGACAGGCCGCGCAGCTGGTTTTCCCAGATCCAGGCTGGCATGCACCAGCCGGGAACCAGCAGGATCGGGCGGCCCTGACCCGCCTCCATGTAATGGAGCCGCACGCCATCGCTGCTGGTGAAGCTGCGGCTGGCGCCCTGCGCGACGGCCGGCACTGCCGTTCCGATGAGTGCGGCTGCGAGCAGAGCGCGGCGCGAGGTTGACGGTGGACGCATCACTCGTGGCAGGTCTCCAGGAGATGCGCGCTTGTTGCGCCCCACGGATGGAAGGGCAAGCCCCTACCGAACACGTGGGGAAAGGATCATGCCATCCCGCCGCGGGCGCTGACCGGCCAAAGGCATTCAACACGACCGCGGCGGATGCCGACATACCAGTCGAAGCGATCGACCGTAGGGTCGCAATGGCCGGGGATGAGCCGCAGCTTTTCGCCCAGGGCAGGTGCGGCGCCACCCTCGATGAGGATTTTCCCATGCTCGTCCGAGGCGCCTGCATAGCGCAGGCCCGGGCGGTCCCAGACCACCGGCAGCCCGGAATCAATGGCCACCGCCTTGTGCCCGGCATCGACCACGGCGACGCCGGGGATCGATCGGCTCATCACCGTCGCGAGCACGAACAGGGCGTGTTGAAAGGGCGGCGCGTCCGAGTTGCGCGCGTAGTCGGCATCCATGAAGGCGTAGGAGCCGGCCTGGATCTCGGTATAGACGCCGCTCGCGGCCTCGAGCCGGAAGGTGCCGGTGCCACCGCCGCCGACGATTGGGCAGTCCATCCCCCGCTGGCGCAGCTGTTCGACGGTGCGGCGGCAGCTCTCCGCCGCCTGGGTGATGGATCCAGCGCGCTGCTCGGGGGTTCGCTGGTGCTGGGCGCTGCCGTGATAGGCCTGCAATCCCCCGAAGCGCAGGTGCTTCGACGCCGCGATGTGCTCGGCGAGGGCGACGGCCGGCGGGCCGGGCTCCACGCCGCAGCGCGCGGCGCCGACGTCGACTTCCACCAGCACAGGAATGCGCACGCCGGCGGCCTCGGCGGCGGCCTCGACCGCGGCGATCTGGGCCGGATCATCGGCGCAGATCGCGACCTGGGCGATATGCGCGAGTGCGGCTAGGCGCGCGAGCTTACGGGCGCCCACGACCTGGTTGCTCACCAGAATGTCGGGAATGCCACCCCAGGCGAGCGCCTCGGCCTCTGCAACCTTTTGCACGCATTGGCCGATGGCGCCCCGGGCCATCTGGAGCTTCGCGATGACGGTCGACTTGTGCGTCTTCGCATGCGCGCGCAGCCGGGTCCCAGTGGGAGCCAGAAGTCCCGCCATCATGTCGAGGTTGGCCTCGAATGCATCGAGGTCCAGGACCAGGGCGGGGGTGTCCACCTCATCCTCGGGCATGCCGGGTTCGGCGGGGGGCGACTGCAACATGGGTGGATTCCCTTCGGTTGCCGAAGGCTAACCGCATTCGGCCGCGATGGTCACGCCGGCCAGGGGTTAGCGCCGGCGCGCCAGGGCGCCGCGAGCCAGGCGCGTGCCTTGCGCGGCCCGCGCGGTGTCAACACGCGCACCGGGTGAAGCCGGTAGGCGCCACCCTCATAAGACGCGAGGCGACGCATCGCGGCGGTCGAGGGGCGGATCAGCTCGCCCGAGAGGGCGGCGCAGCTGTCTCGACGCAGCGTCGGACAAGGCGTCCCGCGCAGTCCCAAGCGGCGGAAGCCGAGCAGGACCGCGGGGGTCGAACGTAGCACGAGCCGGGCATCGCCACTGCGCCGGGCGAGGGTGCGGCCATCGAGCGGCGTGCCGTAAAGGAAGATCGGCGCGCCGGTCATGCAGCGCCGATCATTCGACCTGCATGCGCAGTTCGGTGACCAGCGGTCGTACCTGCGCGAGCTGCGCGCGCACATTGGCGCCGAACTCCTCAGCGGTGTCGCCACCGGGGACAGCGCCGAGCTCCGTGATGCGCGTGGCGACCGCGGGGTGCCGGGCGGCCGCGGCAATCTCCTGATGCAGCTTCGCCAGGATCGGTGCCGGAGTGCGCGCGGGAGCGAAGAAGCCGTTCCATCCGAGCAGCTCGATGTTCGGGAAGCCCTGTTCGCGCGCAGTGGGCACGTTCGGGAGTGCGGAGGCGCGCTGCGCCGCAAGTGTTGCGATCGGGCGCAACGCACCGCCGCGGATATGGCCAAGCGAGGAGGAGAGCTGGTCGCCGCCGAACTGAATGCGACCGGCGAGCATTTCCTGAACGAGCGGGGCCGCGCCGCGGAAGGGGACATGCTCAAGGCGGATCTGCGCGTCGCGCTTGAGGATCTCGCCCACGAGGTTGATCGTGCTGCCAGGCCCGGTCGAACCGTAGAACATGTCCTGGCGCGTGCGCGCGAGGGCGACGAACTCCGCCAGGTTCTGTGCCGGCACGGACGCATTGACCAGCAGCATCATCGGGACGTTCGCGCCCATGGAAATCGGGGCGAAATCGCGCTCGATGGAATGCGGCGCACGGCCCTGGAATTCCAGTGCGGCGGTAGTGGTGCAGAAGGTGAGGTTGTGGAACAGCAGGGTGTAGCCATCCGGTGCGGCCTTCGCGACCACATCCGCGCCGATCGAACCGCCACCCCCGCCGCGATTCTCGACCACGACGGACTGACCGAGCGTCTCTGTCAGGCGCTGCGCGTAGAGGCGCGCCAGCAGGTCCGTGGTGCCGCCCGCCGGGAAGGGCACGATGATCCGCACTGGGCGGCTCGGATAAGTATCCTGCGCGGAAGCCTGGCGCAGCGCCGGCAGCATGAGTGCTGCGGCGGCGAGTGTCCGGCGGCTGATGGACATGATGGCGACCTCCCGATGGCGCGTCTTGTTCAGACGAGCGTGGCGAGAGGCCGCCGGGCCGTCAATGCCCGGCGTTGGCACCCGAGAAGTCGGGCGCATCAAGCCCGCTTGCGGTCAGGTGGTGAACCAGGTTCGCCTTCAAGCGTTCGAGCCCTTCCTCGCTGCTCGCCTCCGCACGCGCCACCAGGACGGCTTGGGTGTTGGACGCGCGCAGCAGCCACCAGCCATCCGACGTCAACACCCGCACGCCATCCACATCCTGCACATTGGCACCCTCGCCGGCGAGGCGCGCCTTCACTTCAGCGACGACAGCGAACTTGCGGTCCTCGGCGCAGTTGAAGCGCAGCTCCGGCGTGTTGATCACCTGCGGCAGTGCCTTGCGCACATCGGAGAGCTTGCCGCTCATCCGGGCGACGATGCCGAGCAGGCGCAGCGCGGAATAGGGCGCGTCGTCGAAGCCGTACCATTTGTCGGCGAAGAAGATGTGGCCGGACATCTCGCCGGCCAGCGGACTGCCCGTCTCGGCCATCTTGGCCTTGATCAACGAATGCCCGGTCTTCCACATCAGCGGCTTGCCACCGGCCTTCTCGACTTCGTCGAAGAGGACCTGGCTCGCCTTCACATCCGCGATGATGGTGCCGCCCGGATGGCTTTTCAGGACATCGCGCGCGAGGACGACGAGGAGCTGGTCGCCGAACATCATCTGTCCTTCATCATCGACCACGCCAATGCGGTCGGCGTCACCGTCGAAGGCGATGCCGAGGTCGGCCTTCTGGCGGGCAACCTCGGCGATCAGCTGTTCGAGGTTCTTGGCCACGGTGGGATCGGGGTGATGCGCGGGGAAGGTGCCGTCGATGGTGCCGTTGATAACGGTGTGCTCGCCTGGCAGACGCGCCGCGAGCGCCTTCGTGATCTCGGCACCCGAGCCATTGCCCGGGTCCCAAACCACGCGCAGCGCGCGATCGCCGCCATCATAATCGACCATCATCCGGGCGAGGTAATCCTCGGACAGGTCGACGCTGCGCGCGGTGCCGGCGGCTTCCTCCACCACGTCCCCGGCGGCGGCCATGCGCCCGATGTCCTGGATCTGCGTGCCGAAGAACGGCTTCTTTCCAAGCATCATCTTGAAGCCATTGTAGTCAGGCGGGTTGTGGCTGCCCGTGACCATGACGCCGCCATCCGCCTTCAGTGCATAGGTAGCGTAGTAGAGCATCGGCGTCGGGCCGCAGCCGACGCGCACCACCTCCAGCCCGCAAGCCACGAGGCCGGCGACGAGCTGGCCCTCGAGCTCGGGCGAGGAGAGGCGGCCGTCATAGCCGACCGCGACGCGCTTGCCGCCGCCGCGCGCGACGACGGAACCGAAGCAGCGGCCGATGGCGAAGGCATCAGCCGGGTGCAGGGTGGTGCCGACAATGCCTCGGATGTCATATTCGCGAAGCGTGGTGGCATCGAAGCTATGCTGGAAGGCGGGCATGAAGGTCTCCGTCACGGGCGGCCGATGGAATGATAGCGGAACCCAGCCTCGCGCATCGCGGCCGGATCCCACACGTTACGCAGATCCAGAACGACATCGCCGCGCATCGCCTTCTTCAGCCGTTCGGCCGAAAGCGCGCGGAACTCGTTCCATTCGGTCAGCAGCACCAGCGCGTCCGCGCCGCGGGCCGCATCAAGCGGGTTCTCGGCGTAGCGCACGCCGCCGGGCAGCAGGGGCCGCGCCAACTCGGTTCCCGCCGGATCGAAAGCGGCGATCCTGGCGCCGGCCTCCGCCAGCAGCGGCAGCACGGTCAGCGACGGCGCGTCGCGCATGTCATCCGTCTCGGGCTTGAAGGTAAGGCCAAGCACGGCGATCGTCTTGCCATCAACGCTGCCGCCGCACGCCGCGATGATGCGCCCGGCCATCGCTTCCTTGCGCGCCTCGTTCACCGCGACTGTCGTCTCGACCAGCCGCAGCGGGGATGCATAATCCTGCCCGGTGCGGGCAAAGGCGAGCGTGTCCTTGGGGAAGCAGGACCCGCCGTAACCTGGTCCGGGATGGAGAAATTTGCGACCTATCCGGCCGTCAAGTCCGATGCCGCGCGCGACGTCATGAACATCCGCACCCACCTTCTCGCAGAGGTCCGCGACCTCGTTGATGAAGGTGATCTTCATCGCGAGGAAGGCATTGGCGGCGTACTTGATCATCTCGGCCGTCTCGATCGCGGTCGCGACAACCGGTGTTTCGATGAGGAACAGCGGGCGATACAGGCGCTTCAGCACGGCTTCCGCGCGTTCGGAATCGACGCCGATCACGACGCGGTCTGGCCGCATGAAATCGCCGATGGCGTTGCCTTCACGCAGGAATTCCGGATTGGACGCCACCTCGATCGCGAGGTCGGGGCGGATGCGGCGCACGATCTCTCGCAGCTGCGCTCCGGTGCCGACGGGCACGGTGGACTTCGTCACCAGCACGATGGGCCTGGATACGGCGCGAGCGACCTCCTCGGCGGCGGCGAAGACGTAGCTGAGGTCGGCATGGCCATCACCGCGCCGCGTCGGCGTACCCACAGCGAGGAACACCGCCTCCGCACGGCTTACCGCGAGGTTCAGGTCGGTCGTGAAGGTGAGGCGGCCGTCGCGCACATTCTCCGCCACCAGCTTCTCGAGACCAGGCTCATAGATCGGCATGCGGCCGGCAAGCAGCGCGTCGATCTTGGCCGGATCCTTGTCGAGCACGACGACGTCGTGGCCGAACTCCGCGAAGCAGGCGCCGGACACCAGGCCAACGTAGCCGGCGCCGATCATGGTGATGTGCATTGTGTCAGCCCTTTCGCCGACAGCGCGCGAGGGCCCCTGCCGGTTTCATCGTAGATCCTGCCCTTCGGGCAAGAGTAGGCGCAGATTGTCAATATCGTGTTCAGCGCGGCAGGCAATGAAGCGGGGCGGCACGCCAGCAACAGGCTCGGCCGGAAAGACCGTCAGCCCGATATCCGCATAGACGCGCTGCAGGTCGTCCCCCACGCTCCAGAATGCCGGATCCACTTGGGCGGCCTCACAGACGTCCCGAAATCGCCATATTGCGGAGATGCGGTCGCGGGCCTCGCCGCCGGGATCACCGAGGGCGAGCCAGACGCCCGGACGCTTGAGGAAGGCGAGGCCGGCGGCGCCGGCCTCACCGAAGACGGCTCCATCGGCCTCCTCCGGCGCCACCGCGCCCATGCGCGAGAGCCGCTCGCGCACCTCGGGCGAATAAGGCTGCACCGGATTACGGGCAGGTCGCAGCAGGCGCAGCAGCGCGACCAGCAGCAGGACGGCCGACAGGCCGACGGTGAAGCGCAGCGAATCAGGTGCGGCCGCCGAGAGCACCACCTCCCACCAGCTCGCCTCGGCCACCGCTCCGTCATAGGCGACGAGTGCGAGGGTGATGGCGCAGGCGGCGCCGGCGCCGATTGCCAGCGTGGTCTCCGCGGTGACGGTTTCCGACAGCAGCCGCGCATCGCGGTAGAAGGCGCCCCGCGTTGCGGCGAGCAGAGTGAAGACCAGCAGGAAGGCGCCCCAGAGCCACCAGGCCTCACCCCGCAGCCATAGGATCGCTGCTCCGTTCAGCAGCAGCAGCAGCCCGAGCTGCATCGCCACGCGCAGGCGCCGCACCATGCCGTAGCCGATCAGCAGCAGCAGTGATCCCACGACCGAGGCCGCGAAATGCGAGGCGATGGCCGCGGTTGGCCCCGCCCATTCCTCCATCAGCGTGCCCTTGACCGGCAGTGCGCCCACGAAGAGCAGCACCAGCCCGCCAAGTCCGATTAGCGATGCCAGCGCCGGCGCCTCCAGCGCCTCTCCACCGCGGAGATTGGCGGTGAGCTTCTTCAGCGCGGCCCGGCGCTGCGTCACCTCGAAGGCCGCGAACAGCCCGCCGGCCACGAAAAGCGGGATGATGTAGTAGTACAGGCGGAACAGCAGCAGCGCGCCGACGGCGTGCGACGCGGGCATGTAGGGCTGCAGGGCCAGCAGCACGAAGCCGTCAAAGACGCCGATGCCGCCGGGCACGCTCGCCGCGATGCCGGCCGTGTACCCGGCCACGTAGATGCCGAGGAAGATGATGAAGGTCAGCCCGTCGGCCGGCGGCAGCAGGACGAAGAAGATGGCGGCCGTCACGGCGACATCGACGCTCGCGAGTAAGACCTGCGCCAGCGCCATCTTCAGCCCTGGCAGGGTGATGTCATGGCCGAAGATACGGATGCGGGAGACGAGGCGCGACAGCACGACGTAGGTCACGACCGTGGCCCACAACACCAGCGCGATGACGCGCATCGCCCAGCTCGGTACATGGTCGCGGAACCAGGGCAGGATGTCGGGCTGAACCATCAGCACCAGCCCGCCTAAGGCGAAGCCGCCGAGCCCGTAGGTCAGGCTGGTGAAGGCGACGATCTTCGCGATCTCAAGCGGCGACAGCCCCCAGGCAGCATAGAAGCGGTACCGCACCGCTGCCCCGGACACGGCTGCAAAGCCCAGATTATGCGCGAGCGTGTAGGACACGAAGGACGCGAGCGAGGTCCGAGCGTAGCTTACTGGATGTCCCGCATAGACCGACCCCAACCGGTCGTAGATGGTCAGCACCGCAAAGGCGAGGAGCGTCAGGCCGCCCGCAATCCACAAGGCCGAGGTCGGGATCGCGGCCAGCGCCGTGCCGATATCGGCGACCGACAGGCCTCGGAACTCCCGCTGAACCACGTAGATGGCGCCCACGAGCAGGGCAACGCCAAAGGCAGTCGGCCCGTGCCGGCGAAGCATGGGCCAGAGCGCGTTCAAGCCGCCGCATCCCCGGTGCCGCGGGCGAGCGCGGCTTCGACCAAGCGCACCGTCTCGGCCACGCCCATCACCGCGACAGTGCCACCAAAGCGCGGCCCCTCCGTCTTGCCCAACAGCACTTCGTAGAGCGCGCTGAACCAGGCGCGGGAGACACCCATGCGGCCATCCTTCGCCGGCTCCAGGAAGGGCGGGCGTCGGCCGGCATCATAGACCGCGTCCTGGATGGCGGTCTCGCGCGCAGCACCGGCCGGCAAGGCCAGGAAGTCGGGCTCGCGTTCCTGCAGCAGGCGTACCAGCTCCCGCATCGCGACGGCTTCCTCCGGCGTGGCCTGACGGAAGCGGCGCGCCGGGGCGATGTAGTCGCGCCAATAGGCGCAAGCATTGGCAACGAGGCCGTCCAGGAAGGGATCGTTCCCGGCATCGATTGCGGGATGGTACTTCCGGATATAGGCCCAGAGCGTCGGCGGGTCGGCCGTGTTCGCGATGCCTGCGATGTTCAGCAGCGTGGCGTAGGAAATCGCGGGGGCGGGGGTGTTCGGCAGCGCGCCACCATGGATGTGCCAGGCGGGGTTCTTCATCGCGTCGAGCGGCGCCGCCTCGGCTTCGGCGCGCACCTGCTCGACAGCCGCGACGTAGCCGTCGACAGCGCGGGGGATCACGTCAAAATACAGTCGCTTCGCGCGCTGCGGCGCCTGGTACATGAAAAAGCCCAGGCTTTCCGGCGGCGCATAGCGCAGCCACTCGTCGATGGTCAGGCCATTGCCCTTGGACTTGCTGATCTTGTGGCCCTGGTCGTCGAGGAACAGCTCATAGGTGAAGTTGATCGGCGGCTCCGCCCCGAGCACGCGGCAGATCGCCGAGGAGAGCTTCACGCTGTCGATCAGGTCCTTGCCCGACATCTCGTAATCGACGCCGAGCGCATACCATCGAAGCGCCCAATCGGCCTTCCACTGGGCCTTGCAGTGGCCACTGGTGATGCGCGTCTCAAAGCGCTCGCCTGTCGCGGGGTCCGTCCAGCGCAGGGTGTCGCCGGCGGGGTCGACGGCCTCCATCGGGACCTGCATCACCACGCCCGTGTTCGGGTGGACGGGCAGGAAGGGCGAATAGGTGGCGCGCCGGTCCGGGCCGAGGCTGGGCAGGATGACCTGGCGGACCTGTTCATGGCGCTCTGCCATCCGCAGCAGCGCGGCGTCGAAGCGGCCGGATCGATAGGTGTCGGTCGAGGAGACGAACTCGTATTCGAAGCCAAATGCGTCCAGGAACGCCTGCAGCCGCGCATTGTTGTGCGCACCAAAGCTCGCATGGGTGCCGAAAGGGTCCGGGATGGACGTCAGCGACTTGCCCAGGTGCTCGGTCAACATGTCCTTGTTCGGGACGTTGTCGGGCACCTTGCGCAGCCCGTCCATGTCGTCGCTGAAGGCAATGAGGCGAGCCGGCAGGCCGGTCATGCGT
>JAZKFA010000274.1:0-7355 GCA_040386655.1 Pseudomonadota bacterium | reverse complement strand
CCTCCTCGAAGGGCCAGGCCTTCACGCCGCGGAGGGAATCTCGGTCGATCATCCTGGCCAGATGGCAGGGGCGGGCGGCGGGGTCAACGCGGCGTTGCGGCACCGCACCGGGCATCAGGCGCTCACGGGGGGCCGCATGGCGGCCCTGCATGCGGAATTGTGGCGCCGCCGACGGGCTTGGGCTAATCCGTCATCGGTTCTGAAGGAAGGGTGTCATGCGCGTAGGCGTGGTTGGTGCGACGGGTGCTGTGGGCAAGGAAATCGTGGCGGTGCTGGGCAAGCGCGGCTTTCCGGTGACGGAGCTGCGCCTGTTCGCCTCCGCGCGCTCCGCCGGCACCCGGGTCGCGACGCCATTCGGCGAAGTCACAATCGACGCCTTCTCGCCGGAGGCGGCGCGCGGTCTCGACCTCGCGCTGCTCGCGGTCTCGGGTGACTTCGCCAAGGCGCATGCCCGCGCGCTGGCAGCGCAGGGTGTCGCGGTGGTGGACAATTCCTCGGCATTGCGCCTTGAGGATGACGTGCCCCTGGTGGTGCCGGAGGTGAACGAGGCCGCCATCGGCGCCCATCGTCTGATCGCCAACCCGAACTGCACGACAGCGATCCTCGTGGTCGCACTTGAGCCGCTGCGGAAGGCCTTCGGCTTGAAGCGCGTGATCGTCTCCACCTACCAGGCCGCGAGCGGCGCCGGGGCGGAGGGCATGGCTGAGCTGGAGCGCGAGACGCGCCGCGCCCTGCTCGAGGGCCAAAGTGCCAGGCATGAGGTGTTCGCCCACCCCCTGCCCTTCAATGTTATCCCTCACATCGATAGCTTCCAGCCGAATGGCTACACGCGGGAAGAGATGAAGGTGGTTTGGGAAAGCCGGAAGATCATGGGGCAGCCCGACCTGCTGATCTCCTGCACCGCCGTTCGCATCCCGACCTTCCGCGTGCACGGCGAGGCCGTCACCATCGAGACCGATCGACCGATCACGGCCGAAGCCGCGCGCGAGATCCTTGCCGCCTCTCCCGGCTTGGTCGTCGTCGATGAGCCAGGTGCCAATCGCTACCCGATGCCGCTGACGGCCACGGGGCGCGACGATGTCGAGGTGGGGCGCATTCGCGCGAACCCAGTCTTCGGCGATCGTGGTCTGGATTTCTTCCTGTGCGGCGATCAGCTGCTCAAGGGCGCGGCGCTCAACGCTGTGCAGATTGCGGAGCGCATGCGCGCTGGCTGAGCGCACGCCCCAGCCGCCACGCCTGCTGCTGCCGGATGCGCCGGCCCTGGTGGCTGAACAGGGCCGCGCCGCGCTGCTGACGCCGGATGGCGAGTTCCTTTGGCTGACGGGCGCCCAGCTCCTCGCCCGCGACGACGTCCCGCCGATGCTGGTCCATGGGCCGGCGACAGCGCGGCGGCTTGCCCTGCCGAGCATCCCTGGCGCGCATGACCTGTTGGAGCTGTTTGCCTTCTGCCGCCCCGCCCAGCCCTGCGCACCAACGCCGCGCGGATTGGCGATGGCTCTCGGGATGGAGCCGCCGCACGACATCGAGGCGCTGGCCGCCCTTTTGCCGGAGATGGCGACCGCCATGCTGCGCGAACTCGCCCGGCGCCGGGCGGAGCCGATCAACCGCGACGCGGCATCGCTCGCGGCCCGCATGGCGGAAGCCGCCGACTGGCCATGGGCGGCCTCGGTGCTCGCGGCCCTGGGTCAGGACGCAGCGCTGCCGGCCACGCACGGGCTGAAGCCCTGGCGCCGGCTTCCGGAGTGGGAGGACACCGCCGCCCCTCCAGTGCCGGCGAGCTTCACGGTGGAGCCGCGCGAGGCCCGCCAGCGCCTGGCCGAGATGCTGGGGGAGGGCGCCGAGCAACGCCCGCAACAGGCCGACTACGCCTCCGCCGCCTCCGCCGCCTTTACACCCCGCGAGGCGCCCGGCGCACCGCGCATGGTGCTGGCTGAGGCCGGGACGGGCACGGGCAAGACGCTCGGCTACATTGCGCCCGCGAGCCTGTGGGCCGAACGCAATGGCGCGCCGGTCTGGATCTCGACCTTCACACGCAACCTGCAGCGCCAGATAGACCAGGAGCTGGTCCGCCTGTACCCCGACCCGGAGGAGCGCCGGCGCAAGGTCGCGATCCGCAAGGGGCGCGAGAACTATCTCTGCCTGCTGAACCTCGAGGAGGCAGCGGGCAGCGGGGGACTTGGCGGGATGACGGTGCCGTTGGGCCTCGTCGCGCGCTGGGTGCTGGCGACGCGCGACGGCGACCTGATGGGCGGCGACTTCCCCGGCTGGCTCGGCGAGATCTTCGGACAGCAGGCCGTGGCGCCGCTCGCGGACCGGCGCGGCGAGTGCATCCACTCCGCCTGCCCGCACTACAAGACCTGCTTCGTGGAGCACTCCATTCGCCGCGCCCGCGGTGCGACCATCGTAATCGCGAACCATGCGCTGGTGATGGTGCAGGCCGCCTTCGGCGGCGGCGAGGACGGCCGCCCGCTGCGCCTGGTCTTCGACGAGGGCCACCACGTCTTCGACGCGGCCGACAGCGCCTTCTCCGCGGCACTGACGGGTGCGGAAACGGCCGAGCTGCGCCGCTGGCTGCTGGGTGCGGAAGGCGGGCGGTCCCGCGCGCGCGGGCTGCGGCGGCGGCTGGAAGACATCATGGGCGGCAAGCCGGACATCATGACGCCGCTGGAGGCCGCGCTGCAGGCGGCGCGCGCCCTGCCGCCGGGGGGATGGTACGCGCGGCTTGGCGAGTCCGACGGCGACAACCCGGCCTTGGGCTTTTTTCGCGTGGCGCGCCGGCAGGTGCTCGCGCGCAGCGCCGAGGCTGATGCCGGCTATGATTCCGAGTGCGACCTGCACCCCACCCTGCCCGAGCTGCCGCCGGCCGCCGAACTGTTCGAACGCGCGCTCGCCAGGCTGGAGGCGCCGCTGAAGACGCTTCGGGACCGCCTCACCGCGATGCTCGAGGATGAGAGCGAGGAGATAGAGACGGGGGCGCGCATCCGCATGGAAGCCACCTGTCGGTCCCTGGAGCGGCGCGCGCTGGCACCGCTCGCCGCCTGGGGTGCGATGCTTCGCCGCGTGCAGGCGCCGTCGCCCGAGCCCGGCCAACGCCCGGATTTCGTCGACTGGCTGACGCTGGAACGGCGCGACGGGCGCGACATAGATGCCGGAATGCACCGCCATCATTTGGATCCCACCATCCCCTTCGCGATGACAGTCGCGGCCGCGGCGCATGGCCTGCTGGTGACCTCCGCCACGCTGCGCGACGAGGGTGGTGACCGCGAGGACCCTGAGGCCGCCTGGCGGGAGGCAGAGGCACGCACCGGTGCCTCCCACCTGCCGCTGCCGGCGCTGCGCGCCGCGATGGCATCGCCCTTCGACTATGCCGCCAGCACCCGCGCCTTCGTCGTCTCCGATATCCGGCAGGGTGATGTGGGGCAGTTGGCAGGCGCGATGCGGGCGCTGTTCCTTGCCTCGGGTGGCGGCGCGCTGGGGCTGTTCACCGCCATCCGCCGCCTGCGCGAGACGCATGCACGGATCGCACCCGCGCTTGAGGCGGCGGGCATCCCGCTCTACGCCCAGCATGTCGATGCGATGGACAATGCCTCTCTAGTCGACGTGTTCCGTGCCGAGGAGGATGCCTGCCTGCTGGGGACGGATGCAATGCGGGACGGCGTGGATGTGCCGGGGCGTTCGCTGCGGCTGCTCGTGTTCGATCGCGTGCCCTGGCCGCGACCGACGATCCTCCACCGCGAGCGGCGGACGCACCTCTCGGAGGGCCGCGCGAAGGAGTATGACGACGCCATTGCGCGCCATCGCCTGCGGCAGGCCTTCGGGCGCCTGATCCGCCGGGCCGACGACAAGGGTGTGTTCGTGATCCTGGATCCACGAACGCCGACGCGCCTGCTTGCTGGGCTGCCGCCGGGCGTTGATGCCCGGCGCATGCCGCTCGCGGACGTGGTGCGATCGGTAGGCGAATTCCTGGGCAGGCCTGACGTTCAGTCTTAGTCGCGCCTACTGCCGCTGCTCCGCGAATTTCACCATTGCAGGAACATCAAAGCTGCCGCTTGCAGGCGAGAAACTTCGATTTCAGGTCCGCATTGGGTCCGGGTCCGCGCACGTCGCGCCGATCAGAAGGAGCTGCCCCGCATGCCGCAATTCGCATCGACCATCAAGCACATCCAGGAAGGGGTGAAAGGCTTCACCATTTCCGCCGCGGTCAAGAACATCGAAGGCTGGGAAGAGACCCTGAAGGAAATGGAGACACCGGGTGCGAAGGGCATCGTGCGTGACCTTGAGCGTCTGAAGAAGCTCATCCAGGCCGATCCGATCGACGGCGAGAGCGTGAAGGAGCTGTGCGTGAAGCTCGGCAAGGCGACGATGACCATCGCCGACAAGGCCGAGACGAAGAATGCCGAGAAGGCGAAGCAACTCGGCGAGGCGCTGTCTAGGGCAGCAGCCTAGCCACAGTCCTCAGGCACCTTGCGGCGTCGCACACGAATGCGGCGCCGCGAGGCGCCGTGTCCGACTGAATTACAGGGTACTCTTGGCGCGCCCGAAGAGATTCGAACTCCTGACCCCCAGATTCGTAGTCTGGTGCTCTATCCAGCTGAGCTACGGGCGCCCCGAGAGGAAGGGGGAATTAGCGGAGGCTTGCGGCCACCGCAACCCCCATTCACGCAGCAAGCTTGTCGAGTTCGCGCACGATCGCCTCGCCCATCACGCTGGTGCCGATGCGTGCCATGCCGGGCTGCATGATATCCGCGGTGCGCAGGCCGCCGGCGAGGACGCGCTCAACGGCGGTTTCGACCAGGCGCGCATCCTCCTCCATGCCGAACGACCAGCGAAGCAGCATCGCGAACGAGAGCATCTGTGCGCATGGATTGGCGATGCCCTTGCCCGCAATATCGGGCGCGCTGCCATGGATGGGCTCGTACAGCGCATGTCGCCGCCCGCTCGCATCGGGCGCGCCGAGGGTGGCGGATGGCAACATCCCCAGTGAGCCGGTCAGCGCCGCGGCAAGGTCGGACAGGACATCGCCGAAGAGGTTCGACCCCAGGATCACGTCGAACTGCTTGGGACGCGCGCAGAGCTGCATGGCGCAATTGTCGGCATACATGTTCTCGAGTTCCACATCGACGAACTCGGCCTTGTGGATCTCGCCGACGACGGCGCGCCACAGGCGCCCCGATTGCATGACGTTTGCCTTCTCGACGCTGGTCACCTTGTTGCGCCGCTTGCGGGCGAGGTCTAAGGCAATGCGCGCGACGCGCGCGATCTCGTCTTCCGTATAGACCTCCGTGTCGATGCCGCGGCGCTTGCCGTTTGGCATGATCTCGATGCCGCGCGGCTCGCCGAAATAGATACCGCCCGTCGACTCGCGCACGATCATCAGATCGAGCCCGCGCACCAAGTCAGGCTTGAGCGATGAGGCCTCGACCAGCGGGTCCAGCACCACGGCCGGCCGCAGGTTCGCAAACAGGCCGAGATCCTTGCGCAGCCGCAGCACGCCGAGCTCCGGACGTTGATCGAAGGGCAGGTGGTCCCATTGCGGGCCGCCGACGCTGCCGAACAGCACCGCATCCGCCGCGCGAGCGGCGGCCACCGTGGAGTCCGGGCAGGGCGAGCCCTCCGCCTCGATCGCCGCGCCGCCCACCACACCCTCAACGATGTTGAAGCTGACACTGCGGCGGCGATCCATCCACTCGATCACACGGCGAACCTCGCGCATAACCTCGGGGCCGATGCCGTCGCCCGGAAGCACCAGAATCGTCTTGTTCGATGCCATCAGGATTCAGTCCTCAAGCCTGTGCGAGCCAAGGCTGCATCGCCTTCTGCTTCGCCTCGTAAGTGTCGATCTGCGCGGCGTGCTGTAGGGTCTGGCCGATATCGTCCAGGCCGTTCAGCATCAGGTGCTTGCGCAGCGCATCGACGGGAAAATGATGCTCCTCGCCGTTCGGGCGGATCACCACCTGGCGTTCGAGATCCACGGTGATGCGGGCATTGCCGCCGAGCTTCGCATCCTCGATCAGCTGCTCACAGACCGCACGCGGCAGGCGCACCGGCAGCACGCCGTTCTTGAAGCAATTGTTGTTGAAGATGTCGGCGAAATCCGGCGCGATGACGCAGCGAATGCCGAAATCCAGCAGAGCCCACGGCGCGTGCTCGCGCGAGGAGCCGCAGCCGAAATTCTCATAGGCGATGAGGATCTCAGCCTTGCGGTAGGGCTCCTGGTTCAGCACGAAATCAGGGTTCTCGGACCCGTCCTCGTTGAACCGCGCATTGGCGAAGAGGTGCTTGCCGAAGCCGGCGCGAGAGATCGACTTGAGAAAGCGCGCGGGGATGATCTTGTCGGTGTCGATGTTCGCTGCCGGCAGCGGCGCGGCGATACCGGTCAGCGTGGTGAATGCCCTCACGACAGCATCTCCTTCGGCTGGAAGTCACGCACATCGGCAAGGTGCCCGGCAAGGGCCGCGGCGGCCGCCATCGCGGGGGAGAGCAGGTGCGTGCGCCCGCCCGGCCCCTGGCGGCCTTCGAAATTGCGATTGGAGGTGCTGGCCGAACGCTGCCCAGGCTTGAGCTTGTCCGGGTTCATGCCCAGGCACATGGAGCAGCCCGGCTCCCGCCATTCGAAGCCGGCCTCCAGCAGGATGCGGTCAAGGCCTTCCTTCTCCGCCTGCAGCTTCACCAGGCCGGAGCCCGGCACCACCATGGCGCGAACGCCATCGGCGACACGACGGCCCTTCGCTATGGCTGCGGCGGCGCGGATATCCTCAATGCGGCTGTTCGTGCAGCTGCCGATGAACACGACATCAACCGGCAGGTCCTGAAGGCGCTGGCCCGGCGTCAGGCCCATGTATTCGACCATGCGCTGAAGCTGTGCGCGGCGCGCCTCATCGGCGGTATCCGCCGGGTTGGGCACGATGCCGGTGATCGGCAGCACGTCCTCGGGGCTGGTGCCCCAGGTGACCTGCGGCGCGATCTCGTTCGCGGCCAGGGAGACCACCTTGTCGAACACCGCGCCCTCCTCGGAAGGCAAGGTCCGCCACCAGGCGAGGGCCTGGTTCCAGGCGTCGCCCTTCGGGGCACCGGGGGTGCGGGCAATGTAGTCGAAAGTGGTCTGGTCGGGGGCGACCATGCCGGCGCGCGCACCGCCCTCGATGGTCATATTGCACACGGTCATGCGGCCGGCCATGTCGAGCGCGCGGATGGCGTCGCCGGCGTATTCGATCACGTGGCCGGTGCCACCGGCGGTTCCGATCTTGCCGATCACGGCCAGCACGATGTCCTTGCCCGAGCATCCGAAGGCCAGGTTGCCATCGACCTGCACGCGCATGTTCTTCGCGGGCTTCTGCAGCAGCGTCTGGGTCGCG
>JAZKFA010000273.1:493-3169 GCA_040386655.1 Pseudomonadota bacterium | reverse complement strand
ATCAGCACCAACATACGCAGGGGCCCGGGGATCGGCCCGATTCCCGGCGGGGGTCGAGGGGGCGGAGCCCCCCGCCTCGCTCCCTTCCTCCCTCACAGGTTCCGTTCGCGTTTGATCTTGTCCCAGGCGGCGTTGATGTCGGCCACCTTGTCGGTGGCGCGCTTGATGAATTCGGCGGGCACGCCGCGGGCGGCGAGGCCATCGGGGTGGTTTTCGCGCATGAGTTTCTTCCATGCGGCGCGGACTTCGTCGTCCTGGGCACCGGCGTGGATGCCGAGGACGGCGTAGGGGTCGGGGCCGTGGTCCATGCCGCGGGGCGCGGCACCTTTGGCGCGTTCCCAGGCGGCGTTGTCGAGGCCGAAATGATGGTGGACCCTGCGCAGGAAGGCGCCTTCGGAGGTGTTCACGGGTCCGTCGGCGCGGGCGATCTGCACCAGGGCGGCGAGCACGTCCTCGAGCATGGCGCGGTTGTCGGCGAAGGCCTCGCCAAGCTTTTCGGCGAAGGGTTCGAAATCATCGGCGCTGTCGCGGGCACGGTCGAACAGGCGGCCGACTTCGGCGAGGTTTTCGGGGGGCACGTGGAAGCTGCGCTTGAAGGCGTCGATTTCCTCGCGCTTCACGGTGCCGTCGACCTTCGCGAGCTTGGCGGACAGCACCACGACGGAGACGGCGAACAGGCTCTCGCGCCCGCCGATCAGGCCGGCGATGTCGGCCGCGGAGGCGGTGACGCGGCCCTGCTTGAGGCCGCCATCGGCGGCGTGCCCCATGGCGGCGCCGACGAGTGCGCCGAGCGGCCCGCCCATCGCGAAGCCGGCCGCGCTGCCCAGTATCTTGCCCCAGAAGCTCAAGGTTGCTGCATGCTCCGTCGATATGGCGTGTCTAGCCCCGCCTTTGTCTAGCACGGGGCGTGGAATTGCGGACAACCGCCCGATGGCGCGCGTCTGACGTTTGTCGTAAGGCGTTATGAGCGGTTGCGTGGGAGTGGGTGGATGGCGGGCTGGCAGTTCTGGGTCGATCGCGGCGGCACCTTCACCGATATTGTCGCTCGCGCCCCGGATGGAAGCCGGACCACGCGGAAGTTGCTTTCGGAAAATCCTGGCCGCTATCGCGACGCCGCGGTGGCCGGCATCCGCGCCGAGCTGGGCCTGGCCGATGGTGCTGCCATTCCTGGCGGGCTGGTCGATGCGGTGAAGATGGGCACCACTGTCGCGACCAACGCGCTGCTGGAGCGCAAGGGCGAGCGGGTGCTGCTGCTGGTCAACCGCGGCTTCGCGGACATGCTGCGCATTGGCAACCAGGCGCGCCCGCGGCTGTTCGACCTCGATGTGAAGCTGCCAGAGCTGCTGCATGAGCGTGTGGCCGAGATCGGCGGCCGCGTCGCGGTGGATGGCGAGGAGCTGGAGCCGCTGGACGAGGCCGGCGCGCGTCAGGCGCTGGAGGAGGCATTCGCGGCCGGCATCCGCGCGGTGGCAATCGTTCTGATGCATGCCTGGGCGCACCCCGAGCATGAACGCCGGCTGGGTGCGATGGCCCGCGAAGTTGGCTTCACGCAGGTGTCGCTCAGCCATGCCGCTTCCCCTCTGCCGCGCATCGTCCCGCGCGGGGATACCGCTGTCGTGGATGCCTATCTCTCGCCGATCCTGCGCCGCTATGTCGGGCAGGTGTCCGAGGAGCTGGGCAGCGGCACGCGGCTGTACTTCATGCAGTCCAATGGCGGCCTGGCGGAAGCCGGCAGCTTCCAGGGCAAGGACGCGATTTTGTCGGGCCCCGCGGGCGGTATCGTGGGTGCCGCGCGCACGGCTGCCATGGCGGGTATCGAGCGTATCATCGGCTTCGACATGGGCGGCACCAGCACCGATGTCGCACTCTACGCCGGCGAGTTCGAGCGCGCCTTCGAGACGATGGTGGCGGGCGTGCGCATGCGCGCGCCGATGATGGCAATCAACACGGTCGCGGCCGGCGGCGGGTCGATCCTGGCCTTCGACGGTGCGCGGTTCCGGGTGGGGCCGGAGAGTGCCGGCGCGGTGCCGGGGCCGGCCTGCTACCGGCGCGGCGGCCCGCTGACGGTGACGGATGCGAACGTCATGGTGGGCAAGATCCAGCCCGCGCATTTTCCGTCGATCTTCGGGCCCAATGGCGACGCGCCGCTGGACGCCGCTGTCGTGCGCGAGAAATTCGCGGTGCTCGGGGAGGAGATCGCGACGGCCACGGGCACGCCGCAGCATCCCCGCGCCGTGGCCGAGGGTTTTCTGCGCGTGGCCGTCGCGAACATGGCCAATGCGATCAAGCAGGTCTCGATCCAGAAGGGGCACGACGCGACGCGCTTCGCCTTGCAGTGCTTCGGCGGCGCCGGCGGCCAGCATGCCTGCCTGGTGGCCGATGCGCTGGGCATGGAGACGGTGTTCCTGCACCCCTTCGCCGGCGTGCTCTCCGCCTACGGCATGGGCCTCGCCGACCAGAGCGTGATCCGCGAGGGTGCGGTCGAAGCGCCACTGGATGCGGGCACGATGGACGCGCTGGCGGCCAGGCTGGCCGTGCTGGAAAAGGAAGGGCGCGACGCGCTGATCGCGCAAGGTGCGGATCCCGCGCGCTTCTCCGCGGCGCTGCGCCTGCACCTGCGCTACGCCGGCACCGACAGCTTCCTCCCCGTCGCCTTCGGTACACATGACGATGTGC
>JAZKFA010000273.1:0-483 GCA_040386655.1 Pseudomonadota bacterium | reverse complement strand
CTCGCGGCCTTCACCGAGGCGCATCGCCGCCGCTTCGGCTTTGCGACACCCGGCCGCGCCGTGGTCGTCGAGGCCTGCGTCGCGGAAGTGACCGCGGCGGGCGAGCGCGTCGAGGAAGCGGCCCTCGCGCCGCGCCAGGCCGGCAGCGCGCCGGAAGCCATCGACGAGGTGGACCTCTACTCCGACGGCGCCGCGCACCGCGTGCCGGTCTTCGACCGGGAAGCCCTGCGCGCAGCGGACCGCATCGCCGGCCCCGCGCTGATCCGCGAGGCGACGGCGACCACCGTCATCGAGCCCGGCTGGGCCGCCGAGGTGACCGCGCTGAACCACCTGATCCTGCGCCGCGTCGAGCAGCGCGCGGCCGCACGCATCGCCGATGCCAACCGGCCCGACCCTGTCGTGCTGGAGCTGTTCAACAACCTCTTCATGAACATCGCCGAGCAGACCGGCGCGGTGCTGCAGAACACCTCCCTGTCGGTGAAC
>JAZKFA010000272.1:0-4332 GCA_040386655.1 Pseudomonadota bacterium | reverse complement strand
GGCACTGGCGCCGGCATGAGGGCGGCGTGGGACGTTAGGCCAAGGGGCGCTGCCCCCTGGACCCCCGCAGGGGATCGCGCCGATCCCCGGACCCCGGCATGCGTTGGTCCGGGGTTTGGCAAGGGTGTGCTTGCTGAACGGGGCGGGTTGGGGAGGGGGCGCATCGAGGGAGCTCTCGCGGCGATGGTGCGCCACGCGCCCCCTCCCCAACCCGCCTCGCCTCCGGCGAGGCTCAACACCCTCATCCAATCCAAGAACCAACAGACGGAGGTCGAGGATCGACACGATCCTCGCGGGGTCCAGGGGCAGAGCCGCTGGCCTTCCTCCCCATGCTGACCCTCGGGCCTCTCGCCTTCGCGGCGCCGTGGTTGTTGGTCGCATTGGCGGCGTTGCCGGTGCTGGTGTGGCTGTTGCGGGTGACGCCGCCGGCGGCGCGGCGGCAGAGTTTTCCGGCTATTCGGCTGTTGCGGGATTTTCCCCCGGTGGAGCAGACGCCATCGCGCACGCCGTGGTGGCTGTTGTTGCTGCGCATGGTCGCGGCGGCGTTGATCATCCTGGGCTTGTCGCGGCCGATCTGGGGGCCTGGGGCGGCGGTAAGCGGGAATGGCCCACTGCTGGTGGTGATCGATGATGGCTGGGCCGCGGCGGCGGATTGGACGGCGCGTGCGGCTTCGGCGAATGCGGCAGTGGATGCGGCGGGGCGGGATGGGCGCCGGGTGGCGCTGCTCGCGACGGCCGCCTCCGAGACGGGCGAGGGGCCGCGCGCGAGCGGGTTGATGCCTGCCACGGAGGCCCGGGCGCGCCTGGCTGCGCTGCGCCCGAAATCCTGGGCTCCGGATCGTGCGGCGGCGCTTGACGCCCTCGCGGCCTTTCGCGCGCAGTCCCCTGGCCCCTTCTCTGCCCACTACGTCACCGATGGTGTCGAGCATGTGCCTGCCGCGTTCGCGGCGCTTGCGCAGGCGCTGGCCGAGGGTGGCGCGCTGACGCTCGCGCGCGCCGACACGCAGGCCGCCCGCATGCTGATGACACCGCGGGCCGAGGCGGACCGCCTGAACCTGCGCGTCACCCAGCTTCCGCTCCCGGGCGCCGCGACCGCTGCCATCCTTGCGCGCACCGGCGATGGCCGAACCCTCGCACGCGCCGAGATCACGATCCCCGCCGGCGCGCGGGAGGGCGAGGCGGTGCTGGAATTGCCGGTCGAGATCCGCAACCAGGTGGTCCGCCTGGACCTGGAGCCCAACGCGGGTGCGGCCGGCGTTATGCTGCTGGATGAGCGGTTCCGCCGCCGCCCGGTGGGCCTGCTCGCGAGCACGGAAACACAGGCCGATGTGCCGCTGATCGGCGACCTCTACTATCTCGACCGCGCGCTCGCACCCTATGCCGAGATCCGACGCGGGACGCTCGACGGCCTGCTTGCGCGGCAGCTCGCGGTGCTGGTCCTCGCCGATCGCGACCTGTCCGACGCGCGGGAGCGGGAGGCGGTCTCCCGCTGGGTTCGCGAGGGCGGCACGCTGATCCGCTTCGCCGGGCCGCGCATGGCGGAAAACCCGGACCCGCTGCTGCCGGTGCCCCTCCGCGCCGGCGAGCGCCAGCTGGGTGGTGCGATGACATGGGAGCGGGCGCAGCCTCTCGCGCCCTTCCCCGATGGCTCGCCTTTCGCGGGGCTACCGGTGCCGGGCGAGATCCTGGTCGAGCGGCAGGTGCTGGCCGAGCCCTCCGCGCAGCTCTCCGCGCGCAGCTGGGCGCGGCTGGCCGATGGTACGCCGCTGGTGACTTTCGAGACGCGGGGCGCGGGCCGGGTGGTGCTGTTCCACGTCACGGCTCAGGCGGAATGGTCGAACCTGCCGCTGTCGGGTCTGTTCGTGGACATGCTGCGCCGGCTGGTGGCGCTCTCCGCCGGCGTCGCCGGCAATGAGGGTGCAGCGATGCTGGCGCCGCTCGAAGCCCTTGATGGATTCGGCCGGCTCGGCCCGGCGCCGCCGGCGGCGACCGCCATCGCGGCGAACCTGATCGAGACCGCAGTCCCGTCGCCGCGCCAGCCGCCTGGCTGGTACGGTGCGCCGGGCCAAGCCGATGACGGCGCCGCCTACCGCCGGGCGCTGAACCTCTCGGCCAATGTCGCGCCCCCTGTTCCGGCCGGCGCGGCACCGCCAGGCGCTGCGGTCGCCACGATCGGCGGCGTCGCGGCAGAACGCGACCTTGGGCCGTGGCTACTGGCGGCGGCGCTGTTGCTGCTGGCCATTGACATGCTGGTATCGCTCGGCCTTCGCGGGCTGCTGCTACGGCCTGCGCTGCGGGCGGCGCTGCTGGGGATGCTGTTCGCCTCGCCCGCACTGGCCCAGGGGGATGGAAGCCCCTCGCTCGCGACGCGGCTCGCCTATGTGGTCACCGGCGACGCAACGGTGGATGAGACGGTGCGCCAGGGTCTCACGGGCCTTTCGGACTTCGTGAACCGCCGTAGCGCGGCGGCCCTGGCCGAGCCCCTGGCCGTGGTGCCCGGCCAGGACGAGCTGGCCTTTTTCCCCCTTCTGTACTGGACCATCCTGCCCGACGCCCCGGCGCCGAGCGCGGCCGCAGTCGCCGCGTTGAACGGCTTCATGCGCAATGGCGGCATCATCATGTTCGACACGCGCGATGAAGGCTCGGGCGAAGGCTTTTCGCCGGGCGCGCGCGCTGCGCTGCGCCGGGTGACGCGGGAATTGTCGGTCCCGCCCCTCGCGATCGTGGCCGATGACCACGTCCTGCGCCGCGCCTTCTACCTGCTGCAGGATCTGCCCGGGCGGTTCTCCGGTGGGCAGGTCTGGGTCGCGCGCGATGGCGACCGCGCCAATGACAGCGTCTCGCCGGTGATCGTGGGCGGGCATGACTGGGCCGCGGCCTGGGCGGTGGATGCGCGCGGCACCAACCCGCATGCGGTGATCCCTGGCGGCGCACGGCAGCGCATCCTCGCCTATCGCTTCGGCATGAACCTCGTCATCTACGCGCTGACCGGCAACTACAAGGGCGACCAGGTGCACGTGCCCGCCATTCTCGAACGGCTCGGCAATTGATGAACGGAAGCCAGCGCAGCGTCGGCCTGCTGCGGCAGCGTGGCGACGATACCCACGCGAAGGTCGGCTATCCGGGGATGTTCTTCGACCTGGTCTTCGTCTTCGGCCTCTGGAGCGTGGCGATGGTCATCGAATCCGCCTCCCCGCTCGCCTTCTTCGTCTCGCCCTTGGTGCTGGGAATGGCGGCGACAGCGCCGCTGATCCTGGTGGCGGCCTGGGAATACCTGTCGCTGGAAAAGGTGCGCGCATGAGGCAGGCTTTCTCGGGCGTGGATTTCGCGCCGATCTTGCCGCTGTGGATGCTCGTCGCGCTGGGCCTGCTCGCGCTGCTGGTGCTCATCCCGGGTGCGATCCGTCGCGCGCGTGGGCTGGTGTGGCGCGGCGCGGCCTTTGCCCTGCTGCTGCTGGCGCTCGCCAATCCCCGCCTGGTCGAGGAGACGCGGGAGACGCGACCTGACATCGCGCTCCTTGTGGTCGACCGCTCCGACAGTGCGCGCATCAATGGCCGCGACCAGCGGATCGACGCCGCGCGAGAGGTGCTGGAACAACGCATAGGCCGCCTGCCGGAACTGGAGCTGCGCAGCGTGGTCGCCGAGGAGGGCGGCAACCAGGGCACCCGCCTGTTCACGGCCATGGAACGCGCGCTGGCAGATATTCCCCGCGCGCGCCTGGCCGGCGTGATCGCGCTCACCGACGGGCAGGCGCATGACGTCCCCGCGGCGGCACCCATCGAGGCCCCCTTCCACGCGCTGCTCGCGGGACGCCCGGGCGAGGTGGACCGAAGGCTACGCGTCATCGAGGCGCCGGGCTTCGGCATCGTTGGGCGCAACGTGGATTTGCGCGTGATGGTTGAGGATCTCGGCGTGCGCGATGCGACCGGCGCCGCGATGCTCACCATCCGCCGCGACGGGCAGCCGCCGCGGCAGGAGAGCGTGCCGGTCGGGCGCGAGCACCGCATCACCATCCCCATCGAGCGCGGCGGCCCGACGGTGGTGGAGATCGCGGCCGCCACGCGCGACGGCGAGGTGAGCACGCTGAACAACCGCCAGGTCGTCACCATCACCGGCGTGCGCGATCGGCTGCGCGTCCTGCTGGTCAGCGGCGAACCCCATGCCGGGGAGCGCACCTGGCGGCGGCTGCTCAAGGCCGACCCGAACGTGGACCTGGTGCATTTTACCATCCTGCGTCCACCGGAGAAGGACGACCTCACGCCCCTGAACGAGCTGGCCCTGATCGCTTTCCCTGTCCGCGAGCTGTTCCAGGTGAAGCTGCGCGACTTCGAC
>JAZKFA010000271.1:0-3844 GCA_040386655.1 Pseudomonadota bacterium | reverse complement strand
CATTGCCGCGCGATGTTCGATCCGACATCGGGCCGGTTCTGGTGATCAGCCGCGAGGATCTCCACGTTGAAGCCGCGTGGCCCGAAATCAGCCACCGCCTGGCGGGCGCAGGCGACCGCGCTCTGCCCGGAGATATCGCGGTACATGCCGGACTGGTCGTTCAGCACGCCGATCTTGATGGTGTTGGCCGCCTGCGCACGGGCACGCGCGAGTGGCGCGGTGCCGAGAAGTGCGGCACCGGCGATCAGGCTCCTGCGGTCCATCGTTTCGTTCCTTCTCAGACGCCGAGGTATTCGTGCAGGCGATCGAGCGAGGTCAGCAGCTCCTCGTTCTTCACCATGTCGACCACGCGGCCATGCTCCATCACGTAGTGGCGGTCGGCGACGGTCTGCGCGAAGCGGAAATTCTGCTCGACCAGCAGCACGGTGAAGCCGCGCGACTTGATCTCGCGGATCATGCGGCCGATCTGCTGCACGATCACGGGCGCGAGGCCCTCGGAGGGCTCATCGAGCAGCAGCAGCTTCGCCCCCGTGCGCAGGATGCGCGCGATGGCGAGCATCTGCTGCTCACCACCCGACAGCTTCGTGCCCTGGCTGCGCGCGCGCTCCTTCAAATTCGGGAACAGCGTGTAGATCTCATCGAGGCTGAGCCCGCCCGGCATCACCACGGGCGGAAGCATCAAGTTCTCGGTGACATCGAGCGATGCGAAGATGCCGCGCTCCTCCGGGCAATAGCCGATGCCCTTGCGCGCGATGATGTCGGAGCGCGCGGAGATCAGCTCCGCCCCGTTGTAACGGATGGACCCGGTGCGCTTGCCCACCAAGCCCATAATCGCGCGCAGGGTTGAGGTCTTGCCCGCCCCGTTGCGGCCCAACAGCGTGACGACCTCGCCGGGCTTGATGTCGATATCGACGCCATGCAGCACATGACTCTCGCCATACCAAGCCTCTAGCCCCCTCACCGCGAGCAGCGCATCGGTGTCCGCGCGCGCCATGCCGTCAGCCATGCGCTGGTACTCCCACGCTGTCCGCCTCGGTGCCGAGGTAGGCCGCGATCACCTCGGGGTTGCGCGAGACGGAGGCGTAGTCGCCCTCCGCCAGGACGCGGCCGCGCGTGAGCACGGTGATCTGGTCGCACAGCCCGGCCACGACCTTGAGGTTGTGCTCGACCAGCAGAACGGTGCGACCGGTGGCAACGCGCTTCACCAGCGCCACGATGCGGTCCACATCCTCATGCGTCATCCCCGCCGTCGGCTCATCGAGCAGCATCATAACGGGGTCCAGCGCGAGGGTGGTCGCGATCTCCAGCGCCCGCTTGCGGCCATAGGGCAGCTCGCCGGCGGTGATCGCCGCCCAGGGCGTCAGTCCCACATCCTCGAGCAGCTCGCGGGCGCGGTCGTCGTAGCGCCGCAGCAGCCCGTCCGCGCGCCAGAAATCGAAGCTGCCGCCGCGCTGCCGCTGCAGCGCCACGCGGACATTCTCCAGCACCGTCAAGTGCGGGAACACCGCCGAAATCTGAAAGCTGCGCACCAGGCCAAGCCGCGCCACATCGGCCGACTTCATCGAGGTGATGTCGCGCCCGTCATAGCTGATGCTCCCGCGCGTGGGCGGCAGGAACTTGGTGAGCAGGTTGAAGCAGGTCGTCTTGCCGGCGCCATTGGGTCCGATCAGCCCATGGATGGTGCCGCGCTTGACGCGCAAGCTCACATCGCTGACCGCAACGAAACCCCGGAATTCCTTCGTCAGGCCCACGGTCTCGAGAATGATATCCGACACGCGTCCTCCTCTCCCTTGCGTACGGCGTCAGCGCGCCGTTTCATCATGCACTATCGTGTTCTATGGCGGTGCCGCGCGCGGGACGCAAGGCGGCTATGCGTCCGCGACGACATTAAATTACGCCGCGGCGCGGCCGGGACGGAGACCCCGGCGATGGCCGGGCAGCGCGGCCCTACTCGGCCGCGATTTCCTCGGGCGGGACGACGCGATCGGTCACCTGCGCGAGTTCCAGCATGAAGTCGATGACCTTCTCCTCGAAGATCGGCGCGCGCAGACCTTCAGCGGCCTGCGGGTTCTTGCGGAAAAAGTCGATGACCATCTGCTCCTGGCCGGGGTACTTGCCGGCCTCCTGGCGCAT
Organism: Pseudomonadota bacterium; assembly: GCA_040386655.1. Lineage (GTDB taxonomy): Bacteria > Pseudomonadota > Alphaproteobacteria > Acetobacterales > Acetobacteraceae > Plastoroseomonas. Next base: position 1,711 of record JAZKFA010000271.1, on the reverse strand, counting down.
CGCGCGCTGCAGCTCGTCGGCCGAGACCTGCACGTTGTTGGTGCGCCCGATCTCGGACAGCATCAGGCCCAGGCGGATGCGGCGTTCCGCGATGGTGCGGTACTCGGCCTTCAGCGTGTCGTCATCCTTGCCGGCATCGTCGCTATCCGTGCGGCCGGCCTTGCGGTCTTCCTCGATGCGATCCCAGATCGCTTTGAACTCAGCTTCGACCATGCCCTCGGGCACCGCGAAACTCGCCTGTTCCGCGAGCTTGTCGAGCAGCAGACGCTTGATGCGCATGCGGCTCATCTGGTCGTATTCGCGCTGTAGCTGCTCGCGGATGACGGCCTTGAGCGGCTCCAGTCCTTCGAACCCGATGCCCTTGGCCAGCTCATCATCGATGGGCTTGGCCACCGCGCGCTTGAGGCCCTTCGCAGTGATCGCGAAGACCGCTTCCTTGCCGGCCAGGTCCTTCGAACCATAGGCCATCGGGAAGGCCACCTGGATATCGCGCTTCTCGCCGCGGACGATGCCCTCCAGCTGCTCGGCGAAGCCGGGGATGAAGTTGCCGCCGCCGATCTCGATCGGCGCATCTTCCGCCGTGCCGCCGGGGAAGGGCTCGGCGGGCGTCGCGGCGGCGTCCATGTAGCGCGGCAGCGCGAGGCGCAGCGTGACCGGTCCACCCGTCGCGATCAGCAGCGGGCGGGTCGCCTGCGCATCGCCGGTCAGCGTGAAGCGCGCCTCCGCACGGTCCGCGCCGAAGGGCGCGAGCGCGATGGTCAGGGTGCGCAGCACGCCCTCGGCACCGATCTCCTGCACGCCGAAGGACACAGCCGCGCCGCCATCCACCACCGACAGGCGCGCGGAGAGCACCGCCTCACCTGCGGTCAGCGGTACGGCGCCGCCGAGCGCCACGGCGCCATTGGCCAGGGTGATATCGACGTAAGCGAAGCCGGCATCGCGGCCGGTGCCCACCACCGTGACGGTCGCACCATCGACGGCCTCGAACCCGGTCGGCAGGGCGGCCGGTGCGGCGGCACCCTCGACGCCGGGGTTGGCGATGAGGTTCGGCACAACGCGGCCGACGAAATCGGCGGAGACGACGTCACCCACCGCGGCGGGGCGGACTTCCTCGATATCCTCGAAGGACTTGTTGCGCGACGCGATGTTCTCAAGCGCCTTGTGGATCGCCTCCTCGGACGGCTCGGCCTTCAGCCGCTCGATCGCGATGGACGCGAAATCGGGCATCGGGATCTCCGGCAGGATCTCGAAATCCATGCGGAATTCAAGGTCGCCGCCATCGGCGAAGTTCACCACCTCGATCTTGGGCTGCTGCGCCGGGCGCAGGCCGCGGTCGGTGACGACCTGGCGGGAGGCTTCCTCGACCGACTGCTCCAGCACCTCGCCCATCACGGCCTGGCCGTAGCGCTGCTTCACGATGTGCGCGGGCACCTTGCCGGGGCGGAAGCCCGGGATCTTCATGTCCTTAGCGAGCGCGGAGAGCCGCTTGTCGCGATCCGCGGCGATGGAGGTCGCCGGCACGGTGATGGAGAAAGCCCGCTTGAGGCCCTCATTCGCAACTTCGGTCACCTGCATCGGACGTCACACCTGTTCGCTGAAAACCATCGGAGGGCCACAGGGGCGCGTTGGTGCGGGCGGAGGGATTTGAACCCCCACGGCTTGCGCCACTGGAACCTAAATCCAGCGTGTCTGCCAATTCCACCACGCCCGC
>JAZKFA010000270.1:29958-38303 GCA_040386655.1 Pseudomonadota bacterium | reverse complement strand
CCTTCAACACGTTCCGCCCGACCGCCACCCTGCTCGGCCAGCGCCTGCTCGGCGCCAAGACCTTCGGGAAGGACTGACCGCCATGCTCACGGCATCCGGAAAACTCGACCGCCGCGACCTCTGCCGCGCCGTCCTCACCGACCGCGGCGACATGCTCGTCATCGCCGGCCTCGGCGCCCCCGCCTGGGACATCACCGCGGTCGGTGACTGCGCCGAGAACCTGCCCCTCTGGGGCGGCATGGGGGGCGCGGCCATGATGGGGCTCGGGCTCGCGCTCGCGCAGCCCAGCCGCAAGGTCCTCGTCATCACCGGCGACGGCGAGATGCTGATGGGCCTCGGCGCGCTCGCCACCATCGCCGTCTCCCGCCCCGCTAACCTCTCCATCCTCGTGCAGGACAACGAACACTACGGCGAGACCGGCATGCAGGAGACGGCAACCAAGCACGGCGTCGACCTGGTCGGCATGGCACGCGCCGCCGGCTTCCCGCGCACCATGCTCGTCACCACGCCCGACGAAGTGCCGGCCCTGCGCGCCGCTATCCACGCCTGCACCGGGCCGCTGTTCGCACTCGCCAAGATCGACGCCGGCAACCTGCCGCTCGTCCTGCCGCCCCGCGAAGGCGCCTACCTGCAGGCGCGCATGCGCGAGGCGGTGCTAGGCAAGGCGGCCCACACGGCGTGAGGATGTGGGGAGGAAGGCCAGGGGCTCTGCCCCTGGACCCCGCGAGGATCGTGTCGATCCTCGACCTCCATGCGTTGGTTCTTGGATCGGGGAGGGATGGTCCCTCGTCGAAGGAATGCCGGGTTGAGGAGGGGGGCGCGTCGTGCGAGCAACCTTGATGCAGGGAGCGCCAGGCGCCCCCCTCCCCAACCCGGCGCCCAGCGCTGAAACACCGCCCTGCCCGGATCAAAACCAACGCATGCCGGGGTCCGGGGATCGGCCCGATCCCCGGCGGGGGGCCGGGGGCAGCGCCCCCGCTCTTTCTCGCCGCGCCCTTCTCGCCATGTTCGCCGCCTCGCCGGCCACCGCCCTCGCGCAGCCCTCCTGCCGGACGTGTCGGGAGGGGGATTGGACGCCGACGCGGCCGATCCGTTTGGTGGTGCCGTATCCGCCGGGGGGCAGCACGGATGTGACGGCGCGGTTGCTGGCGGAGGGGATCGGGTTGCGGCTGGGGCAGCCGATCGTCATTGAGAACCGCGCGGGTGCAGGTGGGAATATCGGGGCGGAGGCGGTGGCGCGGTCGGCGCCGGACGGCCACACGCTCGTGTTCACGACGAGTTCGACGCATGGCGCGAACCCGGCGCTGTATCGGCGGTTGCCATTCGATGCGGTGAGGGATTTCGCCCCGGTGTCGCAGGTGGCGTTTGTGCCGAATATTTTCGTGGTGCATCCGGGGGTGCCGGCGAACACGCTGGCGGAGTTCATCGCCCTGGCGCGGTCGCGGCCGGGCGAGCTGAACTATGGCACTTCGGGACCGGGCACGTCGCAGCATTTGGCGGCCGCGTTGTTCGCGGCGCGCGCGGGAATTGCTATGCAGCACGTGCCGTATCGCGGCGGTGCGCCGGCGGTGACGGATCTGCTGGGCGGCAAGTTCGAGATCATAGCCTCTCCGCTGGTCGAGGTGATCGAGCATATCCGCGCGGGCCGGTTGCGCGCGCTCGCGGTCACGACGGCCAGGCGCGCGGCGCTGGTCCCCGACGTGCAGACGGTGGCGGAGACGCTGCCGGGCTATGAGGTCGCGCTGTGGAATGGCGTGCTGGCCCCGGCGGGGACGCCGACAGACGCCGTGCGCCGCCTCGCGCAGGAGATCCAGGCCGCCTTGCGCACGCCGGAGTTGCGCGAGCGCCTGGCCCAGCAGGGCAGCGAGGCCGTGGGCAGTGGCCCTGAGGAATTCGCCACCTTCATCGCCGCCGAGCTGCCCAAATGGGCCGAGCTCGTGCGCATTTCCGGCGCCAGCGCCGATTAGGGGTTTTGACCATGCCGCATGTCCTGTGCCTCCGCGCCATCCATCCCGAAGCCATCCAGGCGATGCGCGACGGCGGCTGCACGGTGGAGATTTTGGAAGATCCCACGCCCGCCTCGATCGCCGAGGCGCTGCCGCGGGCGGAGGCCATCACGGTGCGCCTCACGCCCATCACCCGCGCGTTGATCGGCCAGGCGCCGAAGCTGCAGATCGTGGCGCGCCACGGTGTGGGGTATGACGCGGTCGATGTGCCGGCGCTGACCGAGCGCGGCATCCCGCTCACGATCACGCCCGAGGCGAATGCGGTCAGCGTCGCCGAGCACGCGATGATGCTGATGCTCTCCGTCGCCCGGCGAGTGACGGGGTATGACGCGAACATGCGCAAGCCCATCTGGGGCACGGTGCCGGCGCTGCCGACCATCGACCTTGCCGGGCGCACGCTGCTGATCGTGGGCTTCGGGCGCATCGGCACGCGCGTCGCCAAGCGCGCGGCGGCTTTCGAGATGAAGGTGCTGGTCAGCGATCCCAGCGTGCCGCGCAACACCATCCGCGGGCTTGGATATGAGCCCGTGAAGGACATGGCCGAGGCGCTGGCGCGCGCCGATATCGTGACGCTGCACTGCCCGTCCAACGCGCAGACGCGCGACATGGTGAATGTGGAGTTCCTCGCGAAGATGAAGCCCGGCGCGTCGCTGGTGAACACCGCGCGCGGGACGCTGGTGGTGGAGGATGCGCTGGTCGCGGCCCTCAAGTCCGGCCATCTCGCGGCGGCCGGGCTCGACGTGTTCTATGAGGAGCCGGTGACCACGCAGCTTGCGCTGATGGGGCTGCCCAACGTGATTCTCACGCCGCATTCGGCCGCGGGCACCGCGGAATCCATGCGGCGCATGGCGCTGAGCTGTGCGGAGAGCATCATGGCCAGGTTCGCGGGCACGCTCGACGCCGACAGCGTGGTCAATCCGGAGACCCTGCCGAGGAGCAACGCATGAACCCGCTTCTGACGCTGGCCGAACACGCCGCCACCTGGCGCGAGCGCCCGCTCTCGCCGGAAATCGAGCATCACGCGCGCCGCGCGCTGGTGGACTGGTTTGCCAACACGCTCTCGGGCGCCTCGCGCGCACCGGCGACGCTGATGTCCGAAGCGCTCGCGGATGAGACGCGCGGCGGCGGCGGCGCCTTCTGCTACGTCAGCGGCAAGCGCGTGCCGGTGCGTCATGCGGCACTGATCAACGGCACCGCCAGCCACACGGTCGAATTCGACGACATCTACCGCTACGCCGTCTACCACCCGGGCTGCCCGACCATCGCGGCGGCCCTCGCCATGGCGCAGTCGCGCGGTGCCGAAATGCCGGCGCTGCTGCGCGCGATGGCGGGCGGGTATGAGGTCGGCTGCCGCATCGGCGTGGCGGTGCAGCCCAGCCATTACCGCTTCTGGCACACCACCGGCACGATCGGGAATTTCGGCGCCGCCGCGGCGGTCTCCATCCTGCTCGGCTCGGATGCGGAGCACACAGCGCACGCCATCGCCACCGCAGCGACCCTGGCGAGCGGGTTGCAGCAGGCCTTCCGCGGGGAGGGCATGAGCAAGCCCCTGCATCCGGGCCATGCGGCGGAGGCGGGCGCCATGGCGGCCATGATCGCGGCGCGCGGCGTGACCGGCGCGCTCGACGTGCTGCACGGCCCGGCCGGCTTCGCGGCGGCGACCAGCGAAGACACGGGCAAGTGGGATAAGGCGCTGGCAGGTATCGGCAAGCCCTTCGCCATCACCGACATGACCTTCAAGAATCATGGCTGCTGCGGGCATATCTTCGCGGCCCTCGACGCCGTCCGCGACCTGCAGCGCGAGCACGGTTTTGCCGCCGATGACGTGCGCAGCATCGCCGTCGCCGGCTACCGCGCGACCAAGGATGTCTGCGACCGGCCGAACGCGCGGACCGAGCAGGATTGCCGCTTCTCCACCCAGTTCACGGTGGCGACCATGCTGCTGCACGGCGGCGTGCGCCTGTCCGCCTTCGCCCCCGAGCGCCTGGCCGACCCCGCGATCCGCACCCTGATGCCGCGCATCACGGTCGCGATCGACCCCGAATGCGACGCGGCTTTCCCGAATGCCCGCAGTGCGAAGGTCACCATCACCCTCGCTGATGGGCGCGTGCTCGAGCGGCATCAGCCGACGCGGAAGGGCGACCCCGACGCGCCATTGTCCGATGACGACCTGTCGGAGAAGTTCCTGGAACTCACGGTGCCGGCGGTTGGCGAGATCGCCGCGCGCGCGCTGCTCGAACACCTCTGGACCGGGAGCGCGCTGCCTGGCGCGGTGCCTCTGCTGGGCTCGGAGACGCGCGCCGCCGCGGAATAGGCGCGGGGGTTACGCCCCGTCGCGCATGGCAAGGGCAAGGCGGGGATCGTCGGTCGCGAAGGCTGCGACGCCGAGCTCCAGCATGCGCGCGATGCTTGCGGTATCATTCGCGCCCCAGACGTTCACGGCCAGGCCCGCTCCCGTCATGCGCGCCAGAAGCTGTTCGTCGATGGTTGTCGCGCTGAAGCCGATGTCGCGGAAGCCATGCGCCGCGGCAACCGCCACCACGCCCTCCGCCCCGATGTCGCGCAGGACGCGGCTGTCGACCAGCCAGGACACACCATGCAGCCCGCCGGCAGCCAGGGCCTCGGCCATGGCAGGGGCCTGGAACCCGATCAGCACCGCGCGTCCCCGCAGCCCCGCCGCGTCGAGCACCGCCAGGGTCTTGGCCACGAGCCCCGGCTGGGCTTGCCCGGCGGCATCGGTCTTGATCTCGATGCGCAGGCGCGGGCCACCGCTTTGGTAAAGCGCGACGAGGTCCGCGAGCGCCGGGATGCAGCCCGCGCCATCTCCTCTCAGGGCGATTCGACGCAGATCGGACAGGTTCTGGGACGCAACCGGCCCGTGTCCGAGGCTGGTCCGGTCCAGCGTCGCATCGTGCATGATCACAACTTCGCCATCAGCGGAGAGGTGGACGTCGCACTCCGCCTCATCTACGCCCAGCGACCGCGTGCCCAGGAATGCCGGTATGCTGTTCTCGCACCACAGAAGTGCGCCGCCGCGATGGCTGATAATGGCGGGCCGCTGGCTCATTCTCGATCCAATTCCTCTCGTTGCGTTGTACCGCACTTAACGTAATCGCGTAATAGTTGCATTGTCCCCCGGCCCCGGGTGAATTAATGCCTCAGCGGAAGGAGAAAACGTTGGCCGATTCCAGATCACGCTGGCTGTCGATGTTCGCGCTGCTCGCTCTCCTTGCATCGCCTGCGCTCGCCCAGGAAGACCCCATCCGCATCAAGATCGTGGGCGGTTTGGCCGATGTGCGCCAGTTCACGACCTTCGAAGAACCCTTCTGGCGGGAACGCATTCCCGCGGCGACCGGTGGCCGCGTGATCGCCGAGATCGCCGCCTTCGACCGCAGCGGGATCCGGGGACAGGAGATGCTGCAACTCATGCGCCTGGGCGTGGTCCCCTTCGGCACCGCCCTGCTGGCCCTCGCCGCGACCGAGGAGCCTGAGCTGAACGGCGGCGATCTGGTGGCGGTCAGCCCGGACATGGCCGCTCTCCGGCGCAACGTGGCGGCCTACCGGCCGCATCTGCGCCGCATCCTTGCGGAGCGCTACGGGCTGGAGCTGCTCGCGGTCTACACCTACTCGGCGCAGGTGCTGTACTGCCGCGCCCCGTTCACCGGCCTCGCCGACCTCGCAGGCCGGCGCATCCGCACTTCCTCCGTCGGGATGTCCGAGGCGATCGCGGCACTGGGCGCCACCCCGGTCGTGACCCCCTTCGCCGAGGTGATGCCCGCCATGCGCGGCGGCCAGGTGGAGTGTGCCGTCACGGGCACACTGTCCGGCAACGGCATCGGCCTGCATGAGGTCAGCACGCATGTGCACAGCTTCGCGCTCACCTGGGGATTGTCGATCTTCGCGGTCAACCGCAGCGCCTGGCTGGCCATTCCATCGGACCTGCGCGCGATCATGTCGCACGAAATCGGCGCGCTCGAGGCGCGTATCTGGGACGCTGCGGCGGAGGAGACCGGCGACGGCCTCGCCTGCAATGCCGGGGCCCCGGGCTGCCGGATGGGCCGTCGTGGCCGCATGACGCTGGTCCCCGTCAGCGCGGAGGACGAGGCGCTACGCCGGCGCCTGGTCAGTGAGACCGTGCTGCCGGGCTGGGTGCGCCGCTGTGGCAATGACTGCGCCGATGCATGGAACCTGACCATCGGTCCCGAGCTCGGCCTCATGGCGAGCCCCGAATAGATGCTGAACAGCTCGAGGCTGCTGCGCATTGCCATCATGCTGGCCGCCGGCGCGTTGCTGCTGGCGCAGCTGGTTGCGACCGACGTGATGGTCAGCCAGGCCCGGGATGCGCAGGAAACCGCCTCGCGCGAGACGGTGGAGCGCGTGGCCAACGGCGTCGAGGCGTCGATCAACCGGGCCTTCGTGCAGGTGGACGCGATGCTCGCGGCACTGCCCGCCGTGCTCGAGCCGTTCGCGCGCGACGGCGCACTCGATGTCCTCACGGTGAATCGCCTGCTCCAAGAGATGAACAACCAGAGCTTCACCTACCGCGATGTGATGCTGATCCGGCACGATGGCACGCCGATCGCGGCCGCGCTGCCGCTCTCGCGGCGCCGGCGCCTTCCGCCCTCGCTGCAGAATGACTTCGCCGAGGTCGCCCAGCGCGGCGGCACCGTCTCCTTCGGCGGCCCGGTCAAAAATCCTGTCACCGGCGAGTGGTCGCTGTATTTCGCGCGCAGCCTGAACATTCCCGGCCTGGGCCAGGTGCTCGGCGTGGCCGAGGTGCCGCTGCCCCTGGTGCAGACGCTTCTGGCATTCGGCGGCGACCGCGCCGGCCTTCGCGTCACGCTCGAGACGACGACGGGCAAGCTGATGGCGTCGCTACCGCCCGACGAGGCGCGGCTGGGGCGGGAACTCAGGCAGGGGCCGCGGGCCTGGGCGGGGGGGGAACGCGGCGTCGTGGTGCTGCCCTCGCGCTTCGATGGCGGCGATGTCTTCGCGTTGGTGCGGCCCACGCTGTACCCGGCGCTGCTGGTGACCACGGCGCTGTATGTGGACGTGGCGCTGGCCGACTGGCACCGCGACCGCCGTCGCGCCTGGCTGGTCTCGAGCGCCTTCGGTGCGCTGCTGATCGCCATCGGCATGGCGCTTTTCATCGTCCAGACCATGCGCGAGCGTGCGGAGAACGAACGCGCGCGGGCACGGCAGACGCTGGAAAGCGCGCTGGAATCCATGTCGGACGGCTTCGTGATGTTCGACAGGGATGACCGGCTTATCGCGTGCAACAGCCGCTACAAGGATTTCTACCGCGTTAGCGCGCCGCTGATCGTCCCCGGCGCCGCCTTCGAGGACATTCTTCGCGAAGGCGCGCGCCTGGGCCAATACCCGCAGGCCGGTCCGGACATCGATGCCTTCGTCCGCCGCACCAAGGAGTTCCACCGCGGCGACATGCCCCCGATGGAGCGCCTGCTGCCCGATGGCCGCTGGGTGCTGATCACCGAACGCCGCACGCCCGATGGCGGCACGGTGGGCATCCGCACCGAAATCACCGCGCTCAAGACCGCGATGGGGGAACTCGCGTCGGCGCGCGACGCCGCCGCCGCCGCGGGGGCCGCGCGCATGGCCTTCCTCGCGCGCATGTCGCATGAGCTGCGCACGCCGCTGAACGGCATCCTCGGCTTCGCGCAGGTGCTGCTCGACGACCAGCGCCTCGCACCCGACCAGCGTGAGCAGGTGGGCATCCTGCACAGCGCGGGCGGGCACCTGCTTTCGCTCGTCAACGGCCTGCTCGACCTGTCCAAGATCGAGGCCGGCCGGATGGAGCTGGCGCTGCGCCCGGTGCGGCTGCAGCACCTGCTCGAAGGCTGCGTCGCGCTGCTGCGGCCCGATGCCGCGCGCAAGACCATCGCGCTGAGCATGGATTTTCAGCCCAGCCTGCCGGCCGCCGTGATGGTGGACCCGACCCGGCTGCGCCAGATGATCCTCAACCTGATGTCCAACGCGGTGAAGTTCACCCCGGTGGGTGGTTCCGTCGCACTCGCGGTGCACCCGCTGCCCGATGGCGAGCTGCGCTTCGAGGTGCGCGACACCGGACCGGGGATCGCCGCCGACCAGCGCAAGCGGCTGTTCCAGGATTTCGTCCAGCTCAGCTCACCGGACGCGGAGGTGGTTGAGGGCACGGGCCTGGGTCTCGCCATCACCGCGCGTCTTGCGGCGATGATGGGCGGGCGGATCGGCTGCGACAGCGCGCCGGGCCAGGGTTCGGTGTTCTGGATCGAGATACCGCTGCGCCATGCCGAGACGCCGGCGCCGGCCGCACTGCCCACGGAACCCCGCGCCGCGGTG
>JAZKFA010000270.1:23989-29948 GCA_040386655.1 Pseudomonadota bacterium | reverse complement strand
ATGCGCCTGCTGGTCGTCGACGACATCGCCGCAAACCGCGAGGTCGCGCGCGCCCTGCTGCGCGCCGACGGTCACGTCGTCGAGACAGCGTCCGGCGCCATCGAGGCCCTCCGGCTCATCGAAGCCGGTGGCGTCGACGCGGTGCTGATGGATCTGCAGATGCCCGATATCGACGGGCTGGAGGCGACGCGGCGCATCCGCGCGCTGCCGGCACCGATGGGGAAGGTCCCCATTCTGGCCGTGACCGCCTCCGCCCTGCCCGAGCAGATCGACGCCTGCCGCGAGGCGGGGATGGATGGGCATCTCGCCAAGCCTATCGAGCGCCACGCGCTGGCCCGCGCGCTGGCCGAGCTGCGCATCGCGCCCGCCCCCGACGCGCCGCGGATCGTCATTCCCGCCGTCTCCACGCTGCTCGGGATGGACGTGCTCGATGGCCTGCGCAGGGAGCTCGGCGATGCCGAGGCGGACGCCATCATCGCCGAGTTCCGCGCCGAGCTCGAGGAGGTTCGCGCCCTGCTCGACAACCCCGCTCTGGACACCCCCGCGTCGGCACCACAGCTGCGCCAGATCGCGCATCGTGCGCTGGGGGCCGCGCGCAACCTCGGCGCCGCGAGCCTGGCCGAGAAGTCGCACGCGCTCGAGGTCGCGGCGAGGGATGGGCAGCCGGTGGTGTTGCTGCGCGCCCTGGTCATGGCCTTGGCCGCCGAGACGGTGGAAGCGCTGGAGGCGCAGCTCAACCCGGCGCTGTGAAGGCGCTTGCGCTGGTCAGTCGCGCAGCCCGGGCTGGTCGAGGAACCAGCGGTAGGTCTGGGCAAGGCCCTGCTCGAAGCCGATCGCGGCCTGCCAGCCGAGCGCATTGATCCGCGCGGTGTCCATGCGCTTGAGCATGGTACCGTCTGGCTTGGTGCGGTCCCACAGGATCTCGCCCTGGAAGCCCGTCACCCGAGCCATCGCCTGGGCCAGGTCCCGGATGGAGATGTCGCTGCCGGTGCCGACATTGAGATGTGGCGCATTCGAATAATGCCGGAGCAGAAAGACGCAGGCCTCGGCGAGGTCATCGACATGGAGGAACTCGCGCCGCGGCGTGCCGGTGCCCCAGCAGGTGACGGTCGCATCGCCGCGCACCGTCGCCTCATGGAAGCGGCGCATCATGCCGGGGATGACGTGGCTTCGCTCGGGGTGGAAGTAGTCGTTGGGGCCATACAGGTTCGACGGCATGGCCGAGATGAAGTCGGCGCCGTACTGCTTCCGGTAAGCTTGGCACAGCTTGATGCCAGCGATCTTCGCCACCGCGTACCACTCGTTGGTGGGCTCCAGCGGTCCGGTGAGCAGGCTGTCCTCGGGGATCGGCTGCGGCGCCTCGCGCGGGTAGATGCAGGAGCTGCCGAGGACCAGCAGCTTGGCGACGCCCACGCGCTGCGCGGCGTGGATCAGGTTCGCCTCGATCATCAGGTTTTCGTAGAGGAACTCGGCCGGGTAGGTGTCGTTGGCGAGAATGCCGCCGACCTTGGCCGCGGCCACGACGACGACGTCCGGTCGCTCCGCCGCCATCCACTCCTCGACTGCCGCCTGGCGGATCAGGTCGAGCGTGTCGCGCCCGGCAGTCAGCACCTCACAGCCTTCGCGCGCGAGGCGGCGCACGCAGGCCGAGCCGACCATGCCGCGATGCCCTGCGACGAAGACGCGCCGGCCGGCCAGCGCGAACTCAGCCACCCGTCGCATCCGCGAGCATGACGGCGACCGGCGTTGCGTCCACCGGCCGCGCCCCGCGCAGCTCGGCCAAGTCGTGCGCGACCATCTCGGCCACCATCTCCGGCAGCGTCACCGTGTGACGCCAGCCGAGCACGCGCTGCGCCTTGGCCGGGTTGCCGATCAGCAGGTCCACCTCCGTGGGGCGGAAATAGGCGGGGTCGATGCGCACCAGCACACGTCCGCTGGACGCGCAGACGCCGTGTTCGCCAACGCCGGTGCCCTCCCACGCGAGGGTAACGCCGGTTTCGGCGAAGGCGCGCTCGACGAAGCTGCGCACGGTGTGCGTCTCGTTGGTGGCGAGGACGTAGTCATCCGGCGTGTCCTGCTGGACGATGCGCCACATGCCCTCGACGAAGTCGCGCGCATGGCCCCAGTCGCGCCGCGCATCGAGGTTGCCCAGGAACAGGCACTCCTGCTGCCCCAGCGCGATCGCGGCTGCCGCGCGCGTGATCTTGCGGGTGACGAAGGTCTCACCGCGGCGCGGACTTTCATGGTTGAACAGGATGCCGTTCGAGGCGTGCATCCCGTAGGCCTCGCGGTAGTTCACCACGATCCAGTAGGCGTAGAGCTTCGCCGCCGCGTAGGGGCTGCGCGGATAGAAGGGCGTGGTCTCGTCCTGGGGGACCGCCTGCACCTTGCCGTAGAGCTCGCTGGTCGACGCCTGGTAGAAGCGTGTCTTGGGCGCGAGGCCCAGGATGCGCATCGCCTCGAGCAGCCGCAGCGTACCGAGGCCGTCCGAGTTGCCGGTGTATTCCGGCGTCTCGAAGCTCACCTGCACATGGGATTGCGCGCCGAGATTGTAGATCTCGTCGGGCTGCGTCTCCTGCAGGATGCGGATCAGGTTCGTCGCGTCGGTCAGGTCGCCGTAATGCAAGAACAGACGCGCCTTGGGGTCGTGCGGGTCGGCGTAGAGATGATCGATCCGCTGCGTGTTGAACGAGGAGGAGCGGCGCTTGATGCCGTGGACGACATACCCCTTCGCGAGCAGCAGCTCGGCCAGGTAGGAGCCATCCTGGCCGGTGATGCCGGTGATCAGGGCAACGGGTGCGCTCACGGTATTCTCCTTCGGACCGGGCCAGGTGAGCCCGCCGGAACAATCCGCCCGGGCTATCATGGCGCAGCCTGCGACGGAAGCGATTGAAGCGGCGTCAATCATCCCCCCTGGACGCGGCGCGCGCGCCATGCGGCTCTAGGGGCGATGACCCAGGACGAACCCCTCCCCGAACTTGCCGCCACCGCGGCGCGCATCACCACGCCCTGCGGCGGCGATCCGCACGGCCTCTCCTGGTATCGATGGGATGGCGGACCCGGCCTGCCGGTGGTGCTGTTCCACGGCGGATCCGGATCCTGGCGACACTGGGCGCGCAACATCGCGGCCCTCTCCAAGCACCGGCCCGTATTCGCGCCGGACCTTCCGGGGCTGGGCACCTCCACCATGCCCGAGGATCCCGCCGGGCCGGAGGAAGCCGCCGCCGCCCTGCTCGCGGGCCTGCCGATGGTCATCCCCGGGGCCTTCCACCTGGTGGGGTTCTCCTTCGGCGCGATGGTCTCGGGCCTGGTGGCAGCGCAGGCCGAGAACCTCGCCTCGCTCAGCCTCATCGGCCCCGCCGCGCTTGGCACGCCTCGCCAGCCCGTGCCGCTGGAGAAGCTGCGCGACAAGGCCGGCACGGACCGCCGCGAAGCCCACCGCGCCAACCTCAACGCGCTGATGCTGCACAACCCGGACGCGGTCGACGACACCGCCATCGCCATCCAGGAATGGAACACCGTCCACGCCCGGCTGCGCAGCCGCGGCTTCGCCACATCTACCCGCCTGCGTGTTGCCCTGCCCCGCGTCGCCGCCCCGGTCCAGGCGATCTGGGGCGCGCGCGACCAGGTCGCCTATCCGGCTCTGCATGAGCGCGTCGACGTCCTGCGTGCCACCCGCCCGGACGCCATCGTCACCACGCTGCCGGAGACCGGCCACTGGGCAGCCTACGAAGCCCCCGAAGCCGTCAACACGCTGCTGTCCGACTTCCACGCGCGACACGACCGATGACTGCCAGCCCCGCCGGCGGCGGCAATGTCCTCGCGGGCATGGTCTGGATGGCCGCGGCGGGGATCCAGTTCAACATCCTCAACGCCTTCATGCGCGGCATCGCCATCGACCTCGGCGGGTTCGAGGCGCAGTTCCTGCGCTACTCCGCCGGCTTTGTCGTCATGCTGCCGTTCATCCTGCGGACAGGGCTGCTGCGCTGGCGCCCGCACAGCCTGCGCGGCCAGGTGTGGCGCGGCGGCGTCCACACCGCCGGCCTCCTCCTGTGGTTCTGGGCACTGCCCCATGTCCCACTCGCGGAACTCACCGCCATCGGCTTTACCGGGCCGCTGTTCATCATGGCTGGCGCCGCACTGTTCCTGGGCGAGAAGGTCATCGCCGCGCGCTGGATCGCGGCCATCGTCGGCGCCCTCGGCGTCGCCTTCGTCGTGGGTCCCGGCATGACCACCGGCGGCGGCTTCTGGGGCCTGGTGATGCTCGCCTCCACACCTCTGTTCGGCGCATCCTTCCTCATCACCAAGGCACTCACCCGCTACGATCGGCCCGAGGTCATCGTGATGTGGCAAGCCATCATGGTCTCGATCCTCACGCTGCCCTTCGCCATCCCGGGCTGGACCTGGCCGTCAGCAACACAATGGGCGATCGTGCTGGTCGCGGGCATCCTGGGATCCTCAGGTCACTACTGCCTCACCCAGGCCTTCCGCATCGCAGACATTTCCGCCACCCAGCCCATCAGGTTCCTCGACCTGCTCTGGGCCTCGTTGCTCGGCTACGCGATGTTCGGCGACGTTCCCACCATCCCCACCCTGGTCGGTGCCGCCATCACCTTTGCGGCGACCTGGTGGCTGGCCCGCATCGAGGCGCGGCGGATGAGGACGTAGGGCGAGAGCACCACCGCCCAGACGCCGCGCATCCGCGGCAGCATCCCGGTCAGTCTGGTTGAGTCGGACGCAGCTCGGCGACCTGGATCGGTCCCTCGAACATGCGGCCCAGCTCCGCATAGGCGTGGACCAGCGTCAGCGACTGGCCGTTGCGCTGGAAGACGCCCGGATTGGTCACCGCGCGCTCCCCGAGCAAGGCGAAGCTCGTCTGCTGGGGGTTGGCCCGGAGTGCCGCGAGGAAGTTCCGCGACCCCGTGGGGCCCAGCAGGTGGATCAGGTACAGGTCGGCCGGCGTCGCCGCGCGCCCGAGGGTCGCCTCGAGCCCGGGGCGTGAAGCGCGCAGCCGCTCCGCCGCGAGGATGGCCGAGTAGCGGGCATTCTCCCGCAGCGACAGGATCCGGTTCAGCGCCTGCGGATCCCGCGCCGTGATGCGGCCCTCCCGATCCGTCTGAAGTGCGGCGGCCTCGCTGGCCAGGCCATGGCGCTCGCCGAAGTCGCGCACGACCTCCAGCCAGGTGTCGCGGGTGAACTGCATTAGCCCGGTCGCCGACGAGCTGCCGCTGCGCGCCAGCGGGTCCAGACGGCTTTCGCGTTCGGCGATGCGCTGCAGCACCTCACCGCGCAGGCCGGTAATACGCGCCGCTTCGAGAAGGGCCAGGCGCACCGCATCGAGCGTCTCGCCCGGAAGCGTCGTGCGCCATCCGACCTGAACACGCCTGCCTGGGGGCATCGCGCGCACAAGGGCGATGCGGCGGGCGCCAGGGGGAACGCGCAGGGTTGCAGCGGCCATGGCCGGCACCATCCTGCGCTGGCGGGAAACCCCTTCCGCCTCTGCCCTGCTTTCCAGCCCCGGCATCAGCAGCCAGGCAAGCGCGATCGCGAGGGTGCCGACTGCCGAGTGCCTCGCCGGTGCCGACGGAAAGGTGAGTGTCGCGGCCGTATCGATGGGAGGGTGCAGGGAGGGCAGCGAGGCGCCGGGCGGTTCGCGGGGATCGCGCTGCCTGGAGGTGGCAACGACCAGGGGGGTGCGATTGTGGGGGGGAGGCATCGCCGGCTAACGCCTCCCGGCGCGGACACGTTTCCTGGTGCAGCCGGTCTAACGGAACCGTGCTGGACGGTTCCGGGACCGATATGCATCGCGGCTCGCTTCCGGAAGGGCGCCGGTGCGCGCCGCCCCGAGTCGGGCGCCAGGGACCAGGTCTGCGCCTGCAGGCCGCCGGCCATGGCATCTGGCGTGGCGCGGCATGGCGTTCCTCACGCCGTTGGCGGCAGGGTAGGCGAGGCGTCAGGC
>JAZKFA010000270.1:21129-23979 GCA_040386655.1 Pseudomonadota bacterium | reverse complement strand
GGGTTTCGACCGACAGGGTGCGACCGCCGACACTGACTTCGATGCCGCTGCGGTTGCGCTCCTGGTACAGCCAGTAGCCGGCGGCGCCTGCAACCAGGCAGACCAGCGCGACGGCGAGGATGGCGGTGTTGTTCTTCATGTTGCAATTCCGTTCATAGGTGAGGGCGGGAAGCCTGCCTTGGCCCTCCGAACGCTTCGGTAACGTTTCGGTTGCAGTTGTGGATCCGATTTTCGGGCATTTTGCGTGACAAGGGATTGTTCGTTGTTTGTTTCAATCCTAGCCGCAAGCTTGCCGGCCTCGGGAGCCACACACCACCCACTCCCTGGTTTTCGGCGGCTGGCACCGGGCTAGCCATATCGCGCCAGCGGAGACGATCGGGCTGCCCCGCGGAAAATTAGGCCGCTTCTGCGCGAGGCCGGGCAGGCAGCGGCATGGATTGCTGGCTTGCCATCGCATCCTTGGCGGCGGCGAGCATCGCGGTGCGGAAATGCCGCCGGTCGAAGCGCTGGGCATTCTGCCGGCAATCCTCAGGCGTGATACCCGGGTGCAGCGCAATGAAGTCCGCGACGGCCGCCTGGATCGACTCGACACTCTGCTCCGGGAACAGCAGCCCGGTCGGGCGCGCCATGTCAGGCGTGCGGACGATGTCCCGCGCGCCACCGCGCCCGAAGGCGATCACCGGCGTGCCGCAGGATTGCGCCTCGACCATCGCGATGCCGAAATCCTCCTCGGCGGCAAAGACGAAGGCGCGGGCCTGCTGCATGAGCGTGACCAGCGCTTCCTGCGGCTGCGCGCCGAGCAGGGCGATGTTCGGCGCATCGCCGGCGGCTTCGCGCACTGCGGCGGCCTCCGGACCGTCGCCCACCACCACCAGGCGGTGCTGCGGCATGCCGCGGAAGGCGCGGACGACCAGGTCCACCCGCTTGTAGGGCACGAAGCGGGAGACCAGCAGGAAGTCGTTGGATTTCTCCGCGCGGAACGGGAAGCCCGAGAGGTCCACCGGCGGATGGATCACCTGCGCCTCGCGCCTCCAGGCCTTCTTGATGCGCTGCGCGATGTAGTGGGAATTGGCGATGATGGCATCGACACCGGCCGCAGAGGACCGGTCCCATAGCCGCAGACGGTGCAGCAGCCAGCGCGTGTAGACGCTGCGCAAGCCGCGTTCCATGCCTGCCTGGCGGAGGTACTGGGCCTGCATGTCCCAGGCGTAGCGCATCGGCGAATGGATGTAGCTGACATGCGTCTGGTCCGGGCCCGTCACGACGCCCTTTGCCACGGCGTGATGGCTCGAGACGACCAGGTCATAGCCGGCGAGGTCGAACTGCTCGATCGCGAGCGGCATCAGCTGCAGGTACCAGCGGAAGCGCTTCCGCGCGAAGGGCAGGCGCTGGATGAAGCTGGTGTGCACCTTCCGGCCGCCCAGGAAATGGCGCTGGCTTTCGGGGAGGAAGTCGCACACCGCGAACAGGTCCGCCTCCGGCCAGCAGGCAAGAAGCTGCTCCAGCACCCGTTCGGACCCGGCGTAGCTTTCCAGCCACTCGTGAATGATCGCGACCTTCATGTGCCGAGTCCCGTCTGCGTGAGTATCGCCGCCAGCTGCGCCGCCGCATTGTCCCAGCGCAGTGGCTTCGCGCGCGCCAAGCCACGCTGCCGCAGCGCATCCGCCAGCCCGGCTTCGTCAAGCAGGCGCGCGAGTGCAGCGGCCGGCCCAGCGGGGCTGGTGCAATCGGCGTAGAGCGCCCCGTCGCCGCAGACCTCCTCGACCGCATGGCCCGGGGCCGCGAGCACCGGGCAGCCGCAGGCCATCGCCTCGATCGGCGGCAGGCCGTAGCCCTCATAGCGCGAGGGGAACAGGAGGCAGGCCGCACCTTCGTACAGAGCGCGAAGCTCCGCATCATCCACGCGGCCGAGCGCGCGGGCGGGAAAATCCACGCCATCCGCGCCTTGGCGGAAAACGGTCGGGTCGAGCGATCCGACGATCGCCAGCTCCATGCCGCGTGTGGCCAGCAGCCGAGCACTCTCCGACAGCGCGCCGAGGTTCTTGTGCTGCGCGCGGCTGCCGACAGCGAGGGCATAGCCGCCCGGCCGCAGCCCGTGACGTTCCAGCGCCCCAGGGTCGGCGGGCACCCGCAGCATGTGGTCCGCACCCTCGCCCATGACCGCGATGTGCTCGGCCGGGATGCCCAGCCGAAGTGCCAGGCGTGTGCGGGAGAAATCCGAGACGGTGACGATCCGCGCACCCAGCCGCGCGAGCGCTATGTGCAGCCCGCGATACCAGAGGCGGAAGGGGCGGGAATAACTCTCCGGCGTGTCGAAGGCGCCGGCATCGTGGATGATCACCACCTGGTGGCGCCCGGCGCGCAGCGGCCCGGTATTGCCCAGGTTCAGGATCGGTGCGCCCCCGGAGGCCTGGGCAAGCTCCAGCTGCTCCCACGCATTGCCGCGCCAGCGGCCGACGGGCCGCAAGGGCAGCTGCGAGGGGTGCGGCGGCGGCACCTCCGCATCCGGAGTCATTACGCCGCCCATTTGGATCTCGCCGCGCTGCGCCAGGCGATCGAGCCCGTGCAGGATCTCGGTCGCGAAGCGCTGCACGCCGGTGACGGGCTGGGTGAGAAAGCGGCCATTGACGACGAAGCCGGCGCCGGCGGCACCCCCGGCCTGGGGGCGCGGCACGGGCAGGGGGCCAATGCCCTCGCCCGGGCCGGTGGCGCGCAGCTCCACGAGGCGACCGGACCCGCTCATCGGGCCAGGCCCACCTGCACGGGGAAGGCCTGCGCCGGCGCGCGCCTCGGCGCCGCATCGACGAGCATCCGGCCCTGGTGGACACTCATGCTGAGGGGTTTCTCGCA
>JAZKFA010000270.1:0-21119 GCA_040386655.1 Pseudomonadota bacterium | reverse complement strand
GCTCGCCGCGCCGAGCACGATGGCGATGTGGAGGAAGAAGCCCAGCGAGGAGATGGTGGGTGCCGATAGCAGCGCGGCGCAGAGCTGCCCGCAGATCGCGGCGGTGAAGCCATCGAGCGCCGCGCGCGCCGGATGGTTGCCCGTGCTCACCCGTCCCGCGCGTCGGATCAGCCGCGTGAAGACGGCCCCGAACCACACGAGAAGGCTGAGTCCCACGAGCCCCGAATTACCGAGGATGCCGGGGATGAAGCTGGAGGAGCGCGTGCTGCCCCAGCCCACGCCCAGCCCCCAGCTCTGGATCATGGCATCGACGGCCAGGCGGTCGCTCTCCATCCGGTCCTCGAATGAGGAGCTGTCGCCCTTCTCCAGCGTGGATTCGATGACCACGCTCGCCGCGTCGATCAGCGTCGGCATCGCGAGGACCAGCGGTACCAGCACGACACCGCCCGCGAGCACCATGCTGACGATCGTGCGCTGCAGCCGTTGCCGCGCGCGGCGGTCGCCGCTGCCGGTCAGCAGCACCAGCGGCAGCCCGACCGCGAGGATGACGATGCCCGTCGTCGAGGTCGACATCAGCATGCAGGCGATCGTCAGCATCAGCAGGAGCTGTGGCTGCATCGTCGCGTGCCCCTTGAGGCACAGGCTGAGGCAGCAGAAGGCGAGGCCGGAGAGATAGAAGGCAAGCGCCGCCGGCTCCGCGAACGGACCCTGGATGCGCGGCACCATGCCCAGGGATTGCGATACGATCGCCCAGTTCGGGTTCGAGCGCAGGAGCTCGGCGGGGAAATAGACGCCTGCAATGCGCGCGGCGAGGTCCCAGAAGCACAGCCCGACCACGATATACCCGCCGAGCAGGTAGGCGTTGAGCAGCGCGCGCCAGCGCACGCCGCGCCCGGTCAGCATCAGCCCGGCGCCGACGGCCATGGCGATGTTCATCGCGAGGTAGAGGCTCTGCGTCACATTGCCCGAGGTGAAGGACAGCGGGATGGCCGCGGGGTTCACGGGATCGGGGCGGTTGGGCCAGACCAGCATCTGGCCGGAATAGATGTCGGGCAGCAGCACAGCCGTGCTCACCGCATAGATCAGGAACAGGATCAGCGGCAGCGCCGAGCGCAAGACGATGCCCTCGCCGGCGTAGCGCATTCCCGTTGCGTATTGCAGGGCAATATGCGCGAGCAGGAGCAGGCCGGGGACCATCGCGGTGGGCAGGCCGAAGCCGCCCTCGCCGCCGACGATCAGCGCCGCGCCGGCTTCGAAAATGCCAGCGACCAGGGCGAGGCGGATCAGCCAGCCGGGGTTGCCGATGCCCCAAAGGGCCAGCGGCAGAAGCGCTGCACCAAGGATGGTCAGCTGCATGGTGGCGCCATCACGCTGCGCCGGACGACCGGCGCAACACCCGCATCCCCGCAGGGCCGGCGCGGCCCCGCGACATTGGCTTGCTCAACACACATGGCCTCAGCCCACACCCGTGATCATGCGCGCCGTGTCCGTGCCAGGCGCGGCGGCTCGGCGCGGTACTTGCGGTGCATGAAGGCGAGCGAACTGCTCGTCTCCGACGCATAGCGCTTGAGGTTCACCCGCGTCAGCACGCCGAAGAGATGCACCGCGCCGGCGTTGCGCAGCAGGCGCACCGCGCCGCGCACCACGGGACGGGGCGAGCTGTCCCACCGCGTCGCCATCAGCGCCGCGTCGGAGACGCGCACCAGGGAGAACACCTCGGTGGCGACGAGGACCGGCGGCGCATCCAGCACGATCAGGTCGTAGCGGTTGCGCAGCGCGGTGATCAGCGCGGCCATGGTGGAGGAGCTGAGCAGGTCCTGCCCGCCGCGCGCCTCGACATCCGTCGCGATGACGTCCACGCCGCCCGGCGCATGGTGGATCAGGCGTTCGCCCGAACCCAGCGACTGGCCGAGCAGCACGTGCTTCAAGGTCGGCCCGACCGGCAGGTTCAGCATCGGCGCGACCGAGGGATTGCGCATGTCGCAATCAATCAGCAGCACGCTCAACCCGGCTTCCGCAGCACTCCGCGCGAGGCCCATGGAGAGCATGGTCTTGCCCTCCTCCGGCACGGCGGAGGTCACCACCACGACCTGCGGCATGTTGCCGTCGTGATGCATCTGCAAGGTGCCGCGCAGCCGGGTGAGGGCCGCGGCCGCATCGATATCCGCGTTCGGGTTCGACGTCGCGCGGGCCTTCCGCGACAGCCGGGGCATCAGCCCGACCACGTGCATGCCGGTCTCGACCTCGAACTCCTCCGGCGTACGGAAGCCCTGGCGCAGGCGCTCACGCAGGACAGCGGCACCGAGGCCCGCAACCAGCGAGAGAATGCCAATGATGGCGAGGTCGCGGCCCTTGCGGGGGCCCGAGGCATAGGTGGGGGCCACGGCCGGGGAGAGGATCTCCGCATCCGCTTCCTGGATGCCCGAGATGTTGGACAGCTGCGCGGCGCGGCCGAGGAAGCTCTCGAAGATGGAGCGGTTGGCGTCGAGCGCGGCCTGGTACTGCTGCAGCTGGATCTCGGCGCGCTGCTCACGCGCCACGGCGTTGCGCAGCTCATCGAGGGTACCGCGCAGGCTCGCTTCCTGGGCGCGCGCCGTCGCCAGCTCCGACTGGATGTTGGAGATCAGGTTCTGCGTCGCCTGGCGAATGCGCGCCTGGATGCCGGCCCGCTGGGCGCGGGCGGCGATGAGGTCCGGGCTGCGGGCGCCGGCGCGGGATGCGATCTCGGACTCGCGCGCGGCTGCGGTCGCCTCGGCTTCGCGCAGGCGCTGCAGCAGCGGGGAGTCGAGCGATTCCGCGACCAGCTCGCGGCCATTGGGCTGGCGCAGCGCGAAGGAGATCTGCGCCGCCTGGTTCTCCAGCTGCGCGCGCGTCGCGGAGGCCGCGGTGACCTGAGTGTTCACCGCGGAGAGCTGCTGCTCGGTCACGTTGGGCGTGCGTGCGGCGCGGCGGTCCCGGCCATCGTCACGCAAGCCGTTGGCGGCGCGGAATTCGGAGACTTCGCGTTCGGATTCACGCACCCGGGCGGCGAGGTCACGCAGCCGCGTCTCGAGCCAGTCCTGCGTGCGGCGAGCCGTCTCGGTCTTGCGCCGGAGGCTGATCTCGCGGAATTCCTCGGCGAAGATGTTGATGACGTCAGCGCTGAGCTGGGGGTCGCGCGTGGTGACGCCGATGCGCAGCACGTCCGAACGCTGCTCATTGTTGATGGTGATACGCGCCATCAGCGCGGCGGCCGCCAGATCCACGCGCTCGGCCATGCCCAGCGCCTCGACAGGTTCGGCCGGCATGCCCAGGGCGTCGGTCACGAACGCCATGACGGTGGCGAAGGTCGAGGTGGTCGGCTGGAATTCCTCACGCTCGAGCAGGTTTGCGCGTTCGACGACGCGGCGTGCCAGGGCAGGCGAACGCAGGATGTCGATCTGCGTGCGGATTTGACTGGAACTGACGCCGGGCTCTGCGGTTACGGTCTGCAGATCGCTGACAGGTGTCCGCGATTGCTGCGACAGAACAGAAACCTCCGCCGTGTATTGCAGCGGCGCGCGGGAAAGGAAGAAGAAGCCGGCACCAAGGCCTGCCAGAAGAAAGGCCCCGATCAGCAACCGGTTGCGCCGCAGCATGCCAAGCATGCGCGACGCTGGAACACCCAACGGCTCCAGTGTGGCTTCTGGCTCAACGGACGGCGTAAGGCCGATCCGGAATGGCTGAATGGGATGATCCAATGGGAAATTCTCACGGTTACGGACTTGGCGCTAACGCCGGGGGGCCGTCGGGGGATGCCGTCGGGGCTGAAAAAAACCCGACCCATGACGGATTAAAAACATCTTTTAATTGCGTCAATTCACGTGAACGTGGACTGCTGATTCGGCGCCCGTTTGTTAGGTTGCACTGCGATGAAGCCCCCAGAGACCCCTCCCATGTGCCCTGCCGACCTGCCCTTGCACCCTGTTTTGCAGCCGTCTGCAGCCCGCATCGCCATAGGCATCGCGACCGTGGGACGTGCCAGAATCCTTCGTGAAACGCTGGTCGAGGCGCGCGGACAGACCCGGCCTGCGGACCGCATTATCATTTGTGCGACAAAGCAGAGCGACGTTGAGGGCATCGAGCTCGCCGGCACTCACGAGAGCATCCTGTTGACCGAGGCCGGGCTGCCGCGCCAGCGCAACCGCATCCTCGACGCTGCCGGTGATTGCGACTTCGTGTTGTTCATCGACGATGATTTCCTGCTGGACCCCGGCTACGTCGCCGAAACGCTGGCCGCCTTCGCGGCCGACCCGTCGATCGTGGTGACCACCGGCACCGTGCTCGCCGATGGCATCACCGGGACCGGGCTTTCGGCCGAGGAGGGACGGCGCATCATCTCCGATGCACTGCGCGCGGATCCCGCGCCCGGCCGTAGCCCGGCGCCGAGCTTCGCCGGCTATGGCTGCAACATGGCGGTGCGCATGGCCGTGGCGCGCAGGCACGAGATCCGCGTCGATGAGCGCCTGCCGCTTTACGCCTGGCAAGAGGATGTGGATTTCACCCGCCGCTTGGCCGCGCATGGCACGGTGCGGCTGCTTCCGGCCGCGCGCGGTGTCCATCTCGGCACCAAGGCTGGGCGTGGGTCTGGCCGGCGGCTGGGTTATTCGCAGGTGGCGAACCCCATCTACCTCATGCGCAAGGCTGGGCGCGTGGCATACCCCGGCGCATACGCGGCGCGCCGCGTCCTGGGCAACATCGCGGCCAACCTGCTGCGCGCGGTGCTCCCCGAGGCGCATGTGGACCGTCGCGGGCGCCTGGTCGGCAACGTGGTGGCGCTGGGCGACCTGCTACGCGGGCGCCTCAAGCCCGAACGCGCGCTCGAGCTGTGAGCGTCATGGGCGCTCTCGCGCCGCTGCGTCCTGCGGTCGCGGCGGGGTGGCTCACCGGCAGCCGCTGGCTGGCGCAGTTGCGGCTGGACCGCGACGCTGCCACGCGGGACCTCTCGCGCATCGCGATCGTCGCCGCTCTTCGGCGGCACAATGGCATCGCGCAGGGCGCACGGCTGCAACATGCCGCGCTGGAGCGGCAGGGCCACGACGTGCAGCTGCTGGACGCCACGGCGGCGCTTCGCAGTCCGCTCGCGCGCACGCCACATGTGCCGGCCACGGCGTACGTCTTCCATTGCGGCGGGCCGCAGACGGCGCCGCTGTTGCAATCCGTCCTGCCGGCGGCCGCTCGCGCCTGGCGCATTGGCTACTGGGCGTGGGAGCTGCCCGACCCGCCGGCGGACTGGCGAGCCTTCGGATCGCTGGTCAACGAGATCTGGACCCCCAGCCGCTTCGCCGCCGAGAGCCTGGGGCGGATGTTCCCCTGCCCGATCCGCGTGGTGGGCCATGTTGTCGAATCCCCCCCCTTCGTGCCGCGTTCGCCGGGGGTGCCGTTCACCGTCCTGACCATGGCCGACAGCCGGTCGAGCTTCGCGCGCAAGAATCCGCTCGCCGCGATCCTCGCCTTTCGCGCTGCCTTTGGCGGCAGCGAAAACGCGCGGCTCATCGTGAAGCTCAACGGCTCCGGGCCGGACGCCGAGGCGATCCGCACCGCATTGATCGGGCTGCCCCACCAGGTCGTCTCGGAATTCCTCGACGATGAGGGCATTGCCGCGCTGTACCGTTCGGCCGATGCGCTGCTGTCACTGCACCGGGCGGAGGGCTTCGGCCTTCCGATCCTGGAGGCGATGGCGCATGGCCTGCCGGTGATCGGCACCAACTGGTCCGGCAACACCGACTTCATGACCGAGGCGAACAGCCTGCCCGTGCCCTACAGCCTGGTGCCGGTGGAGGACAGCGCCGAGATCTACAGCGGCAGCGTCTGGGCCGAGCCCGATGTCGCTGCGGCGGCGTTACTGCTGCGCCGCCTGGCGGATGACAAGGCGCTGTATGCAAAGCTCTCGGGTGCTGCCCACCGGGCCGCGTCCGAGGCGCGGCTCACTCTTCCCTGATCCATGCTGGGTGTGCGCCGCCTGCGGGCGCGCATCCGGATGATTGGTTGATCCGCCCATGCGATCCACCCTCGCGGATGGATCGCTGGCGGCGATGGTGCCGGCCCTAACGCCTGGCCGGCACCGTCGCGTCAGAAGCGCCGTTCGAGCACGGTCACGACATCGCCCGGCAGCAGCACCGCGTCGCGGGGCGCACGGTATTCCTGCGCCGAGCGGCCATCGGGCGAGGCGCGGGTCACCGTGACCCGGTCCTGCACGGCGCGGAAGTTGAATCCGCCCGCGAGCGAGACCGCCGCGAGCACCGTCATGCCCGGCTGGTAGGGGAACTGCCCGCCGCGCTCGACCAGGCCGAGGACGAAGATCGGCCGGTAGGTCTGCACCTCGACGGCCACTGCCGGCGTCGTGATGAGCTGGCGCTGGCGGAATTCGCGCACCAGCCGCGTCTCCAGTTCCTGCGGGGACATGCCCGCTGCGCGGACACGGCCGACCAGCGGGACGGAGATTTCACCATCCTCGCCGATCCGGTAGGCGCCGCTGAGCCGCGTATCATCGAACACGGTCACGCGGACCTGGTCCTCGGCGCCGAGGCGGTAGGCACCGCGTGCGCCGGCCTCAGGCAATGGCGGCAGCCCGGCACCGGGCGCAACGCAGCCCGCGAGGGTTGCCGAGAGGAGGAGTCCGGAGACCCAGGCAATGCTTCTGGTCATTGTGCACCCTTCTGCCGTAGGGCGCCGCGGGTACATCTCCCGCCGCCAAGCCCGGAGGATTAAACCCCCACGACGCCATGTCGCTTCGGCAATCACGAAATGATGATCTTTGATGTTCCCGGTTCAATACCTAATCGTTTCGCCCTGTGGGCGCCAGAGCGCTTTCGGCACGACGTTGCAGACCGTCATCATTGGTGATGTCGCACGGCGCGGCCGGGCGGGCTAAACCCCACCGGCAACCAAACCGGAGCAGACCTGCGCATGACCAGCCCCCGCCCCATCGCCTTCTTCGACATGAAGGCGCAGCAGGCGCTCATCCGCGACCAGCTCGATCGCCGCATCGCGGCCGTTCTGGAATCCGGGCGCTTCATCCAGGGGCCGGAAGTCGATGAGCTGGAAGCGGCCCTCTGTGCCTTTTCCGGCGCAAAGCACGCGATCGGTGTCTCCTCGGGCACGGATGCGTTGCAGATCGCGATGATGGCCGAGGGGATCGGCCGCGGGGACGCGGTGTTCCTGCCCGCCTTCACCTATACCGCCACCGCCGAGGTGCCGCTGGTCCTCGGTGCCACGCCGGTCTTCGTCGATGTCGATCCCGTCACCTTCAACATCGACCTCGCCGACCTCGAGGCGCGCCTCGCACTGGTGAAGGCCGAAGGGCGGCTGCGGCCGCGCGCGGTGATCGGCGTGGACCTCTACGGCAACCCCGCCGACTGGCCCGCCATCGAGGCGATCTGCGCGCGGGAGGGGATGTTCGCCCTCGATGACGCCGCCCAGGCCTTCGGGGCGTCGCTCAACAATCGCCGGCTGGGCACCTATGCGCACGCGACGGCGCTGAGCTTCTACCCGACCAAGACACTGGGCTGCTACGGCGACGGCGGAGCGCTGCTGACCGATGATGCCGACCGCGCCGACCTGTACCGGTCGCTGCGCACCCACGGGGAGGGCAAGTCCCGTTACGAGGTGCTGCGCACGGGCATGAACGGCCGGCTGGACACGATCCAGGCCGCGGTCCTGCTGTGCAAGATGACGTTGTTCGAGGGCGAGCTCGCCGCCCGCAACCGCGCGGCCGAGCTGTATGCGCAGATGCTGCCGGCCGCTGTGCATGCGCCCCACGCCGTGCGTGGCGCCGTCTCCGCCTGGGGCATCCACACCATCAAGCTGCCCGATGCCGCGACCCGCGCGCAGCTGCAGAAGGCCCTGGGAGCGGAGGGCATCCCCACCGCGGTCTATTACCCGCGCCCGCTGCACCATCAGCCAGCCTATGCCGCGCACCACGCCGGCGCCATTGCCGGGGGCCCGCCGCCGCTGCCGGTGAGCGAGCGTCTCTGCGACCAGGTGATGTCGCTGCCCATGCACCCCTACCTGGCCGAGGCCGAGATCGCGCGCATCGCCGCCTCCATCGGCACTGCTCTCGCAGTTGATCATTGAAACCACTCCTTGGCCGGGTCTTTCATGATGGCTTGATGAAAGACGAGGCCAGGTCCGATGCGCCGCCGTTCCCTGATCGCCGCCGCCGGCATTTCCGCCTCGTTCGCGGTGCGCGCGCAGTCGAGTGACCCCGTGGATGTGGCGCTCGTCCTCGCCGTCGATGTCAGCCGGTCCATCGACCCCGATGAAGCGGTCCTCCAGCGCGAGGGCTACCGCAACGCCATCACCGACGCGCGCGTCCTGGAGGCGATCCGCGCCGGCATGATGGGCGGCGTCGCCATCGCCTATGTCGAATGGGCGGGGATCGAGTACCAGCGCCTGGTGCTGCCCTGGATGCGCATCGGCAGCGCGGCCGACGCCCAGCGCTGGGCCGAGGCGCTGGCCGAGGCGCCGCGCGTTTCCCTCTCCTGGACGTCCATCTCGGGGGCGATCGAAATGTCGCGCCGCGTGCTAGCCGACTGCCCCTTCGAGGCGACGCGCCGCGTCATCGACGTCTCCGGCGACGGGGTGAACAATTCCGGCCCGCCGGCCGAGGTGGCCCGCGACGGGGCCGTGGCGGACGGCATCATCATCAACGGCCTGCCGATCATCAACGACCGCCCGACCTTCGGCCGCATGCCGCCGGTGCCGCTCGATACCTACTACCGTGACAGCGTGATCGGCGGTGCCGGAAGCTTCATGGAAGTGGCGGTGGATTTCGAGAGCTTCGGGACGGCGGTGAAGCGCAAGCTGATCCGTGAGATTGCGTAATCGGTAAGGCGGGGGAAATTCCTTTCCTCAGTCTTCTCCTTCACCGCGTGCGAACCGACCCATCCTCGACCATACGCAGGCAGCCCTGCACCACCGGCGCGCAGGCGGAATCCCGCGCCAGGCCGAACTCCGTCGCGGCGCTGTAGCCGATGCGCGTCACCCGCCCGTCGATCAGCTGGAACGTCACCGAGCAAACGCCCGCCGAGGACATGCTCATCGACCCGCCGGTGATCGGCACCGGCAGCGAGATGCCTGAAGACGGCGGCGCGCGGTTGTAGGTCCAGAACTCGCCGCCATCGGAGGTCTCGCGCCGGTCCGGCACGCCCGAGCACAGCCGCAGGTCATCCGCGCCGAGGCCAATCAGACGGCGCTGCGCATCGGCCGCGATCGAGGCGTCGCGCGCCGCACAGGCGGCGACGAAGACCAGCAGCAGGGGCAAAATCCGAGGCATGCGGGCAGCACGTGCCGCAACGGCGCCAGCCGCGCAACCCCGGAACGGTCGTGGAGCGTTGCGGGCGTCCCCCGTTTAGCGTTCCACATCCTCGATCGACAGGCCGAAGGCCGCGACGCCCTCGCTCAGCAGATCGGCGAGGTTGTCCATGGCCAGCAGGTCCGTTACGACGTCCCGCCCCGTGTCGCCCTCGGCGGCCAGGCTCCGCGCCTCGGACCATTCATCGGGGCTGAAATCGCCGCGCCCGACCAACGCGAGCGCTATCAGCGAGAACTGCTCATCCGCGCTCATCTCGCTGATGAACGCTTCGAGAAGCTCCTCCGCCTGATCGTCGGACCGCCCGGTCAGCAGCGCGGCGTCGGAGTTCTGGTCCTCCTCCGCTTCGTCGGACTCCGGCTCGTCGCGGGTCTGCAGTGCGCGCAACTGGTCCACAATCGTCGCGACACTCTCAAGGCTGATCCCGAGATCCACCTCGTTCGAATCATCTTCCTCGGCCATCGCATCCTCCCCAGGGCAGTGGTGCCGTCAGGTCAGGTCAAGCCGCGCCCGCGTGGAAAAGTTGCCTCAGCCATTTGCCCAATCGGGCGCGAAGGCGGGGTTCACCAGACGCCGCGTCTTGGGCAGTGCGTCGATGGCCGCGATATCGTCGGCATCGAGGCGGATCGAGAGCGCGCCGAGGTTGGCACCCTGGTTGATCGCGCCGGCGGACTTCGGGATCGCTGCGACCCCGTCCTCGCGCAGCAGCCAGGCAAGTGCGATCTGCACCGGCGTGGAGCTGTGCTTCCGCGCGATCCCGCGCATTACCGGATCCTCTGCCACCGCGTTTTTCGTCGTCGGCGAGTAACAGGTGAGGGCGATTCCATGCTCGCGCGCGATCGCCTTCAGCGGGGTCTGGTCCAGATAGACGTGGTGCTCGACCTGCAGGCACGCGATGGGCGCGACGCCCGCCTCGACCGCGCGGCGGAACAGCTTCGGTGGGAAGTTGCACACGCCGACCGCGCGGGCCTGGCCGGCCAGGCGCGCCGCCTCCAGCCCGCCCAGCGCCACATCCAAATCCATCGCCGGGTTCGGCCAATGGATGTGGAACAGGTCCACGTAGCCGAGTTTCAGCTTGCCCAGCGACGTCGCGATCGCACCCGCGATTCCGTCCTTCGTGAGCTTGTCGTGCCAGACCTTCGTCGTGACGAACAATTCGTCCCGCGCAACGCCGGAGGCCGCAATGCCCGCGCCCACCTCCGCCTCGTTACCGTACATCTCGGCGGTGTCGATGTGGCGGTAGCCCATCGCGATCGCGGTTTCGACCGCGGCCTGACACTCGGCACCTTTCATTGGCCAGGTGCCCAGGCCGAGCTTGGGCATGCGCAGCAGCTGCGTCTCGATCATCGGAACCATCGGCACGATCCTAGCGCTTCGAGAGGTCCAGCACGCCGGCGAACCCGCTCTCCGTTCCAAAGGCCAGCCTGGCCCCCGAAGGGCTCCAGGCGAGCGCACTCACCGCGCCTCGCCCCGGGGGCGCGATCGGCACGATCTTGCCGGTGGCGATCTCGGCCATGACAACCAGCCCATCCTCGAACCCCGCCGCCACGATCTCATGGACCGGGTGACACGCGACCTGGGTGCACATCACCGCATCGCCGCCGGCCAGCTCCGTCGGCGCCTTGCCCATCGGGCCGCCGCCGAAGAAGGGCCAGATCACGACCGATTCCGCGCCCGAACTCGCCAGCCACTTCCCCTTCGAGGTGAAGGACAGCGACCGCGTCTTGGTCGGATAACCCGACATCCGCATGTGCTGCCCATCGGCCAGCCGCCAGCCATGCAGCGCATTCTCCTGCATC
The DNA here is from genome assembly GCA_040386655.1 of Pseudomonadota bacterium. Classification (GTDB taxonomy): domain Bacteria; phylum Pseudomonadota; class Alphaproteobacteria; order Acetobacterales; family Acetobacteraceae; genus Plastoroseomonas. The sequence continues at coordinate 9,989 of JAZKFA010000270.1, read as the reverse complement.
GCCGTGACCACATGCGTCCCGTCCGGGCTGATCGCGAGAATGCCGTGGCTGCCCTTCCATTCGAGCAGCCGCGGCTTGTCCTCCTTCGCGCCCACGAACCACAGCGAGGCGCCATTGTAGTGGCTCGCCGCCACGCGCTTGCCCTTCGGATCAAACGCCAGCCCCGCAACCGAAGACGGATGCGCCAGCGACTTCGCCACCGCCCCATCCGCCCCCAGGACATGCACCGCCTTGCCCACGCCGGCCGCGCGCACACCACTCTCATGCGCGGCCACATGCTCCACCCAGCGGCTGCCGAACTTCGCCAGCTCGATCACCGCGCCATCCGCGCCAAGCCGCACCAGCCGCCCGTCATCCCCGCCGGTCAGCAACCCATCTTTGCAATCCGCACACAGCGCCAACACCGCGCCCGCATGCGCCTCAACCCGCGCCCAGTCGCCCTCCTGCGCCGCCCAGTGCACAGAGCCATCGCCCAGCCCGAACCCACACCCAACCCCGTCGCGACTGAACGCAATGCCGACGACATACGCCTCCAACCCACGCGACACCCCGCGCAGGTCGAGCAGGAACTCGGCCGAGTCGCTCATGACGACAGCTTGGGGGCGCTGCCCCCAAACCCCCGCCGGGGATCGCGCCGATCCCCGCGCCCCTGCGTATGTTGGTGCTGGGCTTGGAAAGGGTTGTGCTTGCTTAAATGGGGCGGGTTGGGGAGGGGGCGCGTCACCCGTGATCCCTTCGCCATCAGGAGCGCCCTGCGCCCCCTCCCCAATCCGCCTCGCCTCTGGCGAGGCTCAACACCCTCACCCAATTCCAGAACCAACAGATGGAGGTCGAGGATCGACACGATCCTCGCGGGGGGCTTGGGGGGCAGCGCCCCCCAACCTGTCGCCATCCCCGTCACGCCGGGCTCCAGCGCGCGATTTCGGCTTCGATTTTCTTCACGTCTTCGCCGACCTGACAGGCTTCGAAGCCGCGGCGGAGTTGCGGCCGGTTCAGGTCGCGGCCGATGAAGACGATCTTGGATTTGCGGGGGTCGCCGGCTTTCCAGGCGCCGATGTAGTCGCCGTCGGCGATCATGTGCACGGCCTGGAAGGCGAAGCGGCGGTCTTCCTTTTCGTAGGCGAGGATGCCCTTGGTGCGCAGCAGATCCTGGCCCTTATGGGCGAGGACTTGCTGAATCCAGGCGTTGAAGCGCTCGGGATCGAGCGGGCGTTCGACTTCGAAGGACACGGACATGATTTCGCTGTCGTGTTCGTGGTCGTCGTCGCCGGAGAGGAATTCCGGTTCGCGCTCGAGGATGCGTTCGAGATTGAAGGCGTCGCGGCCGAGGATGGCGTCGATCGGGACGTTGGACTTCTCGGCGCGGCGGATCTCGGCGTAGGCGTTGATGCCGCGGATGCGTGCTTCAATGGCGTCGGCTTCGGCCGCGGAGACCAGGTCCATCTTGTTGAGCACGATGATGTCGGCGAAGGCGATCTGCTCGACCGCTTCCTTGGAATCGGCCAGACGCGCGGGCAGGTTGAGTGCATCGACGACGGTGACGATGGCGTCCAGGCGCGTGGCCCGCTTCACGTCTTCGTCGGCGAAGAAGGTCTGCGCGACGGGGGCGGGGTCGGCGAGGCCGGTGGTCTCCACGATGATGCCGTCGAGCGCGCCCTTGCGCTTCATCAAGCCCCCGATGATGCGGATGAGGTCGCCGCGCACGGTGCAGCAGATGCAGCCGTTGTTCATCTCGAAGACTTCCTCGTCGGCATCGACCACGAGGTCGTTGTCCACGCCGAGCTCACCGAACTCATTGATCACGACGGCGTATTTCTTGCCGTGGTTCTCGGAGAGGATGCGGTTCAGCAGCGTGGTCTTCCCGGCGCCGAGATAGCCGGTGAGCACGGTGACGGGCACGGGGGCGCGTTCGCTCATCGTGGGGAATCCTTCAATGGAGGCGCGTGTGTTTAGGCGTCAGGCGCGGATATGGGGAGGGCCCCCGTCTTCTCCAGCGCCTTCTCCAGCGCTTCCGCGCGACGCAGGGCTGCCCAGTATTCCCGGCGCAGCAGGGAGCGGGCGGCGACGACGGCCGAGGCGAGCGAGAAGAAGCGCACCCCATCGGCCACGGGGCGTTCGGCGAGCAGCCGGGCCGTGTGGGCGGCGACCGGCAGCCCGAGCGTCTCGAATTCATCCGCGAGGTAGGACGCGGTGCGCGAGATCTCACCCTCCTCGGCCAGGCGGATGGGCATGATCATCGTCGCCAGCGTATCGAGCTTCTCCTGGTCGCGCTTTACGTCTTCGGCCGCGCGGTCGGCGTAGCGCGCGGGATCCAGGCCCGGGACACCCTGGCGCGCCTTGACCGCGGCGCGGAGGGCTTCCTCCAGCGCGGTGTCGGGCACGTCATGCATGCGCATGCCGTCGAGCGCCATCGTCTCGGCCATCTTTAGGGCCTTGCCGGTGAAGTCCGTGGTCATGCCAAAGGTCGCGACCGCGCCGGCCCAGGGCGGCAGGGTGCGCAGCTTCTCGACCAGCGTCGGAACCCAGGCATCGCCGGGGCGCAGCTCTACGGCGAGGATGTCGATCCCGCCGCGCCCGATCAGCGCAAGGCAGAAGCCGATATCCGGCGGCGCCTCCACCTGGTGGCCCAGGCGGCGCAGGCGCAGCATCGTGAGCATCTTCTTCGACGCGTTGGGGTCGAAGAAGACGATGTTGAGCGGGCGTGTCGCCTCGCTCACGCGGCCTCGGCCATGATGGCGTCGCCGAGCGTGTTGATCAGCCGGTCGACATGGTGCTTCTCGATGATCAGCGGCGGCGAGAGGGCGACGATGTCGCCGGTCACGCGCACCAGGACGCCAGTGTCGAAGCAGCGGCGGAAGACCGCGAGCGCGCGCTCGGTCGGCTTGCCTTCGCGCGGCGAGAGCTCGACGGCGCCGATCAGGCCGATGTCGCGCGTGTCGATCACGTTGGGTAGGCCCTTGAGCGAATGCACCGCCTCCTGCCAGTAGGGCTCGATCGCGCGGGCGCGGCCGGGCAGGTCCTCCGACCGGTGCAGTTCCAGCGTGGCGATGGCCGCGGCCGAGGCGAGCGGATGGCCGGAATAGGTGTAGCCGTGGAACAGCTCGATGCCGCCCGGCGCGCCTTCGACGATGGCCTCGTAGACGCCCTCGCGCACGGCGACCGCACCCATGGGTACGGCGGCGTTGGTCAGTCCCTTGGCCATGGTCATGATGTCGGGCGCGACGCCCAGCCGCTCGGCGCCGAAATTGGTGCCAAGGCGGCCGAAGCCGGTGATGACCTCATCATAGATGAGCAGGATGCCGTGCTTGTCGCAGATCGCGCGCAGGCGCTCGAGGTAGCCCTTGGGCGGCACCAGCACGCCGGTGGATCCAGCGACGGGCTCGACCATGACGGCCGCGATGGTTTCCGCACCGTGCAGCGCGACCATCGACTCCAGCGCATCGGCAAGCTCGGCACCGTATTCCGGCTGTCCTCGGCTATAGGCGTTCTTCGCGTGCTGATGGGTGTGCGGCAGGTGGTCCACATAGGGCAGCAGCGCGCCGAACTGCTTGCGGTTGGCGCCGATGCCACCCACGGACATGCCGCCGAAGCCCACGCCGTGATAGCCGCGCTCCCGCCCGATCAGGCGCACGCGGCTGCTCTGCCCGCGCGCCTTGTGATAGGCGAGCGCGATCTTCAGCGCGGTATCGGCAGCCTCGGATCCCGAATTGGTGAAGAAGACGCGGTCCATCCCGTCCGGCGTCATCTCGGCGACGCGCGCGGCGGCCTCGAAGGCGATCGGGTGGCCCATGTTGAAGGTGGGCGCGAAATCCATCAGAGCCGCCTGCTTCTGGATCGCCTCGGTGATCTCGCGCCGGCCATGGCCCGCGTTGCAGCACCACAGCCCGGCGGTGCCATCGAGCACCTCGCGGCCCTCGGGGGTGAAATAGCTCATCCCCTCCGCGCGGTAGAGCATCCGCGGATTGGCCTTGAAGTGCTTGTTGTCGGTGTAGGGCATCCAGAAGGCGTCGAGGTTGTTCGGACGCGGTGCGCTCAGCTCGTTCATTACGGGGCTCCTATTAGTTCCTAATCAACACCTCCACCCCCTGCCAGGCAACCCCCGGGCATGCCAAGTTCGCGCCCGCTGCGAAGGAGATTGAACCATGGCCGATGGTCGCGTGGTGATTGGTACGAAGCGCTACTCCTCCTGGAGCCTGCGCGGCTGGCTGATGGTGCGCCTGGCTGGGCTGGATGTTGAGGAGCAGGTCATCCCGCTCACCGGCAGCGGCCCGGGCAGCACGGCGGCGATCGTGGATGCGACGCCGGCGGGGTTGGTGCCCTACCTGGAGCACCAGGGCGCGCGGGTGTGGGACAGCCTGTCCATCGCCGAGTACTGCGCCGAATTCGCACCGGGCATCTGGCCGGCGGAGCGCGTTGCGCGCGCCCATGCCCGCTCCATCGCGGCCGAGATGCATTCGAGCTTCCGCGCTCTGCGCACCGCCATGCCGATGAACCTGGGCCGCGATTTCTCCGGCCGCGGCCGCACGCCCGAGAGCTTGGCCGATATCGCGCGGATCGAGGCGATCTGGGCGGAATGCGCGCCGGCACCCTTCCTGTTCGGCGCGAGCTTTGGCGCTGTCGATGCGATGTTCGCCCCCGTGGTCGCGCGCTTCATCACCTGGGCACCCGAGTTGACGCCGGCATCGCAGGCCTATGTGGCGGCGGTGCGCGCGCATCCGCTCGTCGCGCGCTGGTATGCGGAGGCGGCGGCGGAACCTTCGGCCTGGCTGCTCGACAAGTACGAGAACCCGGCATGAGCGGCGCCGCCACCGGGCTCGACCATGTCGGGCTCTGCCTCATCGACCCCACGCCGGCCTGGGCGAGGTATGAGGCTCTCGGGTTCACGCTGAGCCCCATCGCCCGGCAATCCGGCCGCCGCACGCCCGACGGCCCGGTCGAGCCCTACGGCACCGGCAACCGCTGCGCCTTCTTCCGCGAGGGCTACCTGGAGATTCTGGGCATCCTCGACGCGTCATTGTTCGACAATGACGTGGGCCGCTTCGTCGCGCGCCACGCCGGGGCTCACATCATCGCGCTCGCCGTCGCCGAGGAGGATGCGGCCCTCGCGCGGCTGCGGCGCGCGGGCGTCCCGATCCCCGGCATCTCGCACCTGGAGCGCCCGGTCGATGCGCCGGACGGCCCACGCGCGCGCTTCGCGCGGCTGCCGCTGCCCGACGCGCCGGAGGGGCGCATCCAGCTGATCCGCCACCTGACGCCGGAACTGGTCTGGCAGGAGCGCTGGCTCAGCCACGCGAACCACGTTGCCGCGCTGGAATCCGTCGTGCTGGTGAGTGCTACGCCCGCCGAGACGGCCGCGCGCTTCGCCGTTCTGGCCGGCGTGGCGCTGGAACCCGACCCCGCCGGGGGCTTTGTGCTGCCGCTGCCGGGCGACTCCGGCGCACCCATCGGCGGGCCGAAGCAGGCGACGCGCATTCGCATCCTCTCCCCGGATTCACTGCCCGCGGTGCTGCCGGGCGTCACAGCACCTGCGCTGCCCTTCATCGCCGGCGTCACGCTGCGCACCGATGACGGCAATGCCGCCGTCGCAAGCCTGGTCCCCGGGCTGCGCCCGATCCCAGGGGGGCTGATGCTGGCACCGGAGGACGCCTTCGGCATGGCGCTGGTCTTCGTGCCATGACGTCGGCGGCGGCGGTGCGCAAAAGCCTGCGCACCTACTACGCGCCGGGCCGTGCCGCGCTGCTCGATGCCTTCTATGCGCGCTTCATCGGCCCTGGCGCGCTCGCCTTCGACATCGGCGCCCATGTCGGCGACCGCTCGGCGAGCTTCCTGCGCCTGGGCGCTGACGTGGTGGCGGTGGAGCCGCAGCCGCGCCTGCGCCGGGCGCTGCGCCTTCTTGCGCGCGGCAATCCGCGCGTGACGCTGCTGGGGGCCCTGGTCGGCGCTGAGGCGGGCGAGGCCACGCTGCGGGTCAATACCGCCAACCCCATGGTCGCCTCGGCCTCGGACGCCTTCATCGCCGCCGCCAAGGGGGCGGAGGGCTGGGAAGGCCAGGTCTGGGACCAGGAACTGCACCTGCCGGTCACGACCATCGCGGCCCTGTCCGCCAGGCACGGCAAGCCCGATTTCATCAAGATCGACGTCGAGGGCTACGAGGCCTCGGTGCTGGCGGGCATGGCGGCGCCGGTGCGCGCGCTGTCCTTCGAGTTCACCACTATCCAACGCGGCGTGGCGGGGGAATGCCTGGCCCGCCTGTCCGCGCTGGGCTACCGCGCCTTCAACGCCGCCCTGGGCGAGGGCATGTCCTTCTCGATGCCGCGCGGCGTAGATGCGGCTGCGATGGGCGCTTGGATCGCGGCGCTGCCGCACGAGGCGAATAGCGGCGACGTCTATGCGAGCCTGGAGCCCGCGCGTCTGGAAGGCTGAGGCGTCAGCCCTGCGTCTCTGCATCCGCCGGCAACCACACCGAGAATTTCGACCCCACGCCCTCCTGGCTTTCGATGCTCAGCTGCCCGCGATGTCGGATGACGATGTGCTTCACGATCGCCAGGCCAAGGCCAGTCCCGCCCGCGTTGCGGCTGCGGCCCTTGTCGACGCGGTAGAAGCGCTCGGTGAGGCGGGGGATGTGTTCCTTCGCGATGCCGGCGCCGTCATCCTGCACGCAAAGCGTCACGCCCTGGCGCGGGCCACGCGCGATGGACAGCGCCACCTCGCCACCCTCTCGCCCGTGACGGATGGCGTTCTCCAACCGGTTGCGTATGACCTGCGCGACCTGCTCGGCATCGGCCGGCCGCGCGATGGCGCTGTCGGGCGCGTCGAGCCGCAGCGTGGCGCGACGTCCCGCGAGGATCGGCGCCATGGCATCGGCCTCGGCGCGCGCGATGGCGGCGATGTCGGCGCTGCCGGTCGGGGCCTGGTGCTCGGTCAGCTCGATGCGCGAGAGGCCGAGCAGGTCGTCGATGAGGTTGCGCATGCGCTCGGCCTGCTCGGCCATGATGCCGAGGAAGCGGGTGCGCGCGGCGGCGTCATCTTCAGCGGGGCCTCGCAGCGTTTCGATGAAGCCGATCAGGCTGGCGAGCGGGGTTCGCAGCTCATGGCTGGCGTTCGCCACGAAATCGGCACGCATGCGCTCGACGGCACGTTCGCGCGTGCGGTCGGCGAGCACCAGCAGCAGCCGCCCGCCATCGGCCAGTGGCGGCGTCATCGGGATGACCTGGGCCGCGATATCGCGCGGGATCTTCACCGGCAGCATGATGTCGGCAGGGTGCGGCGCGCCCTCGCGTAGCGCCTTGTCCATCGCGTCGGCCAGCACGGGGTGGCGGAGCAGCGCGGCGGCGTCTCCGCTGCGCAAGGTGGTGGACAGGCCGAGCAGCGCGCGCGCCGCCCCGTTCGCGCGCAGCAGGGAGCGGTCCTCGGACAGCACGAGCAGGGGGTCGGGCAGCGCCTCGATGATCGTCGCGTCGGACCGGCGCAGGCGCTCGACCAGCGCATTGCGCTCGGCAAGGCTGCGGGTCAGGCGCGTCACGCCATCGGCCACCTCGCGCACGGCGGGCAGCAGCGGCGTGTCGTCCAGCACCAGCGGCTGCGCCGTGTCGTTCACCGCCCCGCGAAGCCGCTCGCCAAGACGGCCAAGATTCCCCAGCCATATGCGCGAGACCAGCGCTGCCGCGCCGCCGATCACCACGATCGCGTAGAGCCCCGGCAGCGGAGAGGCATGGCCGCTGATCGCCAGCAGCGCAACGGCGAGGATGGGCACCGCGCCGATCATGCTGCCGGCGCGCAGCCAGCGCAGCACCGGGGGCCGCGGGCCGCGCATCGCGTATCAGACCTGACGCGGCGCGGGTGGGCTCGGCCTGCGTCGGGAGTCGGGCATGATCAGGATCCGGCCGAACCCGGGAGCCGCGCGGCCTCGATCGCCGTGGCCTCCCCCGATCCCTCGACCCGGTACAGCGCAAGGCCGCGCAGCGCCGTGCCGTCCGGCAGCAGCCGTAGCGGCCCATCCGCCCCGTTGACGATGTCCCCGGCACCGACCGGAGAACCGCCGCGCGCGAGCGACTGCGCCGCGATCCGCGCCGCGTCATAGGCGACGGAGGCGACGCGTGGCGGCCGGTCGCCATAGGCGGCCAGATAGCGCTGTTCGAAACGCGCCCGCGCGCGCGGGTCGGGTGCGGCGAAGACTGCGCCGTGCAGCGCCGGCTCGTTGGAAAGCCCGGCATCGCCCTGCCACAGCCCATGGCCGAGGATGCGCAGCGGCGGCACCGTCAGGCCGCCGGCGACCAGGCCCGCGGCATAGACGCGTGCGGCCGCACCGGCATGGCCGAGCAGCACCGCCTCGATCCCGTCCGGACCCGCGGCGGTCGCGAGTTCCCGCGCGGCGGCACCAGGCTCGGCACGCGGCGGGTGCAGCGCGATGACCGGCGGCGGGAGCGAGAACTCGGCCGCGGCATCGCGCAGCGCGCGGGCCAGCGCACGCCCGAAGGCGTCGTCGGGCGCGCCAAGGGCGACGCGCCTGATCCCCGCGCCGGCCACGATGGCAACCACGCGGCGGACCTGCTGCGCGGGCGTGATGCCGAGCGGCCAGACGCCAGGCCCGCCCTGCGCCTCGTCATTGGTGAAGGCCAGGACCGGCACCCGCGCGCTGCGCGCCGGCACCGACACCGCCGAGGTCTCGGCCGCCGTCAGCGGCCCCACGATGATGCGCGCGCCGCTGTTGATGGCGCTGCGCGCCGCCTCGGCCGCGCCGCCCGCCGTGCTCATCGTGTTCGTGGGGATGAAATCCACGTCCGGATTGCCCGCCTCGAACAAGGCGAGCTCGGCGGCGTTCTGCATCGCGCGTCCGAGTGAGGCTTGGGACCCGCTCAGCGGCAGCAGGAGTGCGACGCGCGTGCGTGGCGTCTCGGCCGCGCCGAAGCCGGGTGCGAAGCCCGGCCGGTTCGGGGCTTGCGCCACGCAAGCGCCGAGCGCCACAAGGGCCAGCAGCGGCACAAGGATCCTGCGCATTGGCCGAAGACGAAGTTGAAGACGTTCAGGCAACGGAACCTCCACTGCGGCCGGCATCGATGCCGGGTCTTGTGCTCGTCGCCACGCCGATCGGCAACCTTGGCGACCTGTCGCCCCGCGCCCTCGACACGCTGCGCGCGGCGGATGCGGTGCTCTGTGAAGACACCAGGGTAACCGGAGGCATGCTGGCACGGCATGGCGTTTCCGTGACCCTCATCCCTTTGCACGACCACAATGAGGCCGCGCAAGCCCCCTCCCTGCTCGCGCGGCTACGCGGCGGGGCGCGCCTGGCCCTGGTCTCCGACGCCGGGACGCCGCTGGTGAGCGACCCCGGGTACCGCCTGGTGCGCGCCGCCATCGCGGAGGGGCTGCCGGTCGGCGCCGTCCCCGGGCCCAATGCGGCGGTGATGGCGCTGACCCTTTCGGGCCTGCCGCCACACCCTTTCCTGTTCCTGGGGTTCCTGTCGGCGCGCGACGGCGCGCGCGCGGCCGAGCTGCAGCGGCTGCGGACGGTGGAGCGCGCCGGGCTGGCCGCGACGCTCATCTTCTACGAGGCGCCGCATCGCGTCCCCGAAAGCCTGGCCGCCATGGCCGAGGCCTTCGGCGCGGATCGCCCGGCCGCCGTCGCGCGCGAACTGACCAAGCGGTTCGAGGAAGTGCGGCGTGGAACGCTGGGCCAACTCGCGCAGCACTATGGCGTGAACGCCGCGCGCGGCGAGGTCGCGATCGTGGTGGGGCCGGCGCCGGAGGAGGAAGCGGCGGAGGGCGCGGTCGAGGACCAGCTGCGCGCGGCGCTGGCCGCCGGGCTCAGCCTGCGCGACGCGGCGGCGACGGTCGCCGAGGCGATGGGCCTGCCGCGCAAGCAGGTCTACCAGGCCGCGCTGGCTCTTCCGCGCGGCGGTCATGAAGAATGACCGCGATATATATTGTGCCCTCAGGCGGCGGGCGCGGCCTCCGGCCGCTTGCCTCGCGCCGCTCGGCGCGCGCCGCAT
>JAZKFA010000269.1:2859-4402 GCA_040386655.1 Pseudomonadota bacterium | reverse complement strand
CATTGCCGTCCTGATCGGCGACAACGATCAGAACACCGCCTACGGCATGAACAACATGACCAACGGCTCGGTTCGCTCGGACATCATCAAGCAGCAAGCCGTTCGGCGCCTTAGGGAGCATGGCTTCTGCTTTGAGGCTGAGCGCTACGCTGTCAATACGCCGCCGGATGCGCGGTTCGCCTCCGTCACCCGCCCGGCGGCGTCGAAGGGCACGAGCGTCAGCGGCACGCCAAGCCGTGCGGCGAGTGCGCGGGCGAGCGCGGGCGAGACACCGCGGGGTTCATCGGCGGTGGGGCCGCGCTGCACCAGCACCGTGTTGCCGTAGTTGATGGCAGCCCGCAGCGTTCCGGTGGGCGCGAGTTCCGCGCGCGCGGCGGCGGAAGCTTGAAAGTTCGGCGCCGCAGGCGGCGATGGCGCCTGCGCGAAGGCCGGCGCGGCGGCGAGCACGCCGGCGGCAGCGAGAAGGTTGCGGCGGATCATCATGGCGTGGCTCCCGGTGCGGTTTTGCCGCCAGCCTACACCCAGTCCAGCGTCTCCGCGTAGCGCGCGGCGAGGAAGGTCAGGCCCTCCGGCGGCGCCGTCTGCCCCGCGCGCCCGCGGTCGCGGCTATCGAGCACCGTGCGAGGCCAGGTCACCGGCCGCTTCCCCTGCCCCACCTGCACCAGCGTGCCGACCAGGTTGCGCACCTGGTGATGGAGGAAGCTGCGCGCCTCCACCCGGAATTCCACATCATCGACGTAGCGCGCGACATCCAGCCGGTCGAGCGTGCGCAGCGCGTCCTTCGCCTGGCAGGACGCCGCGCGATAGGCCGAGAAATCATGCTTGCCCAGCAGCATCTGTGCCGCCTCGTGCATCGCATCCGCATCGAGGCGCGCCTGCACGTGCCACACGCGCCCCGCGTCAAGCGCGGGGCGCGGGCGGCGATTGAGGATGCGGAACCGATAGGCGCGCCCGATGCAGGAAAACCTCGCCGACCAACCCTCCGGCGCGCGCGCGGCGCGCAGGATGGAGACGGGGTGCGGGCGGGTGTGGAAGTTCAGCGCCTCGCGCACGCGTTCGGGCGCGTAGTCGGCGTCGAGGTCCAGTTCGGCGACCTGCGCCTCGGCATGCACGCCGGCATCCGTGCGCCCGGCGGCACCCACCGTGGGCGCGACGCCGGCGTTGAGATGGGCGGCCGCTTCCTCGATCACCTGCTGGACGGAGGGCAGGCCCTCGGCCTGGCGCTGCCAGCCGTGGAAGGGGGCGCCGTCATATTCCACCATCAGCGCGTAGCGCGGCATCAGGGCAGGATCTCGCCGGGCGGCAGCGGATAGCCCCGCAGGAAATCCGCCGCCGGCAGCGGCTTGCCGCCCGCGCGCTGCAGGCGAAGCAAGCGCAGCGTGCCGCGCCCGGTGGCAATGCGTGGGATGGTGTCCAGCACAAGGCCGGGCGCCCCTTCGCCATCGGCAGGCTCGGCTTCCACCACCCGCAGCGTCTCGGCGCCGTGGGTGAGGAAGCAGGGCAGCGCGCGGATGCGGCGGTCGAGTGCCACGGCATCCTGGCG
>JAZKFA010000269.1:0-2849 GCA_040386655.1 Pseudomonadota bacterium | reverse complement strand
TCGTCGGGCTGCGGCACCGGCGCGGGGTTCTCGTCCAGCACGCGCAGGATCAGGCGCGCACCGATGGGCGAGAGTGCGTCATGCAGCGGGCCGGCGGTCATGCGCGGCGTGATCGGCACGGCTTCGCGCAGCAGCATCGGGCCGGTATCGAGGCCTTCCTCCATGCGCATGATGGTGACGCCGCTCTCCGCATCGCCGGCGAGGATCGCCGACTGGATCGGGCTCGCCCCGCGCCAGCGCGGCAGCAGGGAGGCGTGGATGTTCAGGCACCCGCGTCGCGGTGCATCGAGCATCGCCGGCGGCAGGATCAGCCCATAGGCGGCGACGATGGCGACGTCGAGATCGAGTGCTGCGAAGGCCGCATGCTCGGCCGTGTCGCGCTTCACCCGCGCCGGCGTGCGCACGGCCAGGCCGAGGTCGAGCGCGGCGCGATGCACCGGGCAGGGCGTCTCCCGCTGTCCGCGCCCCGCGGGCCGTGGCGGCTGGCAATAGACGGCAGCGACCTCATGCGCCGCGTGCAGCGCGCGCAGGGCTGGGACGGCAAAATCCGGACTGCCCATGAAGGCGATACGCATGCTCAGGCCTTCGTTGTGTGGTTGCCGGTCCCGCAGCCAGCACCAAGAAGCCAAAAATAAAAGAATGGGGCCTGGGGAAATTCCTTTCCCCAGCCTTCTACTCTCTTCCCTTCAGCTTCAGTTCCTTGGCCAGCTTCCGCAGCAGCATGTTCCGCTTCAGCACGCTCAGATGGTCCACGAACAGCACCCCGTCCAGGTGGTCGATCTCATGCTGCAGGCAGGCGGCGAGCAGGTCCTCGCCTTCCACTTCCTTCTTCGCGCCGGTCTCGTCGAGGTAGCGCACGCGCACCCGCGCCGGGCGGGTCACGTCGGCGTATTGGCCGGGCAGCGAGAGGCAGCCTTCTTCCCGAGTCGCCAGTTCGGGGCTTTGCGCCACGATCTCGGGGTTGATCATCGCGAGCGGCGACCGGGTCTCGTCGCGCTGCAAATCGATGACGACGACTCGCAGCAGGCTGCCGACCTGTGGCGCGGCGAGCCCGATTCCCGGCGCCTCGTACATGGTGTGGAACATGCGCTGGATCAGCGGGCGCACCGCCTCGGTGTCGCCCTGGGCGACCGGGCGCGACTTCTGCCGCAGGCGCGCGTCCGGGACGAGCAGGATGGGAAGTTTTTCGGCATCTGACATGGTGATGCGGCATTAGCCCCGCAGGCGCCCCCTTGCAACGGCGGGTGCGGCGGCCAAAATCATGCGGTGCCGGGATGCTTCGGGTTCCGGCAGCTTCGCTCCAACGAGGAGGCACTTGCCGCTCATGTCGCGTTCCAACCTGTTCGGTTCGCCTTTGTTCCTGGGGTTCGACCATCTCGAGCAGATGCTCGACCGCGTCGCCAAGAACTCGGAAGGCTACCCCCCCTACAATATCGAGCAGACCGGCGATAATCGCCTGCGCATCACGCTCGCCGTGGCCGGATTCACCATGGAAGACTTGCAGATCACCCAGGAGGACAACCAGCTGGTGATCCGCGGCAAGCAGAAGGACGATGCGGAAGGCCGCGTCTTCATCCATCGTGGGATCGCGGCCCGGCAGTTCCAGCGCGCCTTCGTGCTGGCCGAGGGCATCGATGTGGAGGGGGCGTGGCTCGACAACGGCCTGCTGCACGTGGAGCTGCAGCGGCCGCAGCCGGAGGTGAAGGTGAAGACCATCCATATCACCAGGCCGGGCGCGGCACCCACGCGCCAGGTCATCGGGACCCAGCGTCGCGACCAGGAGTGATTTCGTTTTCGGATGCGGCCCGTGCGGGCGCATCGCAAGGAGTTTTCGACATGCAGACCAAGGACAATGCCAGGTTTGACATCCGCCGGATTTCGCCGCGCGACTGGGCGCAGTTCGGCACCGAGCAGATCGCCTATATCCGGCCCGTGATGGTCAACGGCGCGCAGGCGGTGGCAATCCACGCCGCCGACGGCACGCCGATCGGCGCCGCGCCGGATGCGCGCCTGGCGATCGCGGCCATCATCGAGCACGAGATGGAGCCAATGCTTCTTCACTGACGGCGAGAGCCGTCGGTGAGCTGTGTGTGTCCTCAAGCGCGTCGTGCCAAAGGCACGCCTCCGCCGTGACGCGCCGCCTCCGCGCGCTTGGCTCGCCGCACTAGCGGCGTTCGGCCATTCGGCCTCGCGGTGGGCGCAAAGGCGCCTCGCGAAAAGCAACCGTCGGCCCGACTTTCGCCCTTTAGATCTCCAGGGCGTCGGCGCTCGGCCTGTCTCCATGCTCGACAGTGCGACCGGCTAGAGCGGCCTCACTTCGCGGCCGCCTCGTCATTCCCCCGCTAGCGCGGCGGCGTCGCTGCCGCCGGCCGCTCCAGCGTCGTCGCCTGGTAGGAGCGCAGCAGCGTGCTGCCCCGCTCCGCCTCGACCGTGCGCTTCACCACCACATTGCTGGCACGGTCGATCCAGTAGCGGACGACAAAGCTCTGGTCGTTGGGCGGCGACGCCCGCACCCGACGCACCAGCACCGTCGCCTGGAAGGTGCCGGCCGGCGTGGTCACCGCCTCCACCACCTGCGCCACATTCCACATCGTGGGGAAGTCGTAGCGGATGCCGCTGCCCTCGGACACGACCGTCGCGGTGTACTGCCCCTGCGACGCCGGGGCCGCGGGGAAGAAGCCGTCCAGCCCCGCCAGGTGCCCGCGCCCTTCCAGCCCGCCTTCCTCGATCATGCCCCAGACGTAGCGGCGCTCCACATTGGCCGCGTCATTGTAGATGCAGGCATTGCCGTCGCGCCGGACAGCGCGAATTGACCGCGTGTCGTCGTAGCGCACCAGCGTGTTGGGCGC
>JAZKFA010000268.1:0-5018 GCA_040386655.1 Pseudomonadota bacterium | reverse complement strand
GGCTGGGGCGCTATCGGCCGGGGCAGCGTCCGGGCCGCTGCGACCCGCGGCGGCGAGCGTGACCACCGCCGGCTCCGCCGCGCGCGGGGCGGCGAACAGCGAAGGCGCGCCGGCGAAGGCGACGGGTGCGGTGGTGCGGCGCGGCAGGTCGGCGAAACGGACGAACTGCGCCGGGGTCATCGGCTCCAGCACCAGGTGGCGGGCGACGACCTGGCGCAGGCGCTCGGGCTCGTTCAGCAGCGCCCATTCGGCGCGCAGGACCTGGGTGCGCTCATGCGCGGACTCGGTCTGGCGGCGCACGTCGCGCAGCTCACGCTCCAGCTGCGCGACGGACTGCTTCACCTGGTACAAATACCAGCCGGCGGCGGCGGCCACGAGCATGCACAGGAAGGTCAGCGGTCGGAACATGGCAGTCGCTCCATCGCGCGTAGCCGGGCGCTGCGCGCGCGCGGGTTGGCGGCGAGTTCGGCCTCGCCGGGCCGCACGGCCCGGCTGGTCAGCAGGGAAAATTCGGGCTTCGGCGGCGCGATGAGCGCGGCCGGGTCGTGGCGGGAGGCAAGGCCCTCGCGCCCGGTGCGGGCGGCGAAGAAGCGCTTCACGATGCGGTCTTCGAGCGAATGGAAGCTCACCACCACCAGCCGCCCGCCTGGGGCGAGCAGGGAGGCGGCCGCGGCCAGGCCCTGTTCGATTTCCGGCAATTCGTCGTTCACGGCCATGCGCAGTGCCTGGAAGCTTCGTGTTGCCGAATCGATGCCCGACGGATCGCGCGGTATGGAGCTTCGCACGATCGAGGCCAATCGCCCTGTCGTCATGATGGGCGACACGGCGCGCTCCCGCAGGATCGCGCGCGCGATCTTGCGCGCATGCCGCTCCTCGCCGAGTTCGGACAGGATCCTGGCCAGCGACTCGGCATCGAGGGTGTTCACCAGCTCCGCCGCGGAAGGGCCGTCGCGGCCCATGCGCATGTCGAGCGGGCCTTCGGTGCGGAAGGAGAAGCCGCGCTCCCCCTCATCGAGCTGGAAGGAGGAGACGCCGAGGTCCATCACCACGCCATCGAGCGTGGTCACGCCATGCGCGGCCAGTGCATCGAGCATGGCGCCGAACCGGGTCTCGACCAGGTGCAGCCGGCCCGGGTAGCGGGCGGCGAGTTCTGCGCCTCGGGTGATCGCGGCCGGGTCGCGGTCGAGCGCCCAGAGTGTGCAGGGGGCGGCCTCGAGAATCGCCTCGGCATAGCCGCCGCCGCCGAAGGTGGCGTCGAGGTAGGTGGCATCGGCACGGGGCGCGAGGGTCGCCACGGCTTCCGCCATCAGCACCGGGATGTGTCCGCGCGCACTCATGTCGGCGTGCCCCGCGACAGTCCGGGCTTGCGCTCACGCAGCAGGGCTTGGCCCTCCGCCTTGCGGCGCTCAAGCAGTGCCGGCTCCCAGATCTGGAATTTCAGGCGGGAGCCCACGAAGACCAGCGCCTCCTCGATCCTGGCATGGGCCTGGTGCTTGGCCGGCAGCGAGAAGCGCCCTTCGGCGTCATAGGTGAGCGGCGTGGTGTCGCCGAGCAGCGCCAGCGAGAGCAACTCCTGCTCCTCGGAATAAGCGGGCAACGAGGCGAGGTAGATGTTGTCCTCTTCGAGCGCGGGCTCCGAAAGCCCCTCGATGCAGTCAAGAAGGTGATGCGAACGCAGGTAAAAGCTGCGATTCTCGAACTGCTCCAGGACCGTGCGGAAGGAGGCGGGGAACGAGACCCGGCCCTTCTTGTCGAGCCTGGCGCTGTGGCTGTCGAGAAACAAGCGCATGAAGCTGGAACGCTGCCCCCGATCGATCCAGCCGGCCCGCCCGGTTCCCGCACGGCGGATGCTCCGCTTTACGACCCGGCGGTGCAGCGGCCGACGGAATCCCCCGATTCCGCCGGCTCGCCCGACCATCCCGCCTCTCGATCCCTCGCCCCCCCGAGCTGCGGATCGTCAACGGGATGACATGGGATACCATGGGAATTTCTGGGAAATCAAGCGCCATCCTGCGTCTCAAAAGAAATGCGACGGGTGTGGCGCAATGGTTTCAGTGTCTTAGCGGAGCGCGCGAGTCGGATACCGCTCACGATCCCGTGCACACCGGCATTGGAACTGCGGTTAACAGAATAGACCTCATTTGTTCTTTGCCTGAAAAGTTATTCACAGGGTGTGAATCCTGTGGATAAGTGGTGCCAGATGGCCTGTAAGCCGGGTTCTGTCCCTGCCTGAAGACAGGGGACGACCATTCCTCTGGAGCCTGCGTCACCGCAGGCTTCGCGCGGCCAACCCGAGGGACGGGGCGGAAACGCCCCAGCACCCACGCCTTGCGGCGCTGTGCCGGCCCCTCCTATTCGGCCTTGCTCCCGGTGGGGTTTACCCTGCCGCCCCCGTCGCCGGGGGCGCGGTGCGCTCTTGCCGCACCGTTTCACCCTTGCCGCGAGACCCGCAAACCCGAAGGCCTGGGGCGCCGTGGCGGTTTGTTTTCTGTGGCACTTTCCCTGGGGTCGCCCCCGCCGGTCATTGACCGGCACCGTGTTTCCGTGGAGCCCGGACTTTCCTCCGGCGACGCGATCGCTCGCCCCGCCCGCGGCCGTCCAGCCATCTGGCACCGCGGCGGTGAATGCGCCGTAAGGGGGTTTGGGTCAATGACTTGGTGACGAGTTTGGAGCCACGGCACGGTGTTTTTTTGTGCCCTCATGCGCTTCGTGCCGGAGGACGCCTTCGGCGTGACGCGCGGCCTCCGAGCCGCTTGGCTCGCCGGACGACCGGCGGCCGCGCCTTTGCGCTCTCCGCTGCGCGGCCGCTTGTGCCGCTCTTCGGGCGGCCTAAAGGCGACCCGGCGTAGCGACGTCCGAGACATAGCGCTTGCTGCCCGTTTTGCGCTCAGACAGGTGCTTGGCGATGCGCTGGCGGCGCGCTCGCCGCGCGGGCGGTATTGCGTGGCGAGGCTCGCCGGATGCGCGAAGGGTGGGGTGCCGGGTGGGCGCGCGGCGGGTTGAATTCGCGGGCTGAGGAGCCTCGGCCGAGTCGGGTTCGCGGCGCAGGACGCGCCACGAAGCCGTGAGCGACTTGGGCGCGCATTCCCGGTAAGGAATGAAAGAAAGTAGAGGCGCGGAATTCTTTCCGTGACCTCGCGTGTCTAGGTCTATTCTAGACTCTGACCGTCTTGGTCCGCATGCGGCACAAGGATGCCGCGCCCCGCGAAGAAGCGCGCGAAATCCGGCAGCGGCACCCGCGCACAAACCTGGTTTGCGGCCCGGTCGCCCGAGGGGTTGTGCAGGACCACCGCCCCATTCGTGGCCCCATGCACCAGCACCAGGTGCCCGCCCTGGCCAGGAGCGGGGCCCTCCGGATCACGGATCGCGGGATGCACCGAGGCGATGAACAATCCTTCCTCCAGAAGCGCCGGCACCGCGGTCGCTTCGATGTCGAGGATGATCCGAGCCGCGATGCGGTGCTCCGCGCCCAGCCATTCAACCGCTGGCGCGTAGATCAGCCCGCGGATCGATCCGTCCGCGCCCTCGACATAGCCTCCGCGCACACGCAGAGCCCGCATGGCTTCAAAGGCGGAAATCTCCACACCGCGCGCGGCCAGCACCATGCGAAGGCAGGCGACGCCGCACAGGTGCTCCGCCCAGCGCGCATACTCGGCCGCGGTCGGAGCGCCGGAGCTTGCCCAGAGCGGATCGCCCGCCGCATCGCCGCCGGCGAGGAAATCACCCACCAGCGCGGCACTTTCCCATTGCGCGCGATAGGGGATCACGTGGTTCAAGGCCGCGGCAGCGCGCGGTCCTGCCGGCAGCGCGAGAGCGGCAGCTGCTCCACCCCGCTGATGCGCAGCACGCGGCGCGAAGCAAAGTCCACATCAACCATCAGGCAGGTACAGCCATAGCCGTAGTAGCCGTTCGTCCGCACCCATTCCCGCGTTGTGAAATCCGGCATGCGGTCCATCCCGCGCGCCTCGTACCCACCCTGCGCCATCATGGTCCAGCTGCCGTCGCGGTCGACCAGCGTGTGGTTGCCCGGCGTTGGGTTCTGGTACCAGCCGCAACGCCGCTCCGCCGCCTGCGCGCCGCCCGCGAACAGCATCGCCAGCGTGACCACGGCGCCGAGCCGAAAACGAAAGGCCATGCTTGATCTCCGCAACACGACTGGGGTATTATTCCTAGGTCGATCGGGGCCGCCGCGCAATCCGCTCAGACCCGGTAAGAATATCGGAAAAGCCGAAAAGCGGAAAAATTCTAGAGCGCGTTCAATCGCTTGACCTCGGCCAGCAAAGTAAGAGATTCCGAATCTCTTACTCCGGTGACCGCCGCCGGCCGGTATCGCCGCTGGAACGCCGTCACCGCCGCCGTCAGATCCGTCACGTCATAGCCGATCGCGCTCAGCAGCCCCGCCGCGTCGTCATCCTCCGCGCCGCCGCCACCACGGGGAAACAACCCCACGCCTTCGGCCGCGAACTCCGCCCAGGGAAACAACTCGCCCGGATCCTGCTTCCGAGTCGGCGCGATGTCAGAATGCGCCAGGACATCCCGCGCCGCGATCCCGTGCCGGCCGATCACCTCCAGGCATAGCTCCAGCACCGCCGCCAGCTGCAACACCGGAAACTCCCGGTACCCCCACTCATGCCCGGGATTGACGATCTCAATCCCCACCGAGCTGTCGTTCAGCCCGCGCTCACCACGCCAATACGACACCCCCGCATGCCACGCCCGCCGACCCTCCGGCACCAGGCGAAACACACAGCCATCCTCCTCAACCAGATAATGCGACGACACCCGCGCCACCGGATCGCACAGCCGCGCCAATGCCTCCGCGCCCGTGCGCATGCCCGTGTAGTGCAACACCAGATGCCGCACCGGCCCCACGCGGGCATCGTGATTCGACGACGGCGACTCCCGGACGAACATCAGACGCGAGCGAGGCGGTGAGGGGGGAAGGGGGCAAGGCCGGGGCTCCGCCCCTGGACCCCGCCAGGATCGTGTCGATCCTGGACCTCCATCTGTTGGTTCTG
>JAZKFA010000267.1:0-1540 GCA_040386655.1 Pseudomonadota bacterium | reverse complement strand
GCGCAAGCGTGAATGCTGCGCGGCCTACGGAGAAAACGCCTCATGAACCGCGCCATCCTGGGCGTCACCCACAGCCCGCCCGGCTTCATCCCACCGCCCGGCGCCTGCGATTGCCACACCCATGTCTTCGGCCCCGCCGCGCGCTTCGCCTTCGCCGCACGCCGGCTCTACACGCCCGGCGACGCGCTGGTGGAGGATCTGTTCGCCCACCAGATCGCCCTGGGCCTCGACCGCGTGGTGATCGTGCAGCCCAGCACCTACGGCACCGACAATTCCGCCACGCTGTGGGGCATGCGCGCGCTGGGCCGCGATCGTGCGCGCGGCGTCGCCGTCATCGGGCCGGAGACGAGCGATGCGGCGCTGGAGGCGATGCGCGATGCAGGCATTGCCGGGGTGCGCCTGAACCTCCAGACCGCCGGCCAGCATGACCCGGTGGCTGCGCGCGCGGCCCTGACCGAGACCGCCGCCCGCGTCGCTCCGCTCGGCTGGCACATCCAGGTCTTCACCAACCTCGCGATGATCGAGGCGCTGGCGCCCGACATCGCCGGTCTGGGCCTGCCGCTGGTGATCGACCATATGGGATCGGCGCGTGCGGAACTCGGCACCGGCCAGCCAGGCTTCGCCGCGATGGTCGGGCTCATTTCGGCGGGCCATGCCTATGTGAAGCTCTCGGCGCCGCACCGCATCTCAGCCCTGCCCGGCTACCCCGACGCGGCGCCGATCGCGCGTGCGTTCATCGCAGCCAATCCGGCGCGCATGCTGTGGGGCAGCGACTGGCCGCACCCCGGTGGTGCCGCGCGCGGGCAGACCGACCTCGGCACCATCGAGCCCTTCCATGCGGAGGATGATGGTGCCGGCCTCGCGCGCTTGGCCAGCTGGGCCGATCACGATCCGGCGCTGCTGCGCGCGATCCTGGTCGACAATCCCGCGCGACTCTACGGCTTCTGAGCGATGCTCCGACGGTCCCTGATCGCCGCACTCGCCGCGCCCGCCATCGTGCAGGCGCAGGAAGCCTGGCCGGTGCGCCAGCCGCGCATCATCATCCCCTTCGCTGCCGGCGGCCCGCAGGATCCGCCCGCGCGCATCATCGCCGAGAAGCTCAGCCAGCGCATGGGCGCGACCTTCATCGTGGAGAACCGCCCCGGCGCCGGCGGCGGGCTCGGCGCGCAGCAGGTAGCCAATGCCGCGCCCGATGGCGGGACGCTGCTGTTCATCTCCTCCTCCATCGCCATCATCCCGACCTTGCAGGCCGCGTTGCGCTTCGATCCCGTGCGCGACCTGGCACCGCTCGCACTGGTCTGCGACGTTCCCGCCGCGCTGGTGGTGCGCATGGAGTCACCCTTCCGCACGCTGGCCGAACTGCTCGCGGCCGCGCGTGCGGCGCCGGAGCGCTACACCTATGCCTCGGGCGGCGTGGGGTCGGCCAACCACCTGGCCGGGGCGCTGTTCGCGGCACTCGCGGGCATCGCGCTCACGCATGTGCCCTATCGCGGCGTCGCACCGGCGATGACCGCGATCTATGCCGGCGAGATCGACCTCG
>JAZKFA010000266.1:5939-7761 GCA_040386655.1 Pseudomonadota bacterium | reverse complement strand
TGCCGCTGGCCGATGCCATCGTGATCGGGCTGATGCGGATGAACCGCATCCTCGAGGTCGACTACGAGAACCGCCTCGCGGTGGTGGAAGCGGGGGTGACGAATATTGGCATCACGCAGGCGGTCGCGGGCGATGGCTTCTTCTACGCGCCCGATCCGTCATCGCAGCTCGCCTGCATGATCGGCGGCAATGTGATGATGAATTCCGGCGGGGCGCATTGCCTCAAATACGGCGTCACCGCGAACAACCTGCTCGGCCTGACCTTCGTCACCATCGAGGGCGAGGTCGTGCGCATCGGCGGCGAACATCTCGACGGCGGCGGCTATGACTGGCTGGGCCTGATCACCGGCAGCGAGGGCCAGCTCGGCCTCGTCACCGAGGTGACGGTGCGCATCCTGCGCGGGCCCGAGGGTGCGCGCGCGATGCTTGCGGCCTTCGACTCCATCGAGGTCGCGGGGGAGGCGGTGGACGCCATCATCGGCGCCGGCGTGATCCCGGTCGCACTCGAATTCATGGACCGCCCCTGCATCCACGCCTGCGAGGCCTTCGCCCATGCCGGCTATCCGCTGGACGCCGAGGCCATGCTCATCATCGAGGTCGAGGGCAGCGTCGCCGAGCAGGATGCTCTGCTCGGCCGGATCCGCGACATCTGCGCGCGCTTCTCACCGATCAGCATGCGCGTCGCGGAGACAGCGGAGGAATCGCTGGCCATCTGGAAGGGCCGAAAGGGCGCTTTCGGGGCGGTCGGCCGCATCAGCCCGGACTACCTGTGCATGGACGGCACCATCCCGACCGGCGAGCTGCCGCGCGTGCTGCGCCGCATCGGCGAGATGAGCGAAGAATGCGGCCTGCAAGTCGCCAACGTCTTCCACGCCGGCGACGGCAATTTGCACCCCCTGATCATGTTCGATGCCAACGATCCCTCCAGCTTTGCGCGCGCAGAAAAATTCGGCGCGGACATCCTGCGCTTGTGTGTCGAGGTCGGCGGCTGCCTGACCGGCGAACACGGCGTCGGCGTCGAGAAGCGGGACCTGATGACCGTGCAGTTCACGCTGGCCGAGCTCGACCAGCAGCGCGCCATCAAGACCGCCTTCGATCCGGGCTGGCTGCTGAACGGGGCGAAGGTGTTTCCCCTCGTCGAAGGTGCCCATGGCTGACGCGACCCCATGCTAACGCCCGATACCGAAGCCGCACTCTCGGCCATCGTCGCCGCCGCGGACGCGCCCTTCGCAATCGAGGGCAATGGCAGCAAGCACGCCATGCTGCGCCCGGTGCAGGCGGCCGCGACGATCTCCACCCGCGGCCTCACCGGCATCACGCTGCACCGCCCGACCGAACTGATCATCTCCGCCCGCGCCGGCACGCCGGTGGCGGACGTGGAGGCAGCGCTCGCGACCAAGGGGCAGATGCTGATCGCGGAGCCGCCCTCCTTCACAGGCATCTTCGGCGAGCGCGTTCCCACCATCGGCGGCGCCGTGGCGGCGGGCATCTCGGGGCCGCGGCGGATCACCGGCGGCGCCATGCGCGACCATGTCATGGGCGTGCGGTTCGTGAACGGCATGGGCGAGGTGCTGCGCTCAGGCGGTCGCGTGCTGAAGAACGTCACGGGCCTGGATTTGTGCAAGCTGCTCACCGGCAGCCATGGCACGCTCGGCATCATCACCGAGGTGACGCTGAAGGTGCTGCCACGGCCGGAGGCCACCGCGACGCTTGCAGTGACGGTTGCCGATTTCGCGGCCGGTCAGCGTGCCCTCTCAGCCGGGCTCAGTGCGCCCTATGGCGTCAGCGGCGCCGCACTCGTCGGCAACCGCGCGCTGCTGCG
>JAZKFA010000266.1:0-5839 GCA_040386655.1 Pseudomonadota bacterium | reverse complement strand
GTGCGCCCTATGGCGTCAGCGGCGCCGCACTCGTCGGCAACCGCGCGCTGCTGCGGCTGGAAGATTTTTCGGACAGCGTCGTCTACCGCATCGAGAAGCTGCGCCAGGACCTCGCCGGTCACGGTACGTCGGAGATCATCGAGGGCGATGCCAGCCGCGCGCTGTGGCGCGACATCGCCGAAGCCGCCCCGCTCGGCGTTGAGGCGGCTGATGCTGTCTGGCGCGTCTCCGTGAAGCCCACCGACGGCCCGCGCGTCGCCGCCGCTCTGCGCACCGCCTTCGACGCGAAGCTGATGCTCGACTGGGGCGGCGGCCTGGTCTGGGTCGCGGGCCCGGCAACAGAGGCCGCGCATCGCGCGGTGATGCAGGCCGCCGGCGACGGCGCCTTCACGCTGTTCCGCGCACCCGACGCGCTGCGCGCCGCGGTGCCGGTCATCAAGCCGGACGCGCCCGCACTCGCCACCATCGCGCGCCGGGTGAAGGCGGCACTCGACCCCAAGGGGCTGTTTAATCCCGGGCGCATGCAGGCGGGTTTCTGAAATGCAGACGAACTTCACCGAAGCGCAGCTCGCCGATTCCGACACGCGCGAGTCGAACACCATCCTGCGCACCTGCGTCCATTGCGGCTTCTGCACCGCCACCTGCCCCACCTTCGTCCTGCTCGGCGATGAGCTGGATAGCCCGCGAGGACGCATCTACCTCATCAAGGACATGCTGGAGCAGAACGCGCCGGCCACACCCGACGTGGTCAAGCATGTGGACCGCTGCCTGTCCTGCCTGTCGTGCATGACGACCTGTCCCTCGGGCGTGAACTACATGCACCTGGTCGACCACGCGCGCCGCCATATCGAGGAGACCTACACGCGCCCCTGGCCGGAACGGATGCTGCGCCGCGTGCTGTCCTTCGTGCTGCCCTACCCCGCGCGATTCCGGGTGGCCCTGCTGGGTGCGCGAATCGGGCGGCCCTTCGCGGGGCTGGTTCCCGGTGCGTCGATGCTCGCCGCGAGGATGCGCGCGATGCTGGCCTTGGCACCCGCTCGCGTGCCGCCGGCCTCGACACTCGCCGGCGCGCGCGTGCATGCGGCACAGGGCGAGAAGCGCGGGCGCGTGGCCCTGCTTGCGGGCTGCGCGCAGCAGGTGCTTGCACCCTCCATCAACGACGCGACCATCCGGCTGCTCACGCGCATGGGCATTGAGGTCGTCGTCAGCGCGGGGGCCGGCTGCTGCGGCGCGCTCGACCACCACATGGGCCATCATGACCCCGCGATGCGCCTGGCCGCCGCCAATGTGGAAGCCTGGGCGCGCGAGGCTGCCGGTGCGGGCCTGGACGCCATCGTCGTCAACACATCCGGCTGCGGGACGACGGTGAAGGATTACGGCTTCATGTTCCGCGACACCCCGCTCGCCGAAAAGGCGGCCGAGGTGAGCGCGCTCGCCGCCGACATAACGGAGGTGCTGGTCCGCTTCGGCTACGCGCCCTCGCGCGCCGCACCGGGCTTCACGCTCGCCTACCACGCGGCGTGTTCCCTTCAGCACGGCCAGAAGGTCACGGCCGAGCCCAAGACGCTGCTGCGCCGCGCCGGCTTCACCGTGAAGGAACCCGCAGAGGGGCATCTGTGCTGCGGCAGTGCGGGCACCTACAACATCATGCAGCCGGTGATCGCGGACCAGCTGAAGGCGCGGAAGCTCGAGAACATCGCGCGGCTGAAGGTGGATGCGATCGCCGCGGGCAATATCGGCTGCCTCACCCAGCTCGCGGGCGGCATCCCCACCATTCACACGGTGGAGCTGCTGGACTGGATGGCGGGCGGACCCAAGCCCGAGGCACTCGGCGCCCTGTCTTGAGGGGCTGGGCCGTCGCTCAGCCCGCGTCGCGGCGCGAAGGGCGGTGCGGGTAGGCCGAGAGGCTGTCCTCGACCAGCTTTGCCAGCCCGTCGAACAGCTTCGACACCGCCGCTTCATCCCCGTCCCGCGCGGCCAGCTCGATCGCCAGGGCGGTGTCGCGCAAGGCCACCGCACCGAAGGTGCCGGCCGCGGATTTCAGCCCGTGCGCCTCATCCTCGATCATGCCGAGGTCACGCAGCGCGAGCAGCCGCGAGAGCCGCGCGCGCGTCTCCTCCGCAAAGACGCGCAGCAGGCGCGGCAGCTGCCCGGGGCCCACGGCGGCGCGCAGTTCCTCCAGCGTCTGCCGGTCGAGCAGGATCGGGCGCATCACCGGCCCGGCATCGACAAGCGCCGCACGTGGCAGGCGCAGCGCCGTCAGCTCGGCCACCACGGCGAGCAGCGCGTGCTGGTCCATCGGCTTGGCGAGGTGCCGGTCCATCCCCGCGGCCAGGCACCGCTCGCGATCCTCGGGCATGACGGAGGCGGTGAGCGCGACGATCGGCACCCGCCCCGCGATCCCCGGCATGGCGCGAATCGCGGCGGTCGCTGCCAGGCCATCGCGGCCGGGCATGCGGATGTCCATCAGGATCAGGTCGTAGCGGCCATCGCGCGCGGCGGCGACCGCCTCATCCCCGTCATGGACGAGATCGACATGGTAGCCCGCCTTGCGCAGGATCGCCGCGGCGACGAGCTGGTTCGAGATGCCGTCCTCGGCGAGGAGGATGCGGCCCAGCATGCCAGCCGCCGGGCGCCGCCGGGCGCCTGCGGGCGGGGCCGCCGGCGCCGGCTCGGGCAGCGGCAGGGCACCGCGGGCCATCGGCTGCAAGGGCAGCTCGAAGGTGAAGATCGCGCCGTGGCCTGGCTCGCTCTCGACCCAGATGACGCCGTCCATCATCTCGACTAGGCGCTTGCAGATGGACAGGCCCAGGCCCGCGCCGCCGTAGCGCCGCGTGATGTCCTGCGCGCCCTGGCTGAAGCGGCGGAACAGACGCGTGCGCACCTTGGGCGCGATGCCCACGCCGGTATCCTTGACCACCCCGCGCAGCCGGCCCTCGGGTGTGATGTGCAGGCTCATGTGGACGCCGCCATTGGCGGTGAACTTCACCGCGTTGTCCGCAAGGTTCAGCAGCACCTGGCGCAGCCTCTGCGCGTCGCCCACCACGCCCGTCGGCAGCTTCGGGTCGATGAAGGTCGTGAAGGTGATGCCCTTCTCGTCGGCTGCGGGGCGCAACAGGTCCGTCACCTCGGCCACGGGATCGGCAAGGCGAAAGGGCTTGGACGCGATCACGAACTTCCCCGCCTCCATGCGCGAGAGGTCGAGGACGTTGTTCATGGTGTCGAGCAGCGTCACCCCGCAGCGACGCGCGGTTTCGGCATAGGCGCGTTGCTCGGCGGTCAGCCCCGATTCGAGCAGCAGGGCCAGCGTGCCCATCACCCCATTGAGCGGCACCCGCACCTCATGGCTCATGAAAGCAAGAAAGTCCGTCTTCTCGGCATGGGCGCGGAGTGCGGCCCGGCGCGCGCGATCAGCCTCGCGCCGCGCCTTCTCGCGCAGCGTCACATCGTGCTGGATGCCCAGGAAGCAGCGCAGCTGGCCCTTCGCGTCGAACAGCGGCGAGATCAGCAGCTCGTTCACGAACCGCTTGCCGTCCTTGCGGTGGTTGGTGATCGTGATGTTGATCGGCTGGCGCTCGGCGAGCGCGCGGCGGATAGCCTGCGCCTTCCCCGGCTCGGTGCCCGGCCCCTGGAGGAAGCGGCAGTTGCGCCCCAGCACCTCCTCCTCGGGATAGCCGGTCATGGCCAGGAAGGCAGGGTTCGCGAATGTGATCGGACAATCAGGCTGGTGCGGATCTGCGAGTACGATCCCGGTTGGCGCCGCGGCCACGGCGGCTGCGAGCATCGCCGTCTCGGCCTGCGCGCGCGAGTCGGCGGACAGGCCTTCGGGCATCGGCGGCTGGATTGCGTCGACCACTGGTTCAGCTTTCGTAGGCAATGAGCGACTCGAAGGGCATGTCCAGGCGCCGGCGACCGTCGAGGAAGCTCAGTTCGATCAGCGCGGCCGCGGCGGGGACCACCGCGCCGGCCTGGCGCAGCAGCGCGGCACCCGCGGCCATGGTCCCGCCTGTCGCGAGAAGGTCATCGAGCAGCACCACGCGGGCGCCGGGCTTCACGGCGTCGGCCTGCATCTCGATCCGGTCGGACCCGTATTCCAGCGCGTAGTCGAGCCCGATGGTCTCCCCGGGCAGCTTGCGCGGCTTGCGCAGCATGACGAAGCCCAGCCCGAGTTCCAGGGCCAGCGGGGCAGCGACGAGGAAGCCGCGGCTCTCGATGCCGGCCAGCACGTCCGGCCGATGCGGGCGGATCAGCGCGGCAAGGCGGGAGACGGCCGCTCGCCACGCGGCGGCATGGGAGAGCAGGGTCGAGATGTCATAGAAGAAAATGCCCGGCTTCGGAAAATCGGGAATGCCGCGGATATGCGCCCTGAGGTCGATGTCGGGCGTGTCGGCCTGGCCGTTCAAGGGTGCGTTCATGGTGCGAAGTGTCCGGCCGCGAGCGAAAGCGAAATGCGTCCCGCCGCGGTCGCGTGATGCGCCCGCGGAAGGCAAGCAATGATGAAGGCGTCGTTCATTGGGCGCCACGGGGTGATGACGCCGCAGGTGTAGTCTTGGCTTCCGATGATGGCAAAGATTTGTTGCTCCATCGCAGCGCTTGGCGAAACGGATCGGCGGTGCCATGTCCGCGTCCATGTCACGCATCGCTGTTGCCGGCATCGCCGGTGTCCTGGGCTTCCTGCTGTATGTCGGCGCGGTGGTGGCGCTGGCCGACCACGTGCTGCCGCTGCACTGGCTGGTGCAGCTGCTGTATTTCGTGGTGGTCGGCGTCGCCTGGGCGTGGCCGGCCAAGTGGCTGATGGTTTGGGGCGCGGGCGGCTCGCCACGCTCGCGCGGTAACGCTCGGCCGGGCTGAACGCGGACTTCAAGCCGCTCACTCCGGCATCGATTCGCGCAATGCCGCTGCGATCACGGGCGCGAGGCCCCTGAACTCGCTCGCCCGCGCGCTGCGCGCACGCCAAGCGAGGCCGATGGTCCGGCTGGGGCGATCCCCCTCGACCGGGCGCAGCGTCACCGCCGCCCCGCGCAGCACGCCGCCATCCACCGCGATCTGCGGCAGCAGCGTGATGCCGAGATTGCCCGCCACCATCTGCACCAGCGTGTGCAGCGAGGTGGCGGAAAACCCTTCCCCCGCCGAGGCGCCGGGCAGGCCGCAGGCGGACAGCGCATGGTCGCGCAGGCAATGCCCATCTTCCAACAGCAGCAGATGTTCGCCCGCGAGTGCGGAGGACGGGATCGCGGCGCGCGCTGCCAGCGGATGGCCCAGCGGCAGCGCGGCGAGGAAGGGGTCCTGGGCAATCGCCAGCGTCTCGATATCCGCCTCCGCCCCCACCGGCAGCGCGAGCAGCAGCAGGTCCAGCCGGCCGGTCGCGAGCGAATCGAGCAGCCGGTCGGTCAGATCTTCCCGCAGCCACAGCTTGAGGCGTGGGAAGCCCTCGCGCAGCGCCGGCATCAGCCGCGGCAGCAGGAAGGGGCCGATGGTGGGGATGACCCCCAGGCGCAGCGGTCCGCTGAGCGGGTCCCGCGCGGCGGCGGCCGCCTCCGACACGGCCGCAAGGGCGGCGAGCGCATGGCGCGCCTCGGCCAGCACGGCCAGGCCCAGGGGGGTGAAGATCGCCCGCTTGGCGCCATTGCGCTCCAGCAACGCCGCATCGAGCTGGCGTTCCAGTGCGATGATGCCCGCCGACAGGGTGGACTGCGTCACCGCGCAGGCGGCGGCGGCGCGCCCGAAATGGCCGAGCTCACCTAGGCTGACCAGGTAGCGCAGCTGCTGTGGGCTGGGCAGGACGGTGGCCGGCAGGGACGCGTGGGGGGGCAAGGCGGCAGGCAGCGTCTTCATCGAT
>JAZKFA010000265.1:0-4315 GCA_040386655.1 Pseudomonadota bacterium | reverse complement strand
CCCGAAACTCGTGTCGTCATCCTTACGGCACTTCCTCTCCCCTTCTTCCCCCTTCCCATCCCTTCTTTTTTTATTTACCCGTTTCAATAATCCATAATAAAATCAACTAAAATAAAAACGAAATTGCAGCATAAAATAAAATCATTGGAAGCTTGGGAAAAAAAAGTTCGCTCTTGTTCCCCATTTTCTTTCCTTATTTCTGTCATTTTTAGAACATGGTGGGGCCTGGAGAAGTTGACGATATGCTGCTCGCTGAAACCGCCGAAGAGTGTCAGGGCTTCGGCCGCGTTGTCGAGTGCGAAGTGCGCGAGACCAAGAACGTTGCCCCGGAGGTCGCCGTGCAGATCTTCATCAAGTTCTCCAACAAGGAGGAAGCCTTCAAAGGTCCCTCCCCCTTTTTTTCAAAATATTTCGTTTATTCTGTCTTTTTAGTCTGTTTTTTAATTTAAATTTTACTTTTATTTTTTAGTTTTCTTTTTATTTTATTTCCTTTAGCCCTTTGCAGCCTGGATGGGCGAATCTTTGGTGGAAGGACTGTCCGCGCGGATCCCTTCGACGAGTTCAAGTTTGATCGCCGCGACTTCGAGCACGCGATGGCCTTCGCGGGGCTCGAGGCCGGTGGTCTCGGTATCGAGGACGAGCTGGCGTGTCATGGGCGGTAGGCCTTCACCAGGCGGCGGATTTTCGACTGTGTCATGTGCCTGTTCAGGCCGGAGTGGAGCAGGTGGTCGGCGCGGCGGCGCTTTTCGCGGTCCGGCACCTGCCGCGCCAGGATGGCGGCGAAGCGGGCCGGTGTCATCCCCGGGCGGCGGAGGACGCGGGCGCGCTGGATGGCGGTGGGCGCGGTGACCACGATGACGGCGTCGACGCGCTTTTGCCCGCCGGTCTCCAGCAGCAGCGGGATGTCGAGCACGACCAGGCGTTCGCCGCGGCGCCGGGCGCTGGCGAGGAAGCGTCGCTCCGCGTCGCGGACCAGCGGGTGAATGATCCGCTCCAGGCGCGTGAGTGCATCGGGCTTGCCGATGACGGCATTGCGCAGCGCCTCGCGGTCGACGCGGCCAGCGACGACGGTGCCGGGAAAGGCGCGTGCGATCGGGGCGACGCCGCGGCCGCCACGAGCCTGCAGCGCGTGCACGGCGGCGTCGGCGTCGAAGACCGGCACGTGGAGGCGGCGGAACATCCTCGCGGCCGTGGATTTCCCCATGCCGATGCCACCGGTCAGCCCGAGGATGATCACCGCGGCGGAATGTCGTGCGCGACGAAGGCGCGGAGTTCCGCATCCACCTGCGGTTCCACCCCGAACCAGGCCGCGAAGCCGGGGCGAGCCTGGTGCAGCAGCATCCCCAGCCCATCGACTCCTCGTAGCCCGCGCGCGCGGGCCTGGGCGAGGAGCGGTGTCTCCAACGGCACGTAGACGATGTCCGCCACGACCGCGTGGCCAGGCAGCGCGGCGAGGTCGATGTCCAGCGCGCCATGCCCCGCCATACCGAGCGAGGTGGTGTTCACCAGAAGCGCGGCGCCGTCGAGCGGGGCCGTAGTGGCCACCTCGACAGGGCCGCCGAGATCCCGCGCCAGCGCCTCCGCACGCGCGACGGTACGGTTGACGAGGGTCAGGCGCGGGCAGCCGGCGTCGAGGAGGGCGGCGGCCACCGCACGCGCCGCGCCGCCGGCCCCGAGAAGCACGGCCGGCCCATCGGTCGCGGCCCAGCCGGGCGCCTGTTCGCGGATGCTCTCGAGGAAGCCGAAGCCATCCGTGTTGGACCCTAGGATCCGACCCTGGTCGAAGACCAAAGTGTTCACAGCGCCGGCGCGCCGTGCCGTGGCATCGACGCTGTCGCAGACCTCGAAGGCGGCGAGCTTGTGCGGGATGGTGACGTTGGCACCGCGGAAGCCGCAATCGGCCAATCCGCGCACCGCGCGCGCGAAATTCTCGGGCAGTACGGGAAGCGGCACATAGGCGCCGTCGATGCCATGGCGCTGCAGCCAGAACCCGTGCAGCCGCGGCGAGCGCGAATGCGCGACGGGGTTGCCGAGCACACCGGCGAGGCGCGCGGCGCCGGTCAGGGGATGGAGCGTCGTCATCCCCCGGCTATGCCGTGCGTCACTCGGCGGGCGCAAGTCCCCGCGCTTCGGGGGCGGAGGCCCAGCGCTCCGGCGCCAGCTCCTCCTGCCGGTTCGGAAAGGCGAGCGCGCAGAGCAGCGTGACCCCGCCGACGCCGGCCAGCACCAGCATGGCCGAGGCCAGGCTGCCCGTCGCGCCGTGCAGCCAGGCGATCAGCGGAGAGGCGAGCGCCGCGCCCAGGAAGCCGATGGTGAAGCGGATGGAGTAGAGCTTTGCCCGAAGCTCCGGTGCCACGTAGCGCGCTGTCATCGTCTCGTTCACCGTGACCTGCCCGAAGATGGCGGCCGCCGCGATGCCGGCGACCGGCAGCACGACCCAGCCCTGCAGGAAGGCCAGGGCCGCGAGCGCGGGGGCGAGCACCATCGCGAGCGGCATGAACACGGATTTCAGCGTCCGGCCGTCGATCATCCGCCCGACTGTGAACTGCGTAAGGCCGCCGCATATGGTCGCGACGAAGGCGAGCAGCCCGACCACCGGCAGCAGGTCCGGCGAGCCCGCCAGGCGCTCCTCCATCAGCTTCGGCAGGAGGATGGTGAACGCGTTGAAGACCAGACCCGACACCGCCGCGATCGACAGCAGCACGATGACCGCGCGCCGCACGATGGCGGGCGGGATGGTAGCGAACGGCCGCTGCCGCTTCGCCTGTGCCGCGTAGTCGTAATCGGCCTCGCGCAGCCAGAGCAGGCCGATCAGGGCGCACAGAATGCCAGGGATGATGAAGGCCCAGCGCCAGCCCATGCCGCCCACCACGAAGGCCGTGACGATCGGCGCCGATGCGACGCCGAGATTGCCGAAGACGCCGTTCACGCCCATCGCGCGGCCGACGCGGTCGCCGGCGGCCTCGACCAGCATCGCCGTACCGACCGGGTGATAGATGGCGGCGAAGGCGCCCATAAGGCCCAGCGCCGCACCGAGCGTGACGGGGCCCTGCGCGAAGCCGGCGGCCGCCATGCAGATCCCGGTGCCGAGAAAGAAGGCGCCGAACAGGGTGCGCCGGCCCAGCTTGTCCTGCAGCCAGCCCATCGGCAGCGCGCCGAGCCCGTAGACGACGAACATGGTCGTCCCGAGCGCGATGATGGGCCCGTAGTCGCGGCCGAACAGCTCCGGCTCCTGCACGACGATGCCGAGCACGGCGGTGGCGAGGATCAGCAGGGCATAATGGGTGAAGCTGTGGGCGGCGTTGACGAACCAGACCTGGCGGGCTGCGGCGGACATGTGGCGTTCTCCTAGGCACTCACTGTAGGATGGCCGCCCGGCAACGTCAGGCCATTCCATGTCGCCGAGCGGCCAGATTCCCTTGCGTGACATTCCCGCGGACCGGGTGGACCGGCCGCTCGCCGCCTTCGCGCGCGACTATGCGGAGGGTGAGGAGACCGGGCTCCACGTCCATGCCCGCGCCCAGCTGCTCTACGCCACGCGCGGGCTGATGCGCATCACCACCGACGCCGCGCGCTTCGTGGTGCCGCCGGGGCGCGGCCTGTTCGTTCCCGCCGGCCTGCCGCATGCGGTGCGCATGGAGGGCCTTGTCGCCATGCGCGCGCTGTTCCTGCGCGAGGATGCCGCGCGCGGCGCCCCTGCCCGCCCCCAGGTGATGCTGGTCACGCCGCTGCTCCGCGCCCTGATCCTGGCCGCCTGCGACGAGCCGCTGGAATGGGACGCGGCAGGGCGCGGCGGGCACCTGGCCGCGCTGATCCTGTCCGAGCTGCGCCGCGCCGCGACCCTGCCGCTCGCGGTGCCGGAGCCGCGCGACCCGCGCCTGCTGCGCCTGACCGCGGCCCTGCGGGAAGCGCCATCGAGCGCGCTGACGCTGGAGGGCTGGGCAGAGGATTGCGGGGCCAGCGCCCGCACCCTGCGGCGGTTGTTCCTAGCCGAGACGGGCATGGGCTTCGCGCAATGGCGCCAGGCACTGCGCCTGGCCGAGGCATCCGCGATGCTGGCCCAAGGTGTCGCCCCGGCACGGGCGGCGGCCGCGGTGGGGTATGCAAGCGCCTCAGCCTTCGGCGCGGCGTATCGCGCGGCGTTCGGAGAGACGCCGCGCGGGGCGCGGGAGTAAGGCCAGGGGCTCTGCCCCCTCGACCCCCGCCGGGGATCGAGCCGATCCCCGGACCCCGGCATGCGTTGGGTCCTGAGCTGGTTGTGGGCTGTGCTTGCTCGAATGAGTCTGGTTGGGGAGGGGCGCGACGTGCTCCAGCT
>JAZKFA010000264.1:0-5008 GCA_040386655.1 Pseudomonadota bacterium | reverse complement strand
GTGGAGGTGTGGGAGCGCAGCGACCGCGCCGGCGGGCAGGTGCACCTCGCCGTCGCCGCGCCGGATAAGGAGGAGGTCCGCCCGGCCTGGACCTGGCGCTACGACCAAGCGCTTGCGCTCGGCGCCCGGCTGCGCTGCGGCGTCACACCGAGCGCGGCGCTGATTCGGGACCATCGCCCGGACCACATCCTGGTCGCTACCGGCGCGGTGCCCCGCGCACTTGCCCTCGAAGGGGCAGCGCCGCTCCAGGCCTGGGACGTGATAGCAACGCCCGATCTTGTCGCGAGGGGTTTGCGCGTCGCGATCATCGGGGGCGGCATCGTGGGCCTGGAGGTCGCCGAGATCCTCACCCTGCGCGATTGCCGCGTCACTATCCTCGAGGCGCAGAAGACGCTGGCACCGCAGATGGCGCGGAACAACCGCACCGACCTCACGCTGCGCTTGCGCGCGGCGGGTGCGCTGTTCCACACCGGCGCCAGCGCAACGCGGGTCAGCGATGGCGAGCTGCATTTCAGCGCGGCTGGCGTGCACCACGCCCTGGCCGTGGATTGCATCATCGCCGCCATCGGAGCCGTGCCAAACCGGGACGTCCTGGCCGAGGTCGAAGCCACCGGCATTGCCTTCACCCTGATCGGCGATTGCAACCAGCCCGGCGACTTCCTGTCCGTGCTGCGCGATGCCTCCATGACCGCTCTCGCCCTCGACGAAAGGCTGCCCGCATGACGCCCGAATACAAGGTCTACGCGCTGCGCTACGCCATGCGCGACGCGATGCGCCACGAGCACTTCATCGGCGGCGACCCGCA
Organism: Pseudomonadota bacterium; assembly: GCA_040386655.1. GTDB lineage: Bacteria > Pseudomonadota > Alphaproteobacteria > Acetobacterales > Acetobacteraceae > Plastoroseomonas. The sequence continues at coordinate 4,203 of JAZKFA010000264.1, read as the reverse complement.
TGATGCGCCGATGCCGATGGACTATTTCGTCTGGGCCGCCGTCGCAGACGGCAAGGCCTGGATCGTCGACACCGGCTTCACCGCGGAAGTCGCAGAGCGGCGCAAGCGTACCTGGATGCGCTGCCCGATCGACAACCTGCGCCTGCTCGGCATCGAGCCGGACGACGTGGAGGACGTCATCATCTCTCACCTGCACTACGACCACGTCGGCAGCTTCCACAAATTCGCCCGCGCGCGCTTCCATTTGCAGGAGCCGGAAATGCACTACGCGACGGGCCGCTACATGAAGCACGCGAAGCTGCGCCACTCCTTCGAAATCGAGGACGTCGTCGGCATGGTGCGCATGAACTTCGCGGAGCGTGTCGCCTTCCACAATGGCGATGTGGAGCTCGCGCCGGGCATCGCGCTGCACGCCTGCGGCGGGCATTCGGCAGGGCTGCAATGCGTGTCCGTGAACACCGCGCGAGGCAAGGTCGTGCTCGCCTCCGACGTCACGCATTTCTACGAGAACATGGAGAGCGGGCGCCCCTTCACCACCGCCTTTCATGTCGGCGACATGTTGGAAGGTTTTGATCGGCTGCGCGCACTCGCCCCCACGCCGAAGCACATCGTGCCCGGCCATGACCCGCAGGTGATGGCCCGTTACCCCGCCGTGCCGGGCCTCGAAGGCATCGCCGTGCAGCTGCACCTGGAGCCCAACGCATGAACCGCCGTACGCTGCTTGCCGCACCGCTCCTCGGCGCGCTTTCGACGCCTGCGCTGGCGCAGGCACGCGCCATCCGCATCCTGGTGCCCTTCCCGCCGGGCGGCGCCGCCGACATCACTGCGCGCCTGCTTGCCGAGCAGATGGCGCCGCTGCTGGGCCAGCCGGTGGTGATCGAGAACCGGCCTGGTGCAGGCGGCAACATCGCGGCGGAGGCCACCGCGCGCGCCGCACCCGATGGGCTGACGCTGTTTCTGGGCGGCGCGACGATCTTCTGTGCGAACCGCTATCTCTACCGCACGGCCATGCCGTTCGACACGATGCGCGACTTCGCGCACATCTCGCGCGTCTCCGTCGGCACCACGCTGCTCGTCACGCGCGCAGACCGGCCCTGGCAGAACTTCGCACAGTTGGCGCAGGCCGCGCGCGAGGCGCCGCGCACGATCAGCGCCGGCAATTCCGGCTGGGGGACGATCAGCAATCTCTCCATCGCGAAGATGGGTCGTGCCGCCGGGTTCGAGGTGAACCAGATTCCGTATCGCGGCCTGGCACCATCGCTGAACGACCTGATCGCCGGCACGCTCGACCTGCTCTTCGATGGCATTCCCGCGATCATCCCTCACGTGCGCGAGGGGCGGCTGCGCGCGCTCGGCGTCGGCAGCGCGCAGCGCGTGACGTATGTGCCGGGCCTGGAATCCGTCTCCGGCATGGCGGAGTTGATCCCCGGCACCGACATGGACATGGAGTTCTGGTACTGTCTCTCCGCCCCCGCCGCAACGCCAGCGGATGCGATCACCCGGCTCCACGCAGCAACCGTCGCCGCGGCGCGCAGCCCCGCCTATGTGGAGCGCCTGCGCCCGCTGGGCTTCAACGCCGTCACCGATGCGAGCCCGGCCGCGCTCACGGAGTTCATCCGCGCGCAGGATGCTGTGTGGAAGGGGCTGGTGGAGGTGTCGGGCGTGCGCCTGGATTGAGCCCCGGCGGGGGCTGGCGCAGCGTCAGCCCCGGCAGGATCGCCAACAGGCAGACGAGCCCGGTGATGAGGAAGGCGTCGCGGAAGCCCAGCAGCTGCGCCTGCGCCTCGACCATGCGGAGGAGGAATTCATGGGCGGCGTCGCGCCGGATCACCTCTGGCAGGCCGCCCTGGGCGTAGAGCGTTTCGATCAGGCGCCGCGCCTCCAGCGCCGCACTCCCGCCGTCGATCTGCGCGTTCAGCGCCTCCGCATGCTGTTCCGTCCGCCGTTCCAGCAGGATGGCGAGAAGGTTGGTGCCGAACGCACCGCCAAGCATGCGGCAGAAATTGATCGTCCCCGCGCCCTGCCCGATCATGTGCGGCGGCAGCGCCCGGAGCGCGCCCACATTCATGTTGGGCATGGTCAAACCGAGGCCCACGCGGCCGATCAGGATCCAGATCGCCATCTCCCAGAACGCCGTGTCGGTGCCGATGCCGCCGATCAGCCAGGAGGAGAGCGCGAAGAAGGCCAGCCCCGTGCAGACCGGCAACCATGGCGGCATGATATCCGCCATGCGCCCGGCAACGAGGAAGGTGACCGCGACGGCCAGGCCCGCAGGCATCATCACCAGCCCCGCGCGCGTCGGTGTGTAGCCCTGCACGATCTCGACCAATAAAGGGATCAGGTAGGTGGAGCCGAAGATCGCCGCGCCGTAGATGAACGCCACCATCGAGGCCGCCGCGAAGCCGCCATGGGCGAAGACGCGCGGGTTCATCAGCGGCGCCTTGGCGATGCACTCCCAGGTGATGAACCCCACCGTCGCGCACGCCGCAATCGCGAGCTGGATCACCACCGCATGGGAGCCCCAGCCGCGCCGCTGCCCATCCGTCAGCCCTGCGAGCAGCGTCCCGATCGCAAGCGCGAGTAGCCCCGCACCCGCCCAGTCGAACCGCTTGGCCGGACCTTCTGCCAGGCGCCCGGGCATGAACAGCAGGCCCAGCACCATACCCAGCATCGCCGTGGGCAGACTGAGGAAGAACACCGCGTGCCAGGAATACTCATCGACCAGCACGCCTCCGAGCGTGGGTCCGATGGCCGGCGCCATCACGACGCCGAAGCTGAACATCCCCATCGCGGTGCCGCGCCGCTCCGGCGGAAAGACCAGGAAGATGATCTGCATCGACAGCGGCTGCAGCAGCCCCGCCGAAGCACCCTGCGCGACGCGGCAGGCGACAATCACCGCCGTCTCCGTCGCGATGCCCGCGAGCAGTGAGGCAACGACGAAGACGCCGGTGGCGAAAACATAGGTGAGGCGGAAGCCGAAGCGCTCCACCGCCCAGGCATTGAGCAGCATGAAGCCGGTATTCGCCGCGAGGAATCCGGTGGACAGGAGCTGCGCTTCCTCCTGTCCCATCCCCAACGCGCCCATGATGTCGGGCAACGCCACCACGACGATGGTCGAGGACAGGATGCCCGAGACGGTGCCGGCGAGGGCAGTGAGCGTCACGAGCCAGCGATAGGCCGGGCCATAGCGGAGGAACATCGCCTCGATGGACGGTCCGCCGCGGCCGGGTTCAGCCATGGGGTTGGTCACCCACGCGGTTTCTCCAGACCGTTCAGCCTTCGGGCCGCGCAGCGGACCGCGAGCGCGAATGCGCGAATGCCGCTCATGCGGCGAGCCAAGCAGGCGGAGCGTGCGCCCGGCGCTTGAGGGGGAAAAAACTCATTCTCCGCGCGCTTCGGCTTCGATGCGCACCAGCATGCCTGGCCGCAGCACGCCCGGTTCCGGGGGTGGCGTCAGCTGCACGCGCAGCGGCATGCGCTGGGTGATCCGGGTGAAGTTGCCCGATGGATTGGCGCTCGGCAGCAGGGCGAATTCGCTCGTTGCCGCCTCCACCACGCGGTCGACCACGCCCTCGAAGACGCGCCCCGGCCAGGCGTCCACGGTCACGCGCACGCGGGTGCCGGGGCGGAAGTAGCGCAGGTCCGTCTCGCGCACATTGGCTTCGACGCGCACTTGCGACGGGCTGTGCACCAGGATGATGCGCTGACCTGCCAGCACGTATTCGCCGGGGTCCAGAAAGATGCGGTCCACGATCCCATCGAACGGCATGCGGATGGTGCGGTCCGCCACGTCCAGCGCAACACGATCGCGCTGTGCGGCCAGTTCGCGCGCGAGCGGCCCGAGCGATTCGATCTGGCGGGCGAGGACCTGCATTTCCTCCCGGCTTGCCTGGGCGACGGCCATCATCGCCTCCGCGTTGCGGATCTCCGCGCCGCGAGCGATGACGCGCTGCTGTGCCTGGTCGAACAACGCATGCAGTTGTTCCAGGCGCTGCCGCGTGCTGGCACCGGTCGCGATCAGCCCCTCCGCACGGGCGAGCTCGGCGGCGGCGAAGACGCGGTCCGATTGCGCGGAGGGCAGCGCAGCGCGGGCCGCGTCCAGCGTCGCGCGCGCGGCGTCCTGCTGGCTGGCACTCAGGCGGTCGACCATGGCGAGGCGCGCTTCGAGCTCCGCGCGGCGCGCGGCCACGCCTTCGATCCGCG
>JAZKFA010000263.1:0-4283 GCA_040386655.1 Pseudomonadota bacterium | reverse complement strand
GCGCGAGAGGCCCTGCCGCAGCCGGCCGAACCAGCCGGTAGGTTCCGCCGCGGGTGGCTCCGCCGGCGTCGCGCCTGGGGATTGCGCCGCTGGTGCTGCGACGGGTGTCGGTGCCGCCGGTGTGACGACAGGTACAGCCGGTTCCGGCGCTGGCATGGGCGCCGGCGGCTTGCGGGTAAACAGGTCTCGCAGCGCCATCAGGCAGCCTCCGCCACAAGCCCGTCCGGCGTGATGCCAGTGATGCGCAGTCGCGCGAGCGTACCGGCCGGGATCACGCGACCGGTGACGCGGACCGGGCAGAATTGTTCCGTGTGGCCGCGATTGCCGCGCTCCACCAGCACATTCTCCTCATGCTCAAGCCGCTTCGCATAGAGGCGTTGCGCGGCGGCGGCGCCGGCCTCGCGCAGCTGTGTCGCGCGGTGACGGCGGAGTGGCACCGGCAGTTGCGGCATCTTCGCCGCCGGCGTGCCGGGGCGCGCCGAGAAAGGAAAGACGTGCAGGAAGCTGATGTCCGCCTCCTCGACCAGCGCGAGTGTGTCCGCGTGGTGCGCCTCGGTCTCGGTCGGGAAGCCGGCGATCAGGTCGGCGCCGAACACCATGCCTGGCCGCAGTGCGCGGGCGCGGGCGATGGCGGCCAGCGCATCGGCGCGGCCATGCCGGCGCTTCATGCGCTTGAGGATGAGGTCGGCGCCGTGCTGCAGCGACAAATGCAGGTGCGGCATCAGGCGCGGTTCGCTCTCGATCAGCCGCCACAGATCCTCATCGATCGCGGCCGGGTCCAGCGAGGACAGGCGGAGGCGCTGGAGATCGGGCACCAGCGCCAGCAGGCGCCGGATCATCTGGCCCAGGCTCGGACGGCCCGGCAGGTCGGTGCCGTAGCTCGCGATGTCGACGCCGGTCAGCACGACCTCCGCAAAACCCTCGGCGACGAGGGCGCGCAGGTGCTCCGCGATGACGCCGATCGGGACGGAGCGCGACGGCCCGCGCCCATAGGGGATGACGCAGAAGGTGCAGCGATGGTCGCAGCCCTGCTGCACCTGCAGGAAGGCGCGCGCGCGGCCGGGAAAATCGGTGACCAGATGCGCCGCCGTCTCGCGCGCCGCCATGATGTCGCTGACCGGCGAGGCCTCCGCATCGGGGGCCCAGCGCGCAGGGTCGAGCTTTTCGGCGTTGCCGACGATGCGCGTGACACCCGGCAGCGCCGCCCAGCCGGCAGGGTCGATCTGCGCGGCGCAACCGGTGACGATGATCGGCGCGCCCGGCGTCTCGCGATGCGCGCGGCGGATCGCCTTGCGCGCCTGCTGCTCGGCCTCTGCCGTGACGGCGCAGGTGTTCACGATGACGGAGCCAGGTTGCGCCATGGAGGCGATTGCCGCGCTTTCATAGGCGTTGAGCCGGCAGCCGAAGGACAGCATGCGCGGCCCGTCGCTCACAGCGCGAACTGGCCCGAGAAGGTCGTGGCAATAGGGCCTTCCATCAGCACGTGCCCGTCGCTCTCGCGCCATTCCAGGATCAGGTCGCCGCCAGGCATCGTGATGGTGGCGCGACGGTGGGTCAGCCCGCGCCGGTTCGCATTGACGATGGCGGCACAAGCCCCGGACCCACAGGCGAGCGTCTGCCCCGCACCCCGCTCCCACATGCCGAGCCGGATGTGATCCGGGGCGAGGATCTGCGCGAAGCCGATGTTCGCGCGCTCCGGAAAAAGCGGGTGGTGTTCGAGGAGTGGACCCATCTGTCCAATGTCGGTGGCGGCGAGGTCGTCGACGAAAATGGTCGCGTGCGGGTTGCCCATGGAGCACGCCGCCGCGGCCTCCGCGATCGGCAGGGCGAGCGTGTCCATCGGCTCCGCCAACGGTACGTCGCGCCAGCCCAGTCGCGGCGCGCCCATGTCGGCGATCACCCGGTCTTGGCCAAGGATCGTGCAGGGCAGGTCGCCGGCGATGGTACGCACCACCACGCGCCGCTGCCCGGTCTCGGCCGCGACAAGGGAGGCGACGCAGCGCGTGGCATTGCCGCATGCCCCCGCCTCGGACCCGTCGGGGTTGCGGATGCGCATGAACACATCGGCACCCGCGCTCGTCTCCAAACTGATGAGCTGGTCGCAGCCGATGCCGCGGTGGCGGTCCGCGATCAGTCGGGTCTGTTCGGGCGTGAGACCAAGCAGATCAGCGCGCTCATCCAGCACGACGAAATCATTGCCGAGCCCGTGCATCTTGGTGAAGGCGACCATCGGGGGGATATGCCCTGCCCCGGCCCGTGTTCCAAGAGGGGTCGGCTATTCCAGCGTGGCCCGTGCCTCCGCCAGCTTGGCCCGCGTCACCTCGTCGATCTGCGGGTAGTGCAGGTCCAGGTCCTCCAGCGCGGCGGCGATGGCGTTGCCGATGATGAGGCGCGTAAAGCGCTTGTTGTCGGCGGGCACCACGTACCAGGGCGCGTGGGGGGCGGCCGTGGCACGGATCGCGGCCTCATAGGCCGCGTGGTATTCCTTCCAATGCGCGCGCTCGGCGACGTCGGCGGCGGCGAATTTCCAGTTCTTCGCCGGCTCCTCGATGCGTTCGAGGAAGCGCTTGCGCTGCTCCTCCTTCGAGACATGGAGGAAGAACTTCAGCACCACGACGCCCTGGCGCGAAAGATAGCGCTCGTAGGCCGCGATATCCTCCAGCCGCTCGTCGAAGATGCGCTTGGTGATCCGCGCCGGCGGCAGCTTCTGCCGCGCGAGGATCTCGTGGTGGACGCGCACCACCAGCGTCTCCTCGTACCAGGAGCGGTTGTGGATGCCGATCGTGCCGCGCCGGGGCATGGCGATCACGTGACGCCAGAGGAAATCATGGTCGAGCTCAAGCGCATTCGGTGCCTTGAAGCTCTCCACATGGCAGCCCTGCGGATTGACGCCGGAGAAGACGTGCTTGATCGCGCCATCCTTCCCGGCCGCATCCATGGCCTGGAAGATGCACAGCACCGACCAGCGATCCTGCGCGTAGAGCTTGTCCTGCTGCTCGGCCAGGATGGCGGTGCTGGCGGCGAGCAGGGACGTCGCCTCGCCCTTCTCCAGCGTCAGCCCGCCCGTGTCGTCCGGATCGTGGTTGCGAAGCGAAAAACCCTTGCCTTGGGTGACGCGGTAGCGATCCAGCAGCTTGCGGAACTTCTTGTCCATCAGGTCCCTCCCTTGGCGCGACGCAGGGCGAACCCCGCGGCGGCGCATTGCAGCACCAGGATGCCGGCGAGTGCGACCGAATAGCCAGCCGGATCCCAGCCCCCTGTCGCGGTTCGCGGCCAGAAATCCAGCACCCAGCCGATGGCGTTCTGCAAAACCACCGTGAGGACCAGCATGGTGAAGTTGATCGCGGTCGCGACACGGCCGGCGAGCTCGCGTGAGAAGGACTGCCCCATCACGGCGTAGCCGGCGGGCCCGCCCGCGCTGATGAAACCGAACAGGATGAACAGCGGCACCAGGGCGGCCATCCCGCTGGGGCGTAGCAGGAACGCGCCCATGATGACCGCCTGGCCGCCGAGCGAGGCCATCGTGATTGCCATCGGAGGCCAGCCGCGCCGCTGTGCCCAGCCGACCCAGCGCCCGACGATCAGGTTGCCGGCCATGAAGCCTATGGCGAAGCACAGCAGGATGGTCGCGCGCGGTTCATCCCCCAGCCCCGCGACGTCGCGCAGCCAGGGGCCGGACCAAAGCCCGCCAAAGGTGAAGGTCAAGCCGCTGATCATTGCGAGCGTCGGCAGGTAGCGCAGGAAATTCGCGTTCGCGAAGATGCGGCCATACTCCGCGATCTCGGTGGCCAGGCTGCGGCGCGCCGGCGCGACCGCACCTGGCGGCCGATCCGGCACCGACAGTGCGATCCATACCGCCACGGCGAAGCCCGCGGCCGAGAGCGCCCAGAAGCAGCCGCGCCAGCCGATATGCGGCAGGACCCATTGCACCGGCAGGGTGACGACCAGCGCGCCCACGCCACTGAAGAAGCTGCCCAGTCCCGTCATCGCGGCAACGCGGTCGCGCGGGAACCATTGCGCAGTGGCCTGCAGCATGGCCATCAGCGCCGCCGCGACGCCCATACCGGTGAGCAGGCGGCCGAGCCCGAGCATCAGCGCATCCTCCGCGAGAGCGGAGAGCAGGAAGCCGAATCCCGCAATGGTCGCGAGCGTTGCCTGCGTCCGTCGCGCGCCGAACAGGTCGAGCGCGAGGCCGACCGGCATCTGCGCCACCGCATAGGTCACGAAGACCGCGGCCGCGAGCAGCCCGAGCTGGCTCGCCGAAAGCCCGAGCTCAAGCGCGA
>JAZKFA010000262.1:0-7044 GCA_040386655.1 Pseudomonadota bacterium | reverse complement strand
TGTGATGGTCGAGGAGGGCGGCGATTGCCGCGACCCCGGCGGCTACGTCGCCGCCCTTGTCGCACTGGCCGAGGCGCGCGGTGCCAAGCGCATCGCCGCGGGCGCTACTGGCTTTCGTCTCGAAAACAAGAAATTACAAGCCGTTCTTCACACCGACGGTGAGGTCCTGGCTGACCACGCGGTCATCTGCGCCGGCGCCCGCTCCAAGGCATTGGCAAGACTCGCCGGGGACGACGTGCCGCTTGAGACCGAGCGCGGCTACCACGCCCTGATCGCGAACCCGGAGGTAGCGCCACGCCACGGTCTGATGCCCTCAGACGGCAAGATGTCCATCATGGCGACACGCCACGGCCTGCGCGTCGCCGGCCAGGTGGAGATCGCGGGGCTGGAGGCCGCACCGAACTGGCGCCGGGCGGAAATCCTGCGCGATCATCTGCTTGCGACCTTCCCGGGTTTGCCGCGGGACCTGCCGTCGGAGCGCATGAAGTTCTGGATGGGCCATCGGCCGTCCATGCCTGACGGCAAGCCGGTCCTCGGACCGGCATCAGGCTGCCCGGGGGTAATCCATGCCTTCGGGCACGGTCATGTCGGGCTGGTGGCGGGACCCCGCACCGGACGGATCATTGCGCAGCTGCTTGCCGGGTTACCGCCTGAAATCCCGCTCGGCCCGTTCACCGCTTCGCGATTTGCATAGGCGCGATGCATCCGGTTTGGTCTGAAAACCGTAAAGTTTCGCTGTTTTCCGCTCGCCTTTTCATGGTGCCGATGTCAAGGTCCGCAATAGCGGCCCAGCATCCCGTCGGGCGACGCGTTAATACGGATACGATAAGACGTGTTTCCCGAAAATGACCAGGGCGGCGGACAGGCCGTCGAAGCGGAAGTCAAGTGGTACAATGGCCGCAAGGGCTTCGGGTTTGTCCTTGGGCCGGACGGCCAGGACGTTTTCTTTCACGCCTCGGCACTGACCGAGGCCGGCATCGAGCCGCCTGAGACCGGCGATAAGCTCGTGTGCGAGATCGGGTCGGACCGCCAGGGCCGGCGCCTCGTCACCCGCATCATCGAGCGGAAGCTCGGGCCGGGTGGCGCGGCTGCGCCGGGCGGTGATCGCCCCCGCTTCGGTGACCGTCCCGGTGGCTTCGGCGATCGTCCGCCGCGTCGTGACTTCGGGGACCGCCCGCCGCGCAGCAATTTCGGTGGACCGCCGAGCGGTGGCTTCGGCGACCGTCCGCCCCGCCGTGACTTCGGCGCCCCTCCGGGTGGTGGCTTTGGTGATCGTCCGCCGCGCCGTGATTTTGGTGGGCCGCCGAGCGGTGGCTTCGGCGACCGTCCGCCCCGCCGTGACTTCGGTGGGCCGCCGGGTGGTGGCTTCGGGGGCGACCGCGGTCCGCCGCGCCAGGGCGGCCGTGACGATGGCGGGCCGACCTACGCCGTCAACGGCACGGTGAAGTGGTTCGACCAGGTGCGCGGCTTCGGCTTCGTCACGCCCGATGATGGCGGCCAGGACGTGTTCCTGCATTCCTCCGTGCTCCAGCGCGCCGGCAAGCAGGAAGTGCAGCAGGGCGAGAAGGTCGCGCTCGACGTGCGTGACGGCCAGCGCGGCCGTCAGGCCGTGAGCATGAAGGATTAAATCTCAGCATCGCTGAAATCTAGATATTGTGCGCCCTCAGGCGCCGGGCGCGCGCTCCGCGCGCTTGGCTCGCCGGACTACCGGCGTTCGCCCATTCGGGCTCGCGGCCCGCGGAGCGGGCCGAACGGTTGATGAGTTCAGGGCCCCTCGCGGGGCCCCTTCTCGTTCAGGGATCGAAGCGCCGAGGGCGCAGCCCCAGCTGGAACCAGTTGATCATCGAGTAGATGTCGAACACCGGCATCCCCAGCGCCTCGCGCAACGCGGCCGCATAGGGCGGCATGTTCGTGCATTCCAGCACGATCGCGCCGATATCCGGGTGCCGCTCCACCAGCGCCTGCCCGGCATCGAGGATGTCCTGCTCGGCGGCCGCCACGTCCATGTCCACTGCGTTGGCCTGGATGAGCACGCGAAAGAACTCGCGCCCGCCCTCGGTGCCGATGAAGGGCGTGTCGCGCGGGATGCCCGCGCCATCCATGTGCGCCGGCGTCAGCGACTGCCCACTCACCGTCAGCACGCCCACGCGCTTGCCCGGCGGCAGCATCGCCTGCACCCAGGGCACCTGCATCAGGGAGGAGGTCGCGACCGGCACCGCCAGCGCCTCGGCGAGCTCACGCTGGTAGATCGCGAGGAAGCCGCAGTTCGTCGTGATCGCCTCCGCACCCAGATCCACCAGGTCGCGCCCGGCGGCGATGAAGTCGTCGAGGAGGCCCTTCGCGCCATCCAGGACCACGCGCGCGGGCGAGGCACCGCGCACCACGCGGAACAGCACCGGGAAGGGCCAGGTGGCGGCATTGCCCATGTCGCCAGGGATGCGCGGGAAGCGCGCCTCCAGCATCAGGATGCCAAGCGGCGCCCCGTAGATCGATTTGCCGCCAAGCGCTTTTCTTTGGCTGGGGGCGATGCTTTGGCTGTTCAACTCGACAGGCTACCCCGCTAGCCTTGGCGCTGAACAGGCCGGGGATCGACGAAATGCGCATGCTCATGTCGCTGCTGATGGTGCTCGCGGCGCTGCCGCTGGCGGCACAGGAGGCTCCCTGGCCAAACCGCCCCATCACCCTCATGGGCGGCTTCCCCAACGGCGCCGGCACGGACATCTACCAGCGCCGCCTCGCCGAACCGCTCAGCCGCGCCCTGGGCCAGCCGGTCATCGTGGACAACCGCTCCGGCGCGGGCGGCAACATCGCGTCGGACTACGTGGCGAAGGCGCGCCCCGACGGCTACCTGTTCCTGTTCGGCACGGCGGGGACCCATGCGATCAACGCCTCGCTCTACCGGCGCCTGCCCTTCGACGTCATCCGCGACTTCACCCCCATCGCCATCCTGGGCGACGTGCCCAACGTGCTGATCGTAAGCGCGGAGCGGCGCCCGGCGCTCGATAGCTGCCAGGCGGTCCTCGCCGCGGCCCGCGTGCGGCCGGGGGCGCTGTCCTTCGCCTCGACCGGAAACGGCGCCTCCACCCACCTCGCGGGCGCGGCCTTCGGCGCGGCGGCGGGGATCGAGATGCTGCACGTCCCCTATCGTGGCCAGCCTGGCGCGGCCACCGCGCTGCTCGCCGGCGACGTGGACCTGTTCTTCAACCAGACCGGGCCTGCCATCGGCATGATCCGCCAAGGGCAGGTGCGCGGCATCGCAATGCTCACGGCGGAGCGCATCCCCGCCTTGCCGGACGTTCCCACGGCGGCCGAGGCCTGTGGGATGGCGGGCTTCACCTCCTCCACCTGGTACGGGATATTCGCGCCCCCCGGCCTGCCCGACGCGATCCGCGACCGCATGAACCGCGAGATCCAGCGCATCATCGCCGAGCCCGATTTCCGCCGCTGGCTGGTCGAGGACCAGGGCATCACGCCCCCCGGCCCGACCTCCCCGCAGCAGTTCGGCATGATCCAGCAGCGCGACATCCTCGCCTGGTCGGAGATCGTCCGCCGTTCGGGCGCGAGCGTGGATTGTCCTTGAACGGTTCGCCGCGCGGCCGCGCGGCGCTATCCACGCGGTACCGCTTCGGGCATGGGGCGGTGTGCCCCGCACCGGCGGGGCGCGGGCAGGAGGGTGCGTGGCACCGAAGCTGATACTGGGGTTGGTTCTGGGCCTCGGCTCCTCGGTGATCTGGGGCGGGCATGCGGTGGTGGCGCGCGCCGCACTCTCGGGGCAGGGGTTGGTGCCACTGGACCTCGCGGCCTTCCGCTATTCCATCGCCGCACTCGTGCTGCTGCCGCTGCTCTGGCGTGGGCGGCAGGCGCTCGCGCGGATCGGCGCCTGGCGCCTCGCGGTGATGACGCTGCTCGGCGGCGCGCCGAACCTCCTGCTGTTCGTCGGCGCCCTCGTTTACGCGCCCGCGACGCATGGCGGCACCATCGCGCCGATGACCGTGCCCGTGGTTGGCGCGCTGCTCGCGGTGCCGCTGCTGCGCGAGATCCCAACCCCCGGCCGCTGGGCCGCGCTCGCCGCCATGGCCGCGGGCGTGCTGCTGATCGGGTGGGACGGCATCGCCGGGGACGCACCGGGCGCCTGGCGCGGCGACCTGATGCTGCTGGCCGCGGGGTCGAGCTGGGGCGCCTTCACGGTGCTCCTCCGCCGCTGGCAGGTGCCTGCCATGGCCGGCACCGCTGCGGTCACCGCCCTCTCCGCGCTGTTTGTCCTGCCGATCTGGCTGCCCTGGCGTGGCGCCGATGTCATGGCGATGCCGGCGGGCGTCGTGCTGCCGCATTTGCTTGCACAGGGGCTGTTCCTCGGCGCTGCCGCGATGTTCCTCTATGCCCGCGCGGTGGAGTTGCTCGGGGCGACGCGCGCCTCCACCCTGTCGGTCATCGTGCCGGTGGTGGCGCTGATCCTCGCGGCCTTCGTGCTGGCTGAGCCGATCGGCGTGCTGCAATTGCTCGGCGCGGCCCTCGCCGTCGGTGGCATGGGGGCCGCGGTGCTGTTCACCGGCCGCGGGCCGCCCAAGGGGAGCGAGAAGCGTTGACCGAACGCGGTAGATGGGGCGCATTCCTCCCCGCGCTGGCGGCGCTCGCCACGGAGGCCGGCGCCGCGATCGAGCGCATTCGCGCCGGCACTGACTGGCAGGCCTGCGACAAGGCCGATGGCAGCCCGCTCACCGCCGCGGACCTCGCGGCCGACACCATCATCCGCGCGGGCCTCGCCGCAACCTTCCCGGCCATTCCCGTCGTGTCCGAGGAGGACGCCGCGCGCCCGGAGGAGCCTGGCGCGATCTTCTTCCTCGTCGACCCCCTGGACGGCACCCGCGAATTCGTCGCGGGACGGCCGGACTACACGGTCAACATCGCACTCGTCGAAAACGGCGCGCCGGTGGCCGGCGTGGTGCTGACCTCGGCCGATGGCAGGCTCTGGTGCGGCGCGAAGGGTGCCGGAGCCACGCGCAACGGGCGTGCCATCTGCGCACGCCGGGTGAGGACGCCGCCGGTCGCACTCATCTCCCGCTCCCACCTGGAAGCGGCCACCGAGGCCTGGGTCGCCGCACGCGGCGTGGCAGAGACCGTGGTGGTCGGCTCGTCGGTGAAGTTCTGCACCATCGCGGAGGGTGCGGGCGACGTGTACCCGCGCTTCGGCCCGACCATGGCGTGGGACACCGCGGCCGGCCAGGCGGTGCTGGAGGCGGCTGGCGGCCATGTGCTGACACCCGGAGGCGCGCCGTTCCGCTACGCCGCGGGCCACGGCTGGCGCAACGGCCCCTTCATTGCCTGGGGCGCCGCGCCGCCCATCTCCTAACGCGCCGGCACGGCCGCCCATTGCGTGGTGACGTGTGCTGCCGGGCGCGTCTCGCCCTCTCCACGGATCCACACATCGCCATAGATGAGCGTGCGTCCGGGCTTGAGGATGCGCGGTTCCGCGATCACCGCGCCAGGTGCCACGGCGCGCAGGAACTGGATGGAAAGCTGGGTCGTGCGCGACAGGTCCTCCGCCCCGTTCGCGACCAGCAGCGCCGCCCACATCGCGACATCGGCGAGCGCCATGAGCGCAGGGCCAGAGACGGTGCCCCCAGGTCGTAGCGAAATCGCGGCCGGGGGCATGCGGATCGTCAGCGGTTCGAGCGCGATCGCCTCGATCTCGAGAAGGCCGGCGAGGGGCACGCCTTCGCGCAGGCGGGCGGTGAGGGCTTGGAGGTCCATGGCACATCCTCGCCCGGCGGCGTCGCCCCGCAAAGGCCAGCCCGGCAAAACCTTCCGAGTTGCGGCGCGGCTTGCCGCAGGATTGCGCGCTTCGTCCCATGAAATCCCCGCCATCGCTGGCACGCACATTGCGGGGCAGGGGTCGACTTGGAAGGACCAGGATGATGCCGACACAGGTGACGACAACGCAGGACGCCAACGTCCAGGCGATGGTGCAGAAATCCCAGGCGCGGGCGCTGCCGCGCACGCCGCGCGCGGAGCAGCTCGGCGAGCAGCCCGCCGCACCGGGCACGCGGCTCGCCGCGCCGGCGCATGATTTCCGCGCGCTGCTGCAGCGTATGGAAGCCCAGCGCCAGGAACGCGCCCGCGGCATCGCGCCGTAGAGCAGCAGCGCGAGCGCGAAAGCGCGCCGCAGTGCGCAAGACGCTCGGCATGGGGCTGGCTTCTGGCTAGTCTCGCCCGATGACCGACAGCGCGCGCTTCCGCAACGCCCCCGCCATCCGCAGCCCGCGCGGCCTCGAACGTTCCTGCCTGTCGTGGCAGGCGGAGGCGCCGCTGCGCATGCTGATGAACAACCTCGACGACGAGGTGGCCGAGCGCCCGGGCGAACTCGTCGTCTATGGCGGCATCGGCCGCGCCGCGCGGGACTGGAAGAGCTACGAGACCATCTGCGCCACGCTCCGCCGCCTGCGCGACGACCAGACGCTGCTCATCCAGTCCGGCAAGCCGGTCGGCGTGTTCGAGACCCATGCCGATGCCCCGCGCGTGCTGCTCGCCAATTCCAACCTGGTGCCGGCCTGGGCGAATTGGGAACACTTCAACGCGCTCGATCGCCTGGGGCTGATGATGTACGGCCAGATGACCGCGGGGTCGTGGATCTACATCGGCAGCCAGGGCATCGTGCAGGGCACCTATGAGACCTTCGCCGAAGCCGGGCGCCAGCATTTCGGCGGCTCCCTGGCCGGGCGCTGGATCCTGACGGCCGGGCTTGGCGGGATGGGCGGCGCGCAGCCCCTCGCGGGCGTCTTCGCCGGTGCCTCGGTGCTCGCTGTTGAGTGCCAGGCGTCGCGGATCGAGAAGCGGCTGGAGACGGGCTACCTCGACCACTGGGCGCCCGATCTCGACGCCGCCCTGGCGATGGTGCGGGCTGCTGCAAAGCCCATCAGCGTCGGCCTGCTCGGCAATGCGGCGGAGGTGTTTCCCGAGCTCGTCCGCCGCGGCGTGGTGCCGGACATCGTCACCGACCAGACCAGCGCGCACGACCCTGGCAATGGCTACCTGCCGGCGGGTTGG
>JAZKFA010000261.1:0-3777 GCA_040386655.1 Pseudomonadota bacterium | reverse complement strand
ACCGGCAGAACCGCCCGAAGGCTGCGACCGTCCTACCCGCGCATCCCTAGGCAAAAACAAAAGAATAGGGTCTGGGGGAAGTCCTTTCCGCGGCTACCCTACTCATTCCTCAGCTGCTGAGCCGGCCGCGCGCGCAGTGCGAGCGCGGTTCCGGCATACCCGAACGCCAACGTCAGCAGCGTGCACAGCAGGATGGTCAGTGCCAACGTTCCCGGCAGGAAGGCCCACTCGCCCCCCATGACGAAGCGCACCACGCCCCAAGCCGCCGCCGTGCCCGCCGCCGCCGCGACCAGACCCGCCGTCAGCCCCAGCAGTCCGAACTCCACCAGGAAGGCGCGGCGGATCTGCGCCCGGCTGGCGCCGATGGTCTTGAGGATCACCGCGTCCCGGATGCGTCGGCGTTGCCCGGCCGCCACAGCGCCCGCCAGCACCAGCGCCCCGGCGGCGAGCGTGACGCCCGCTGTCCCCGACAGCGCCGCCCCGAGCTTGCCGAGCAGGGCGACCACCGCCTCCAGCGCATCGCGCACCCGGATGCCGGAGATGTTGGGGAAGGCGTCGGTCAGCGCGCGCAGGATGGCCGACTCATTGGCGGCCGGCGACCGCAGCGTCGCGATATGCGTGTGCGGCGCGGCCTCCAGCAACCCCGGCGAGGCCACGAAGACGAAGTTGATCCCCAGCGCCCGCCAGGCGATGTCGCGCAAATTCGCGATGCGGAAGGGGATGTCGCGCCCCAGCACGTTCAGCGTGATCGTGTCGCCGATCCCCACCCCCCAGCCGCGCGCGAGGTTGGCGTCAAAGGAGAGCAGCGGCTCCCCCGCGTAATCCGCCGGCCACCAGTTCCCGGAGGCCAAGCGCGTGCCCTCGGGCGGGGTCGCGGCGTAGGTGAGGCCACGGTCGCCGCGCAGCGCCCAGGCGGTGTCCTCGGAGGTGCGGACCTGGTCCACGGGCACGCCCTTCACGGCCGTGACGCGGGCGCGCAGGGATGGAACGCGGCGCAGGTCGGACGCCCCGGGCAGCGTCGCGGTCAGCGCGTCGAAGGCGCTCGCCTGGTCGGACTGAATATCAATGAAATAGAAGCTGGGTGCAGCCGCTGGCATCTGCTCGCCAATCTGGCGGCGCAGATTGCCCTCGATCAGCGCGATGGCGGACAGCGTGGTCAGCCCGATGCCGAGGGAGACCAGCATCAACGGCGTCGAGGCGCCGGGACGGTGCAGGTTTGCCATGCCCAGCCGCCAGGCCGGGCGCCCGCGCGGGCGGATGCGCCGGGCCACCGCCATCAGCGCCGTCGCCCCCAGGCGGAACAGCAACAGGGTGAACAGCGCCGCGCCCACAAAGCCCGCGGCGAACATGCGATTTTCCGCCGTCGCGATGATCAGGATCGCGAGCGCGCCGCCGGCCGCGGCAACAGCGGCGATTAGCGCCGCGCGGGGGCGTGCGGCACTCGGCTGCACGACGTCGCGGAACAGCGCCGCGCCGGGAATCTCCCGTGCACGGCCGAGCGGCCAGAGCGCGAAGGCGAGTGCGGTCAGGAGCCCGTAGACGGCGGCCATCCCCAATGGCGCGAGATACAGGCCGGGCCGCGGCGGGATCGGCAGGGAGTCCCCCAGCATCGACGCCCCGACCCAGGTCAGCGCGAAGCCGATCGCGAGGCCCAGCACGATGCCGACCAGTGCCAGCGCCATCACCTGGATCAGGTACGTCGCGAAGATGGTCCCCGCCGGCGCGCCCAGGCAGCGCAGCGTCGCGATGGTCCGCGCCCGCTGGTCGAGCCACGCCCGCACCCCCGTCGCCACGCCGATGCCGCCGACCAGCAGCGCGGTCAGCGAGGCGAGCGTGAGGAAGAACGCCGCGCGATCGAGGAAGCGGTTCACGCCGGGTGCCGCCTCGCCGGCCGCGCGGATGCGCCAGCCCTGGTCGGGGAAGGCGGCCCGCAGCTCGCCCAGGAAGCGGGCGCGGTCCACCGTTTCGGGCAGCCGGATGCGCGTGTCGTAGGCGAGCAGCGAGCCCGGCTGGATCAGCCGCGTGGCCTCGAGGTCGGCCGCATTGATCATCGCCCGCGGCCCGAGCACCGCCGGCGAGGCGACCTTGTCAGGCTCCACCGCCACGATCCCGGCATAGCGCAGCCGCGCCTCGCCGATGCGGATGGTCTCGCCAACCGTGACGCCCAGCCGCTCCGCGATCACGCGGTCCAGCGCGATAGAACCTGGCGCCAGCGTCCCCGGCGGCTCCAGCACGAGCTCGCCATACAAGGGATAGCGGGCGTCGATGGCCTTCAGCTCGACCAGGCTCCGCTCGCCCGAAGGGGCAATAGCCATGGCGCGCATCTGCACCACGTCCGACAGCGTCGCCCCCCGCGCGGTGAGCCATGCGCGCGCATCGTCGGGCAGCGGCCGCTGGGTGATGTGGATCTCGGCATCGCCGCCCAGGATACGGCCGCCATCGGACTGCATCGCGGCGTCCGTCGCCGCCCGAAGCGTGCCGACCGCCGCGATCGCCGCCACGCCCAATGCCAGGCAGGCGAGCACGATGCGCAGGCCCTTGATGCCACCGCGCAACTCGCGGCGGGCGAGGCGAAGGGCCATTATCATCGGGCGGACAGCCCGTCGCCATTGAGGCGTACGATCAGCCCATCCTCGATGCGGATCTGCCGATCGCAGCGCTCGGCCAGCGCGGGGTCATGGGTGATGAGCACCAGCGTGGTGCCGCGGTCGCGCGAGGCAAAGAGCAGGTCCATCACGGTCGCACCCGTCGCGCGGTCCAGGTTGCCGGTGGGTTCGTCGGCCAGGATCAGGCCGGGCTGCGCGGCCATGGCCCTCGCCAGCGCCACGCGCTGCTGCTCGCCGCCCGAAAGCTGGCCGGGGTAGTGGCCCAGGCGGTGGCTCAGCCCGACAAGGCCCAGGCTCTCCGCCGCACGCTCGAAGGCATCAGCCCGTCCTGCGAATTCCAGCGGTACGGCGACGTTCTCCAGGGCCGTCATCGTCGGGATGAGGTGGAAGGCCTGGAAGACGATCCCCACATTATCCCTGCGGAAGCGGGCGAGCGCGTCCTCGTCCATGGTGGACAGGGACTGGCCGGCGACGGAGAGCGTGCCGCCGGTGGCCCGTTCCAGCCCCGCGAGCAGCATGAGGAGCGACGTCTTGCCGGACCCCGAAGGCCCTACGATGCCCACCGCCTCCCCGGCCGCGATCTCCAGCGAGACGCCGCGCAGGATCGGCAGGCGGCCGGTCGCGGCGGGCACGCTGAAGGCCAGGTCGGTGGCGGTGATCAGCGCGGCAGCGGCGCGGATCGGGCGCGTGACATCGGCCGCCGTTGAGTTGGTGAGAGCAATGTCCATGCGGCGGGTCGTTCCTGAAAATCCGTCCAGATATGGGGTTCGGGCGGGGTGGCGCCACCTTGCCCTGGGTTTCGGAGTGTTGCTTGCAATCTCCGGGCCCGCCCGGGCCGAACCCCTGCGCCTGCTGATGCTGGGGGATTCCATCACCGCGGGATACGGCCTGCCCAATGGCGTGGCCCTGCCGGCCCGCCTGGAAGCCGCCCTCCGCGCCAAGGGCCGTGACGTCCGGGTGATCGATGCTGGGGTGTCCGGCGACACGACCGCCGGCGGGCGGGCGCGCCTGGCCTGGGCGCTGGCGGAGCGGCCCGATGCTGTCATCGTGGCCCTCGGAGGCAATGATGGGCTGCGCGGGCTGGATCCGCGCACGACAGCCGCGAACGTGGCCGCGATCCTCGATGCGCTGGCCGCGCGCCGGCTGCCGGTGCTGCTGGCGGGCATGCTCG
>JAZKFA010000260.1:0-1772 GCA_040386655.1 Pseudomonadota bacterium | reverse complement strand
CGCGACGTGCAGACGACCGACGTGGCCGCCGAGGGCGACCGCCCCGCCGGGCGCTACGTCCTCAACCCGGACGGCACCCTCGGCCCCCGCGTCGGCGCGACCGGCAACCCCTCGCAGCAGGTTCTGGAGAACGCGCGCGGCTTCCGCACGGAGCTTGCCTCCACGCAGGCTTACCGGGACTACACGGCGGTTGAGCCGCGCATCATGGCCATCCGGCAGGCCGCGAACGTGCAGACGCGCGCCGCGGACATCGACTTGGTCTTCGCCTTCGCCAACCTGCTGGACCCCGGCAGCGTGGTCCGCGAGGGCGAGGCGCTTACTCTGGCGCGCACGGGCGCTCTCCCCGAGCAGCTCGTCGGCTCCCTGTCGCGCATCATCGGCGGCGCGGCCCTCGGCCCCGAGACGCGCGCCGCGCTGGTGGCGCAGGCGGAAAGCCGGTTCGCCACCTTCGAAGACCCTTACCGCCGCGAAGTGGATCGCGTCCGCCGCCTGGCAGGGCGCGCAGGGCTGGACCCGGACCTTGTGACCGACCCGCTGCCGCCGCGCGAAAACCGCTATTCCGGCACCCCGGCACGCACGCCGCAGGTTCAGGCCCCCGCGTCGTCCGGTTCGGCGCCGCGCGTACCGCCCCCGCCGCCGGGCCAGCGCCTGTCCCCGCAGGAGGCTGAACTCCTGGCACCGGGTACGCCGTTCACCGGCCAGGATGGTCAGCCGAGGGTGCGCCGCTAATGGCCGATCCATACGCCTCCATTGCCGCGCCAGCGCCTGCCGCCCCCGCGCGCGGCGCTGACCCCTATGCGAGCGTTGCCATGCCCATGGCTGACCTCGACCGCAACACGGGCGCACCCGCCAACGTGCGCGGCGCTGTCGGCGCGGCATCCACCCCGGAAGACCGGCTGGCCACGCTGCGCCGGTTCGCCCCGGACGCGCGGCCCATGGGCACGGATAACTTCGTGTTCACGCACCCGCGCACGCAGCGCCTGACGGTCTACAACCCGAGCGGCCTGGATTGGGGCGACTTCTCCTCGATCCGCCCTGAACTCGGGGAACTGCTCGGTGGCGCGGCGGGTGCTGCCGTGGCTGTCGGCACAGCGCCCGCGACGGGTGGCGCGAGCCTGCTCGCCTTGCCTGCCGCTGTCGGCCTCGGCGCGGCTGGTGGACGTGAACTGGCCACGGCATCCACGACCCTGACCGGCGACACCGTGGACACCCGCAGCATGGGCACGCGCATCGGGGATGCCGCCACCACGGCGGGCCTGAACGCGGTGGGCGTGCCGATCGGCAATATGCTGGCGCAGGGCGCGCGCGCCATGGTTGGCTCGGTGCCTCGGATGTTCGGGGCGCGCACTGGCGCGAACGCCTTGGCCGACTTCAACGCGGCGGGCGTGACCCCGAGCGCGGGCGCCATCACCGGCAACCGCACCACGCAGGTCATCGAGCAGGGCCTGGCCGCCACGCCCGGCGGCGCGCAGCCGATGATGGGCCTGGCCGAGCGGCAGACCGCGCAAGTCGGGCAGGAAGCCACGCGCATCGCGGGCGAGTATGCCGCGCCCCAAACTCCCGCCGTGGCTGGCGCGACGCTGCGGCAGGGCGCGACGAACGCCGTCGCGCGCTTCGAGGCGCGGCAGGGGCAGCTCTACGACGAGGCGTTCAACCTTGTCGGCGCGGACACCCCCGCGGCGCTGCCTGCCGTCACCACGCTGGGGCAGGAACTGGCGGGCGCCTTGGCCCGTGCGCCGGAAAGCCGCGCTGGCGTTCTGCAGCCCGTCCTC
>JAZKFA010000259.1:0-2907 GCA_040386655.1 Pseudomonadota bacterium | reverse complement strand
CTTCGCCTGGGGCCGTATCTTCTTCCTGTACGGCCCCGGCGAGAAGCCCGGGCGTCTCGTCAGCGACACCATCGCGCGGCTGTCCCGGGGCGAGCCCGTCGAGACCACCGCGGGCACCCAGCGGCGGGACTTCCTGCACGTGGCCGACGTCGCCGGGGCGCTCGCCGCCCTGGTGGACAGCGATGTGGTCGGCCCCGTGAACATAGCCTCCGGCGAGGACAGGCCCCTGGTGGATTTCCTGGGTGAGATCGGGCGCCAGCTCGGCCGGCCGGAGCTGCTGCGCTTCGGCGCGCGCCCCATGCCGGCGAACGAGCCCGCGCGCCTGGCCGCCTGCACCCGGCGCCTGCGCGAAGAGGTGGGCTTCACACCCCGCTTCACCATGGAAGCCGGCATCGCCGACACCATCGCGGCGGCTCAGCCCGGCGGGTAGCGCCCGGCCGAGAGTGCGTCGAGAAATTCGGGTAGCGTCCGGAAGGCGCCATGGACATGGTGCAGCTCGACCGGTGCCATCGCGTCCAGCCGGCAGGAGTTGCGGATCGCGTCCAGCCGGTGGCGCGCCATCCGCCCGGCGCCGACCATGCGGATGATGAGCGCCGTACGCAGCGCCCACAGCCTCTCCCGCCCCGTCAACCGTGCCCAGACGGCCGCCCCAGGCGCACGCTGCATCCAGCGCAGCCCGCCGCCATCCGTCTCGATCGTGGCCAGGATCTGGTGCCTGCGATAACGCGCGAGTCCTGCCGCCGCCGGCGCACGCTCGCCCAGCCGCGCTTCCGCCTCGACCATCGCGAGCATCGACGCCGCGCGTGGCCGCGGTCCCGGCAGAAGCCCGGCTGCATCCGCCTGCGCATCATCGACAGGTTCCGGCGCGGCCGCAGCGCCCAGGATCACCAGAGGCTGCGGCGTCACGATGATCCTGATTCCGACCGCCATCGCCAGAGTCGCGATGTATTCGTCCGGTACCGCCGTATGGAACACCGCACCCTCGCGCGCGAGGCCGAGCAGGAAGTCGCGGCGGAAGCAGAAGCAAGCCGTCGCGGTGGCGAAGTCCCGCCGCATCTCCAGCGCCTCGCGCGCGATGCGGAGCGAGTCCTCGGGGAACAGCAGGAAGGGCACGGGGCGGTCCTTGAGGAAGCCCGCGGCGTGCACCGTCGTGGCCATCCCCGCGCGCAGGCCCGGAACGGCACCAGGTGCCACGAAGCGCATGCAGGGCGAATAGATGATCTCCGGCCGGTCGAACTCCGCGACGAGGCCGGAGATCCGCGCGCAATGTTCGGGCGCCAGCGCATCCGACGCGCCGAGCAGCGTCACATAGGTGCCGCGCGCCAGGCCGATGGCAACGTTCCAACTTACCGCGCGGTCCAGCCGCTGCTGGACATGCTCAATGCGGATACGCGGATCGTTCCGTGCGGCGATCAGCTCTGCGATCGCCTCGCCCGAGGCATTGTCCAGGATCACGCACTCCCAGTCGCCATGCTGCCGTGCCAGCGAATCGAGCGCATTGCGCAGCGCATCCAGCCCCCCGTCGAACGCGATCACCACCGAGACCAGTGGACCCGTCGGCGCGGCTTCCCCGGTCGAAACCCGACCGATTTCCAGGCTGCCGCGGGGGAACTTGATGCCGAAGTCAATCAGGCCCTCGACGCGCTCCGGCAGGTAGTCGCCCCAGGCCATGCGCGCGTGCAGGACCTGCTGCCAGCGCGACATGGCCGTGAAGCCGCGCACCTGGTTGTCCGTCACCATCACATTGCCCTGGTCGCCAAGGCGGAAGGTGCGACTCTGCGGCCATTGCGCCACGTCGAAGGCCGCGCCATCCGCGCCCACCAGCACCGGCGCGAGGCCACGACGCGCAAGCCGCGCACCCAGCCCGTCATGCCCGCATTCGAACAAGTTCGACGCGGCCTTCGTGTCGTCGAGCTGGAAGCCTAATTCCGCGAACAGCGCGCGGTCGATCATGAAGGCGTTCGAACGCAGATGCGGGTTCGGGAAGGGCTTCACCTCGCGCACGATGGACCAGGTCGCACCAGGCTGTGTTACCTCGGACCAGTATTTCAGGAAGCCAGCCGTTAGCACCCGCGTATTTCCGGGCCTGCGAAGCCGGCGCCGAACGGCTTGCCTCATTCTGTGGAGCGCCGTGCCTCCGCCCTTCTGCAGCCAAGCCTGGGCATAGGTCGTGAGCTGCTCCCGGTACTGCGCCTCCATCGCAGGGTCGTATTCAACGTCCTTCACCGCCGTCAGCCAGAACGCCTTGGTCAGCAGCTGGATCGAGGTGTCGAGGCTTTCGTAGGACGCGGTCGCACCGGTGACGCCAACGCTCGGCCGGTCCAGCGGCGCGTTCAGATGCGCGAGCCATCCCGGTGCCGCGATGCGCGAGAAGGTGTTGAGGCAACACACCCGGTCATGCCGCAGGAAGGGCAGGACGCGGAGGTAAGCCTGGATGTCGAAGCCCGCGTCGCCGATGTCCACCACGCGGTGCGGGATGCCCGCCAGCATCGCCGCGAGTGCCGCCTGAGCGGCGGGCCGGCCGAGCAGGCCCTTGCGGATGATGATCAGGTCATGCGCGATCCCCGCATCATGCGCGCGATAGGAATCAAGGAACGCCTCGAAATCCCCGACCGACCCGTCGCCGGAGCGCGCGAGATAGATGACCGCGATGCTTGGCCCACCAGGTGTTACGCTGAGCGGTTCCAGCACCGGAATCGGCGGCGGGGCAGGGATGGGCAGGGCAGCCGCCCTGGGGCTTTGCCGCGCGAGCCATCGATAGGCGTCGGCGATTGAGCGATGCGCGCCGATCGCGTGGTGCGTCACCTCCGGCCGGGTGTAGACGCCGCGCATCCAGCCCAGCTTGTCGAGCATCGTTGCGCGGTCGATCGCCAGGCGCGGTCGCACCCGTTCCAGCCAGCGCAGCCG
>JAZKFA010000258.1:28534-31605 GCA_040386655.1 Pseudomonadota bacterium | reverse complement strand
TTCATGAATATCGCCGAGCAGACCGGCGCGGTGCTGCAGAACACCTCCCTGTCGGTGAACATCAAGGAGCGGCTGGACTTCTCCTGCGCGATCTTCGACGCGACCGGTGCGCTGATCGCCAATGCGCCGCACGTGCCGGTCCATCTGGGCGCAATGGGCGAAAGCGTGCGCACGGTGATCCGCTCGCGCGGCGCGACGCTGCGGCCCGGCGACGTCGTGGCACTCAACAACCCCTATAATGGCGGGACGCATCTGCCCGATGTGACCGTCATCACGCCAGTCTTCGATGCTGCGGGAACGGAGATCCTGTTCTTCGTCGGCTCGCGCGGGCATCACGCGGATATCGGCGGGCTGACGCCTGGATCGACGCCGCCCGACAGCCGCACGCTGGAGGATGAGGGCGTCGTCATCGACGACTTCCTGCTGGTGGAGCAGGGCCGCTTCCGCGAGGCGGAGTTCCGCGCATTGCTGGCCTCGGCGAAGTGGCCGGCGCGCAGCCCGGATGTGAACGTCGCCGACATCACCGCGCAGATCGCCGCCAACGAGAAGGGCGTGCAGGAGCTCGGCCGCGCCATTGCGGAATGGGGGCTGGAGACAGTGCGCGCCTATATGCGCCACGTGATGGACAATGCCGAGGCGAGCGTGCGCCGCGTGCTCGAACGCCTGCCCGACGGCGCCTTCGCGACCACGATCGATGACGGCACGCCGCTGGTCGTGGCCGTGCGTGTGGACCGCGCGAACCGCCGCGCGGTGATCGACTTCACCGGCACCGGTCCGCAGCGCCCGAACAACTTCAACGCGCCCGCCGCCGTCTGCCGCGCAGTGGTGCTGTACTGCTTCCGCTGCCTGGTGGGCGAGGACATCCCGCTCAACGATGGCTGCCTCAAGCCGCTTGAGATCATCGCCCCCGAGGGGTGCTTCCTCAATCCGCGCGCGGGCGGGCCGGGTGGCGGCGCGGCGGTGGTCGCGGGCAATACCGAGGTCAGCCAGATGACGGCCAATGCTCTGCTGGCGGCCCTCGGCGCCTGTGCCTCCGCGCAGGCCACGATGAACAACCTGCTCTTCGGCGACGCGACCTACCAGTACTACGAGACGATCTGCGGCGGGACCGGCGCAGGCCCCGGCTTTGACGGCACCGGACCCGTGCAGACGCACATGACCAACACCCGCATGACCGATCCGGAGATCCTGGAGCTGCGCTACCCCGTGCGGTTGGAAGGGTTCGGCATCCGCCGTGGGTCGGGTGGAGCCGGCCAATGGCGCGGCGGCGATGGGGCGGTGCGCCGCATCCGCTTCCTCCGCCCGATGCAGGCGGTGATCGTGGCCTCGCGCCGCACCGTCGCTCCACATGGGCTGCATGGCGGCGCGGATGGCGCTCCTGGGCGGCAATGGGTTGAGCGGCTGGATGGCTCGGTCGAATGGCTGGCCGGCAGCGCGAGTGCCGATCTCGCCGCGGGCGAGGTGCTCGGCATCGAAACCCCTGGCGGTGGCGGCTGGGGCTGATGCATCCACCGGCCGGATCAGCGCTGCGATGACCCGCCGGCGCGCGGCGCTGCTGGCCGCCGTGCTGGCGCTGCTGGCGCTGTGGCTGGCGCCGCGCGCTATCGACTGGGAGGGCCAGCGCGACCGCATCGCCGCACTCGCGTCGCGGGAGCTGGGTCGGCCCGTCGTGATCTCCGGTCCGCTGCGGCTGACCTTGCTGCCGCAGCCGATGATCGAGGCGAGCGATGTCGTCGTCGGTGGCGCGCCGGACGATATCGGCGTCGCGGCGCGCGCGCTGCGCGTCACGCTCGCGCTGCCTGCGCTGATGATCGGCCGGCTCGACCCGCGCGAGGTGGTGCTCGTCGGCGCCGAGATCCGGCTGCCCTGGCCGCCTGGCAATGCGCCGGCGCTGCGCCCGCCGCCCTGGCTCACCACCTTCGACGCGCGCATCGAGCAGAGCCGCGTCCTGGTTGGCGAGGTCGCACTTGAGGACGTCGCGGCACGGGTCACCTCGGGTGGGCCGATGGATGCGGTGCGCGCCGCCGGCGCCTTCGCCTGGCGCGGCCAGTCCATGCGCTTTGAAGCCGCCATCGGGCGGCCGGGCTATGACGGCATCGCGACCTTCGAACTTGGCGTGGCGGCGGGAAGCGCCCGCGCCCAGGCGCGCGGCGTGCTGGTCGAGGATGGCGGCTTCGACGGCCGCATCGAGGCCTCTGGTACCGACCTGTCCCTGTTCCTGCCGGCACCGCCGCTGGCGTTCCGCGCGGCGGGGAAGCTGCAGGTGTCCGCGGAACTGCTGGCCGCCGACGACATGGCGATCGACCTCGCCGGCGTGCCCGCGCGGGGCGCGCTGGCGCTGCGGCTGGTGCCTGGCCCGCGCCTGGACATCGCGCTGAGCAGCGCGCGGCTGGATCTGGACGCCTGGGCGGCGGCGTTGCGTGCGGCCCCGCCGCCGGTGCTGCCCACCGCGCTCGACCTCGCGGCCGAGGCCGCCAGTTTCCGCGGCGTGGCGCTGCGCCGCCTGCGCGGCGGGATCTTCCGCGAAGGCGAGCGGGTGACGCTGTCCGACCTTGCCGCCATCCTGCCCGGCGAGATGGCGGTGGATATCGATGGCGCCTCGGCCGGCCAGCGGCTGGAACTCGCGCTGCGCTTCGCCGGCCCGGATCTGCGCGCGACGCTGTCGGCGCTCGGCGTGCCTGTGCCCGGCACGCGGCCCGACCGTCCCCGCGCGACGGAAGGCCGTGCGCGGCTGGTGATCGAGGATGCGCAGATCGCGGTGCCGGAGCTCACGGCCCTGATCGACGGCGCGCGGCTGAACGGCGGTGGCGTGTGGCGTCACGGACCGCGGCCCTCCTTTGGCATCGGCATCAGCGTCGACCAGCTGGATCTGGACGCGCTGTTCCCGGACTGGTCGGACTGGGCGGCGGCGGGGCAGCGCCTCGCGCCTGTGGACGGCAATCTGCGGGTGACGGCGGAGGGTGTCGCTTTCCGCAGGCATCGGCTGGAGCGGGTGACGCTGGATGCGGGGCTCGATGCAGGGCGCGTCGCGGTGCGCCGTCTGTCCGGCCGCACGGCGGGGGCGAGCCGCG
>JAZKFA010000258.1:14455-28524 GCA_040386655.1 Pseudomonadota bacterium | reverse complement strand
GGATATCTCGATCTCCGGCGGCGTCTCGCTTGCCGCGGCACTGCGCGTTTCCGACCTCGCGGTCGATGTGCGGGCGGCGGCGGCCGGCGGGCTGCTGGCGCTGCTGCCTTCGGCCTGGCAGCCCGGCGGCGGCTTTGCCGAGCAGCCGCTGGCGCTGCGCGTCACCGGTGCGGGGCCGGCTGAGGCGCTCGCGCTGCGCATCGAGGGTGACCTGGCGGAGCTGCGGCTGGAAACACAGCTGACACTCGACCTGCCGCAGGCCCGCGGGCAGGGCGCGCTGACCCTGCGTCATCCGGGCGCGCCGCGGCTGCTGGCGGCGATCTGGCCCGGCGAGGCGCTGGGCTGGATCGGCGAGGGGTCCTTCTCCCTCATCGCGACCGTGCTAGCCGGCCCCGCCGGCCTGTCCACGGAGAGTTTCGAGCTGGTGGCCGGCCAGATCCGCACCCGTGGCGCCCTCACGCTCGGCATCGAGGGGCCTCGCCCGGCGCTCGGCGGGCGCATCACCGCCGAGCGCCTGGTGCTGCCCGAACCGCCCTGGCGCGGGCGCGAGCCGCTGTCCCTCGGGCTGCTCGACCGCTTCGACGCCGACGTTGCGCTGACTGCGCAGCGCCTCGAGGTGCCGGATCTGCCGCTGCTGGAGAATCTGCGCGCCGGTCTGCGGCTTTCGGGCGGCGAGCTCCGCATCGGCGGCATCGAGGCGCAGCTGTCCGGGGGTGCACTGACCGGCGAGGTGACGCTCGCCGTCGCGGTGGCCGCGCCGCCCCGGCTGCAACTCTCCCTGCGCGCTACCGACGCCGCGCTGCACGCGCCGCTGCTCGGCCTGCCCTTCGACGTCACGGCGGGCACCATTACCGAGGCCGTGCTCGCGCTGGAGGCGAGCGGGCACAGCCCCGATGCCCTGGCCGCGAGCCTCGCCGGGCGGCTGCGCATCGGCATTCGCGACGGCGCGCTGCGCGGCATCGACCTCGCCGCCCTGCAGGCCGCCTTCGACGTGGCCGAGCCGGAGCCGGCGCTGCGCCAGGCGCTGCTCGCGGGCAATAGCGGCTTCGAGCGCCTCGATATCACCGCCGGGCTCGGCGGCGGCGTCGCTCAGCTGGAGCAGGCCGCGCTGACGACGGGCAGCGCCGGGACCGCCACCGCGGCGGGTCAGGTCGATCTCGCGCGCGGGATGCTGGACGTCGCGATCACCGCGCGGCCGGGGCCGGTGGAAGCGCCCGAGGTCGCTCTGCGCCTGCATGGCCAGGTCGCGGAGCCGCGCCGGACCCTCGAACTGGCGGATTGGTTACGCTGGCGGGCGCAGCACTAGGCTTGCACGGGCGCCACGCCGGGCGGAATTCGCAGGCCGTGCCCCGCATCGGCGATTGTCGCATGGCTCACGGCATTGCTAGATTGCAGAACCTACTCTCACGCCAGACGGAGGGTGCGATGCATTGGCGGCCCTGCAGGCTGGCATGGATCGGGCTTTCGTATTGGTCCGCGGGGAGTGGTTGCATCGCCGGATCGAGGTCGTGCAACGCTTGGCGGCGTTTCGTCGGAGTGCCGGACCCATGTTGCCTGTCGGCGACGCGCCGATGCTGTGCTTCACGCCCGAGACCCGTATCGCGACCCCTCGCGGCGAGGTGCGGATCCGTGACCTGCGCGTGGGGCACCTCGTGCTGTGCCAGGGCATGGGCGGGACGGTGCAGCCGATCAAGTGGATCGGGAAGGTGCAGGCGGAGATCGCGCGGCACCCGCGCCCGGAACGCGTCCGCCCCATCCTGATCAAGGCCGGCGCGCTGGAGGATGGCGTGCCATCGCGCGACCTGCGCGTCTCTCCCGACCACGCGATCCTGCGCGGCATCGTGCTGGTGCCCGCCCGGCTGCTGCTCAACGGCGTCACCATCGTGCAGGAGCATGACTGGCCGCAGATCACCTATTACCACCTGGAACTGCCACGCCATTCCGTACTGATCGCCGATGGCGCGCCGGCGGAATCCTGGCTCGATGACGGGCGCCGGGCGCAGTTCAGCAACAGCGGCGTGACCGTCCGCTTCGTCGATTTCGAAAGCGCCTGCGCGTCGCGCGGGCTGACCTGCTTCCCCGTGCTGCGCGACGAACGCAGCACCGCGCCGCTGCGTGCGAGCCTCGCCGCCCGCGCCCGCGACCTGGGCTTCCAGGAAGTCGATGAGCCGGACCTGCGGCTGCGCGTGGGCGAGATCGGGCTGAAATCCGTCCGCGCCGGCCCGGGCCGCTACGTGTTCCGGCTCAACGCCGAAGCCGCATCGATCGCGCAGCGCCGGGGGCTCGCTCTCTCCTCGCGCGTGTCGACGGAAACGGCCGCGGTCGGGCGCCAGCTGGGTGCCGCCATTTCCGGGCTGACGCTGCGCGCGGGCGGGCTGTCGGTCAGCATCGGGGCAGGCGATCCCCGGCTGCGATCGATCCGTGGGCTCGGCGCGCCCGAAGCGCCGCCGCCGGGCGTGCGCGGCGGGCTTCGCCGCTGGATGGAAGGCGTGGTGCGCCTGCCTCCCACCCTGCTCACGGGACTGCCGCGCCTGCAGCCAATGCGAGGCAACGCGCCTATGCTGGAGATCGAGGTCTTCCTTTCCGAGCAGGACCCGTTCTGGCTGCCGGCCGAGGCCGGCCCGCCCGAGGCATCGCGGAAGCGGCGCGGCCGCGCGGGCAAGGCGCTGGCGGAAGCGCCGCCGCCACCGCCGCCCATCATCCTGCGCGCGGGCGCGCTGGAGCCGGACGACAATCCGTTCAGGGTCGTGCCACTGCCCTCAGCGGCGCCGATCGCCCTCGGCAAGCGCGAAGACGCGGAGCGCGCTGGCTAGCGGGGCGCCGCCCTCCGCCCGCGCGGCGTCCACCTGCGCGATCAGCGACGTGAGGCTCACGGCGCGGCCCTGCGCGATGCGCTCCAGCGCGGCCCAGAAGACGGGTTCGAGAGCGATCGAGGTGCGGTGGCCGGCCAGGCTGACGCTGCGCTTGGCAAGGTGCGGACCGCTCATCCGCCGGCACCCCCGCCTGGCTTGAGCATAGCCTCGGGCCGCACCCACTGGTCGAAGGCGTCCCCGCTCAGCGTGCCCAGGCGCACCGCGGCCTCGCGCAGGGTGATGTCCTCGGCGAGTGCCAGCTTGCCGATCGCCACGGCCTTGTCGTAGCCGATGTGCGGATTGAGCGCGGTCACCAGCATCAGCGATTTCGCGACGTTGTCGGCGATGCGGCGATGGTTTGGCTCCAGCTTGGCGACCATGTGGGACGCGAAGCTTTCCGCGGCATCGGCGATCAGCCGTGCGGATTGCAGAACGGCGTGGATGATGACCGGCTTGAACACGTTGAGCTGCAGGTGCCCCTGCGCGCCCGCGATGGTGACGGTCGCGTGGTTGCCCATGACCTGCGCGCAAACCATGCTCAGCGCCTCGGACTGGGTCGGGTTGGTCTTGCCGGGCATGATGCTGGACGAAAGCCCGTCGGCGGGAATCACAAGCTCGGCAAGACCAGCGCGCGGGCCAGAGCCGAGCAGCCGGACGTCGTTGGCGAGCTTGTTGAGCGAGACGGCCACGGTGTTGAACGCGCCCGACAACTCCACCAGCGCGTCATGCGCGGCCATGCCCTCAAAGGGATTCTCGCTCGCGTGGAAGGGCAGTCCGGTGCGATCGGCAATGATCTCCGCGAATGTGCGCGCGAAATCCGGGTGGCTGTTGAGCCCGGTGCCGGCCGCCGTGCCGCCTTGTGCCAGCGGCATCAGCCGCACCATCGCCTCGCGCAGGCGCGTGGCCCCGAGCCGCGCCTGCAGCGCCCAGGCGCGGGCTTCCTGGCCGAGGGTCATCGGCACCGCGTCCATCATGTGGGTGCGGGCGATCTTGATGATCTCGGCCCATTCGTCGGCGCGCGCTTCCAGCGCCTCGGCCAGCGTGGTGAGCGCGGGGATGGTGCGCCCGCTCACCTCGGTCGCGGCGGCGATGTGCATGATGGTGGGGAAGTTGTCGTTCGAGGATTGCCCGCGATTGACGTGGTCGTTTGGGTGAACGGGATCGCGCGCGCCGAGCGGCTTGCCCAGGATCTGGTTCGCGCGGTTCGAGATCACCTCGTTTGCGCACATGTTGGTCTGGGTGCCGCTGCCGGTCTGCCAGACGACGAGGGGGAATTCCTCGTCGCGCCGGCCCTCGATGATCTCCTCGGCTGCCTGGGCGATGGCGTCCGCGACCGGTCCCGTGATTTCGCCGAGCCGGCGGTTGGCCTCGGCGGCGGCCCATTTGTGCAGGCCGACGGCGCGGATCAGGACCGGGGGAAACCGCTCCGTCCCGATGTTGAACAGCCGCCTGGCGCGTTCCGTCTGGGGGCCCCACAGCCGCTCGGCGGGGATTTCGATGCTGCCAAGGCTGTCGGTCTCAAGGCGGGTCAGGTCCATCGGAGCCTCTTCATGCCGGCGTCGCGCCATCCACAAGGCGGATGGGAATGACATGGCCTAACCCTTCGCGAAGATCGAGAGCATGGGATGGGGCAATGCCGCGAAGTTGCTCGCGCAGGGCGTGAAGGATCGCGCGGCGTTGCCGTGCGGACGGGCTGCGCTGCAAGCGGAGATGTCGCCGACAGCGAAGGAGTCCGGACCGGAGGCTCAGCGACGCTTGGCGCGGGGCGCTGCCCGGCCGCGCTCAGTCCTGGTAGCTGGCGATTTCGATCAGATTGCCGTCGGGGTCGCGGCAATAGACAGAACGGATGGGGCCGAACGCGCCATCCTTGACCACGGGGCCGGAGGCGATCGTCACGCCACAGCCGCGGAGATGATCCGCCACTTCCTCGGCCGCCACGGTGACGATGAAGCAGAGATCCTGGCTGCCGGCGGCGGGGGCGACGCCGGACCACCATTCCTCCTGCGTCGCGCTTTCCGGGCGGAGGTTGATCTTCTGCCCGCCGAAGGACAGTGCGGTGCGCTTGTGCGGGCCGAACTCCACCACCTCCATGCCCAGCACGCGCTGGTACCAGGACGCCATGACGCCGACATCGCGGCAGGTGATGACCAGGTGATCAAGCCGATCGACGGCGAAGCGCATGGGGAACCCTCTCGGCGGAGGGCACCCCCATAGCGGCGCGCCGTCGCGCTGTCACGCACCCCGCCGCAGGGCCGGCGGCGGAGACGGCGCGGCTTCAGCGGCGCCAGTCGCCGGGCGAAAAGCGCCAACGCTCACCGTCACGCTGCCAGCTGGGATTCTCGTAGCGGTAGCCGCGGCGTTCGCGGACGCGCTGAGCCGGCACCCAGGCGTGGCGGCCATTGCGCCACTGCCAGTGGCCGGGCACCGAGACATAGCCGCGGCGCTGCGGCAGCATGCGCGTATCGCGCGGCGGCGGCGGCTCGCGTTCGATAACGACCGGGCGGCGCTGGGCCTCGGCTTCCGGCACGATGGCGAAGGCGGCGGCGAACGTGCCACCAGCCAGCGCACCAAGCAACATGCGGCGGTTCATCATGATCTCGTCCCTTTCCGGGTGTGGAAGGATAACGAGACGCCGCCTTCAGGGTTTCCGCGCGGTGACCTCGATCTCGATGCGCATCGCATCGGTCTGCAATCCTGCGTGGATTAGCGTCGAGGCCGGCTTCGCCCTGCCGAGGTAGCGCTTGATGACCGGCCAGCAGGGTTCCCAGTCGGCGCGGTTGGGCACGATGAACATCACGCGCACCACGTCGTCGAGGCTGGCGCCGGCCTGTGCCAGAGCCGCGGCGATGTTCTCGAAGCACTGCGTCGCCTGGCCGACCACGTCCTCGACGATGGTCATCTTCGCGTAGTCATAGCCGGTGGTCCCCGAGACCCAAATGTCCTGACCCATGACGACCGCGCGGGAATAGCCGATCTCGTCTTCAAAGCGGGAGCCGGAAGAGATGAGGGTTCGGGTCATGCGCAGCGCTCCGGGCGGTGTTTGCGTTGGGTGGATGCGGGGTGGGTGACGAGCTTGCTCGGAGGGCGGATCGGGCGGGGGACGAGGTTGCCCCCGCAATTGGGGCAGAGATTGCCCAGGCGCGTCTCCGCGCAGTCCCGGCACCAGGTGCATTCATAGGAGCAGATGAGGGCGAGCGGGCTTTCGGGCGAAAGGTCCCGGTCGCAGCATTCGCAGTTCGGCCGGAGTTCGAGCATTCGGTCGTCTCCCTTCAGGGTCTCGCCAGCGCGGCGACCAGCAGCAGGCAGGCGAGCAGCGACGCCGCGGTGCGGACATGGTTCCACAAGGTCCAGCGCGGCGCAAAGCCCGCCCAGGTCGCGCCCGCATCCCCGGTGCCCGAGGCGAGTGCGGCGTTGAGCGGCAGGTGAATTCGGAAGGTCACGGCGATCGTGCCCCCGGCATAGACCAGCGATGCGGCGAGGGCAGGCAGCGCCGCGGCACTATGCCAATCCGTCAGCGCGCCAAGTGCCGGCAGCAGCGCCGGGCCGAAGAACACGAAGGCGAAGACCGGCGTGGTGATGCGCTCATTGATCGCCCGCATCGCCGCCACGGCGATGCCAGCCTCCACGCCGGCGAGGCCGCGCATCACCGGACCGGAGAACGCGTAGAACAGGCCCGCCGCGAGTATGGAGGCAATCAGGCCGGCGCCGACCAGGACGAGTTGGAGCACCGGCGGTGCGGGCCGCTACT
Source organism: Pseudomonadota bacterium (assembly GCA_040386655.1). GTDB lineage: Bacteria > Pseudomonadota > Alphaproteobacteria > Acetobacterales > Acetobacteraceae > Plastoroseomonas. The sequence continues at coordinate 21,924 of JAZKFA010000258.1, read as the reverse complement.
CAAGCCCCTCGTAGAAGTCGTTGCCCTTGTCATCAACCACGATGAAGGCGGGGAAATCCTTCACCTCGATCCGCCACACCGCCTCCATGCCGAGCTCGGGGTACTCCAGCACCTCGACCTTGGTGATGCAGTCCTGCGCGAGCCGCGCGGCGGGGCCGCCGACGGAGCCGAGATAGAAGCCGCCATGCTGCTTGCAGCTTTCCCGCACCGCGCGCGAGCGGTTGCCCTTGGCCAGCATCACCAGTGACCCGCCGGCCGCCTGGAAGGCGGGGACGTAACTGTCCATCCGCCCGGCCGTGGTGGGGCCGAAGCTGCCCGTGGCCATGCCGTCGGGCGTCTTGGCGGGGCCGGCGTAGTAGACGGGGTGATCCTTGATGTAGTCGGGCAGGGGCAGTCCTGCGTCCAACCGCTCCTGCAGCTTGGCGTGGGCGATGTCGCGCGCGACGACGATGGTGCCGGTCAGCGACACCCGCGTCTTCACGGGAAGCGCCGACAGCGTCGCGCGAATCTCGCTCATCGGGCGGGCGAGGTCGATATCCACGACTTCGCCGCCGAGGATGTCCTCGGTGTGCTCGGGCAGGTATTGCGCCGGGTCGTGTTCGAGCTGTTCGAGGAAGACGCCATCGGCGGTGATCTTCGCCTTGATCTGGCGGTCCGCGCTGCACGACACGCCGATGCCGATCGGCAGGGACGCGCCATGCCGTGGCAGCCGCACCACGCGCACGTCGTGGCAGAAATACTTGCCGCCGAACTGCGCCCCGATGCCGAGGTTCTGCGTCAGCTTGTGCACTTCCGCTTCCAATGCGCGGTCGCGGAAGGCATGGCCGGAGAGGTCGCCGGCCTCGGGCAGCTCGTCGAGCCATTTCGTGCTCGCGAGCTTCACGGTCTTGAGGCAGGTCTCGGCCGAGGTGCCGCCGATCACGATGGCCAGGTGATAGGGCGGGCAGGCGGAGGTGCCGAGCGTCTTCACCTTCTCCTCGATGAAGGCGAGCAGCTTCGGCTTGTTCAGCACCGCGCGGGTCTGCTGGAACAGGAAGGTCTTGTTCGCGGAGCCGCCGCCCTTGAGCACGAACATCAGGTGCAGCTCATCGGCGTGGTGGTCGCCGGGGCTCGCGTAGATGTCGAACTGGACGGGGAGGTTGTTGCCGGTATTCGCCTCCTCGAACATCGTCAGCGGCGCCATCTGCGAATAGCGCAAGTTGGTCTCGGTGTAGGTGCGATGGACGCCGTAGCTCAGCGCCTCCTCCTCGTCGCCCTCGACCCATACGCGCTGGCCCTTCTTGCCGAAGACTATGGCGGTGCCGGTGTCCTGGCACATCGGCAACACGCCGCCGGCGGCGATGTTCGCGTTCTTCAGCAGGTCGAGGGCCACGAAGCGGTCATTGGCACTCGCCTCGGGGTCGTCGAGGATGCGCGCGAGTTGCTTCAGATGCGCGGGGCGCAGCAGGTGGCTCACCTCCTTGCAGGCGGCGAAGGCGAGCTGTTCCAGCGCTTGGGGCGAAACCTTGAGGACCCGCTTGCCCTCCACCTCGATGGTGGAAACGCCGCCGACATCGAGCTTGCGGTAGGGGGTGGAGTCCTCGGCGAGCGGGAACATGGGGCTGTAGCGGAACCCCGCCGGGCGCGGGGTTGCGGCGGCGTCGAGCGGCGGTGTCATGGCACTATCCTGCGGCGTGCTGGGCCTGGTCGGGCCTCAGCCTTCTTTGGCGGGGCGGCGGCGGAACGCGTCGAGGCTGACGACCTGAGCGGGCGGCGAGGCCTCGGCGACATCGGGGAATTCGGGTATTTCCGGCGCGGGCGTTGGCGCCTCGACCGCGGGCTGGAAGCGCAGCCCGTAGCGGATCTGCGGGTCGGCGAAGGCGGTCAGCGCCGAGAGCGGGATGCTCAGCGCCGAGGCGACGCCGCCGAAGGACAGCCCGACGGAAAAGCGCTGCGCGACGCGGTCCACGACCAGGTCCCAGAAGCGATGCTGCAGGACGATGGTCATCTCCTGCGGATAGCGGGCGCGCAGGTGACCGGGCATCTCGACGCCGGGAGCATCGGTGCGGAAGGTCATGTAGAAATGGTGCTCGCCCGGCAGGCCATGGGCCGCGACGTGTTCGAGCGCGCGCACCACGACCTCGCGCAGGGCCTCTTCGGTCCAGCGGTCATAAGGCAACAGGCTCTCGGGCGTCTGCACTTCGTCGGTCATGGGAACCCCTGATCGCGGCAGGATAGTCTAAGGCGGATGAATGAACCAGAAAAGGCCGACGAAAAGTGGGGGGCTTCTGTTGCCCGGTGCCCCCCGAACCGCGCTTACCTATCTCTAGGCAGCGAGCGCCACGTTCTCACGAACGTTATCGTTGGCACTTGTGATTTAGCCCGATAACGGCGGTACAATGCCGGGCAAAAGCAGCGTCTTTACCGCGCGCGTCGAAGCTATTTCGTCCCCCCTGGCCGCCCCCGATAAAGGGTCTGGCCGTAATGGTGGAGACGCCGAGTACTGCCCCCGGGTCCGCGACGCTTATTCCACGCAACGTTTATCGCCATAGCCGCAAGCGGCAAGTGGGATATAGGCCATCGCCGCGCGGATTGCGAGGGCGCGCTTGCGACCGATTGCGAGGCCGGTGGCCGGAGGCTATGCCAGACCCCCGAGCACCCTGGAGTCTGTCCCCCCATGCCCCTGAGCAGCGAGCAGCAGGCCGAGATCGACCTGGCCCGCGCCGCGCCCGGCGCGACGCTGCGCCCGACCGTCCCGGCGTTGGAGGCGATGCTGTACCAGGCGATGCCCGTGCTCGACCACGGCTTCGTCCGGGTCGTGGACTATATGGGCGACGATGCCGCCGTGGTGCAGGCCGCGCGCGTGTCCTACGGCCGCGGCACCCGCGCCGCCAATGAGGATCGTGGCCTGATCCGCTACCTGATGCGCCATCGCCATTCGACGCCCTTCGAGATGTGCGAGATCAAGTATCATGTGAAGCTGCCGATCTTCGTCGCGCGGCAATGGATCCGCCACCGCACCGCCAACGTAAACGAGTACTCCGCGCGCTATTCCATCCTCGACCGCGAGTTCTACATCCCGGCGCCCGAGGCGCTGGCCGCCCAGTCCGACGACAATCGCCAGGGCCGGGGCGCCGTTCTGGAAGGCGAGGAGGCGAGCCGAGTCCTCGCTCTCCTGCGCGACGATGCCAGCCGCAACTACGACCACTACGCCTGGATGCTGAACGCCGACGAGGCCGGCCGCGTGATGGACCCCGGCCGCCAGGGTCTGGCGCGCGAGCTGGCGCGGATGAACCTGACGCTGAATGCCTATACCCAGTGGTACTGGAAGACGGACCTGCACAACCTGCTCGGCTTCCTCAGCCTGCGCGCCGATGCCCACGCCCAGCACGAAATCCGCGTCTATGCCGACGCCATGCTCGACACCGTCCGCGCCTGGGTGCCGCATTGCTACGAAGCCTTTTCCGACTACCGCATGGGCGCGGTCACGCTGTCCGCGCAGATGCTGGCGATCGTGAAGCGGATGCTCGGCGGCGAGGCGGTGGAGCAGCCCGCCTCCGGCCTGTCCAAGCGTGAATGGCGCGAACTGATGGGCGTGCTGGGGCGCGACGCCTGAGCGCCAAGCGCGCCCCTACTCGAAAGGCTAAAACGCCCGCACGTGCTCGCGGCGTGCGCTGGTGGGCGGTGGCGGCCATCGCGGTCGCCGTGCTGATCGGCTTGCCACTCGCCCACGCCTTCATCGGCGAGCTGGGGGCGGTGTTGTTGGGGACCTTCATCGCGGGGTTCGCGCTGGGTCGCGCGACGGGGAACTGACCACAGCCTCGTGACACGGAATGGCGATGTTCCGCGCCATATCCCCTGCGTGATACGCCTCGTCCTCATCATCGCGGCCCTTGTCGGCCTGGCCGCCTTCGCGACGCGCTTCCTGCCGCCGGCCTGGGACCCGCGCACGCCGCTCGACCTCACCGCGACCCCGAACTGGCTTGCCGCCGGCAAGCTCGCCTGGATGCGCCAGGACCCGCAGGCCTGCTTCGCGGCCTTTGCCACCTCCGCCATCGCCGTCACGCGCGTGCCCGACCGGGTTTCGGATACGGGATGCGGGACCGAGAACGCGCTGCGGCTGCCGACCGCGCTGCGCACCATGCCCAATGCGCCTAACCTCACCTGCCCGCTCGCGGCCGCCTGGGCGATGTTCGAACGGCACACAGTGCAACCCGCAGCACGCCTGCATCTGGGGCAGGAGGTGACAGGCATCCGCCACCTTGGCGCGCAGACCTGCCGCAACATCGCCGGCAGCACCCGGCGCAGCGAGCACGCGACGGCCAACGCCATCGACATCGCAGGCTTCAGGCTGCGCGACGGGCGCGAGGTCACCCTCGCCGCCGGCTGGACCGACGAAGGTGCCGATGCCTCCTTCTTGCGCGCGGTCCGCGACGGCGCCTGCCGCTGGTTCCAGGTGGTGCTCGGCCCGGACTACGACGCCGCGCACCGGGACCATTTCCACCTGGACATGGGTCGCTTCCGCGCCTGTCGGTGACGCGCCTGGCTACTCGACGATGATGCTCGGCCCGGCCGGCGCGGTGCCCGCCTCCAGCTTCGCCCAGAGTCGCGCTGCGATGGCGCGGTAGGTCGCAGCCGCATCGCTTTCCGGCCGCGCCGCGACGATGGGCGTCCCGGCATCGGCGAGCTCGCGGATCTCCAGCGTCAGCGGCAATTCGCCGAGGAACTCGGTCCCCAGCCGCGCCGCCTCCGCCCGCGCCCCGCCATGGGCGAAGATCTCGGAGCGGTGGCCGCAGTTCGGGCAGCAGAAGAAGCTCATATTCTCGACCAGGCCGAGCACCGGCACGCTCACCTTCTCGAACATGCGCACGCCGCGCCTGGCGTCGATCAACGCCACGTCCTGCGGGGTGGAGACGATGACGGCGCCGGCCAGCGGCACGCGCTGGCTCATGGTCAGCTGCGCGTCGCCGGTCCCCGGCGGCATGTCGACCACGAGGACATCGAGCGGCCCCCAGGCCACCTGGCCCAGCATCTGTTCCAGCGCGCCCATCACCATCGGGCCGCGCCAGATCATCGGCGTCTCCTCCTCGACCAGGAAGCCGATGGACATGGCCTTGAGGCCCCAGCGGGAGAGCGGGATCAGCCGGTTGCCTTCGCTGCGCGGCTTCTCCCGCGTGCCCAGCATCTGCGGCAGTGAGGGGCCGTAGATATCGGCATCCAACAAACCGACCTTCAGCCCCTGCGCCGCCATCGCGACCGCGATGTTCACCGCCGTGGTGGACTTGCCTACGCCGCCCTTGCCCGAGGCGATGGCGATGATGAAGCGCGTCTCGGGCATCAGCATCGGCCCCTGGCCGGCCGGCGCGGGCGGTGTGCGCCGGGGTGGGGCGGCGGGCGCTGCCTCCCGGTGGGCGGTCAGGATCACGGTCGCGGACAGCACGCCGGGTACGGCGGCGACCGCGCGCTCGGCCGCGGCGCGCAGCGGCTCCATCCCCGGCGCGCGGGCGCGAGGGACTGCGAGGGTCACCTGCACCATCCCGTCACGCGCCAGGACACCCTCCACCAGCCCGCCCGAGACGATGTCCTGGCCGGTTTCGGCATCCGGCACGCCGGCCAGCGCGGTGCGCACGCGCGCTTCGAGAGTTTCACCCATCGCTTGAAAATTCCCTGATCCCGGACAATATCCCGAATACGTCGGGCGCCCCGATGATGAACCGCGCCCTACATGGTGGGGCGTGGCCACGCAATCACCCATCGCTCAGACCGAACCTGGTCGACGCAGCGGGCTTCGGCTGGAATACCAGCACCAATTTACGCTGCCAGCCCCCGGGGCCGGCAGCGCACGACGAGAGCGGAGAGACACGGCCCGATGCCCTGGAACAACAGCGGCGGCAACAGCCCCTGGGGCAATCCGCGCCCGCAGGGCCCCTGGGGCGCGCCGCCCCCGCCTGGTGGTGGCAACAATCAGGGCGGCAGTGGCCGTGGCCCGGACCTCGATGACCTGATCCGCCAGGCGCAGGACACGGTGCGCCGCTTCCTGCCCCGCCGTGGCGGCGGCAAGGGCCTTGGCCTGCTCGCGATCCTGCTGATCGGCGGCTGGGGCCTGACCGGCTTCTACCGCGTGGAGCCGGATGAGGTCGGTGTCGTCACCCGCTTCGGCGCCTATACCGGCCGGCTCGCGCCCTCCGGCCTCAACTATCACCTGCCCTGGCCGATCGAGGCGGCGGCCACGCCGCGCGTCACCACCGAGAACCAGATCTTCATCGGGTTCCGCCCCTCTGACCCGGCCGCGACCCGCGCTGTCGCCGTTCGCGACGTGCTTGAAGAATCGCTGATGCTCACCGGCGACGAGAACATCATCGACATCGATTTCGTGGTGCGCTGGCGCATCCGCGACGCCGGCGAGTTCCTGTTCAACACGCGCAACCCGGAATCGACCATAAAGTCGGCGGCCGAGAGCGTGATGCGCGAGGTGATCGGACGCACCCCGATCCAGCCGGCCCTGACCGAAGCCCGTGGCCAGATCGCGGAATCCGTGCGCGTCGGCACCCAGACGATCCTTGATCAGTACCGGGCGGGCGTCATCGTCACCTCGGTCGAGCTGCAGAAGGTGGATCCGCCGGCGGCCGTCATCGACGCCTTCCGCGACGTCCAGCGCGCCAATGCGGACCGCGAGCGCCAGCGGAACGAGGCCGAGGCCTACCGCAACGGCATCATCCCCGCCGCCCGCGGCGATGCCGAGCAGATGATCCAGGCCGCGACCGGCTTCCGCGACAGCCAGACCGCGCGTGCGCGTGGTGAAGCGGGCCGCTTCATCGCCGTACTCACCGCCTACCAGGCCGCGCAGGACATCACCGTCCGCCGCATGTACCTGGAGACGATGGAGGAAATTCTCCGCCGCAACCCGACCGTGCTGGTCGATGACCGGTTGCAGGGGCTGGTGCCCTTCCTCCAGCTGAACGACCAGGGCGCGCCGCGCGCACCGACCGCCCGCCCGGGCGAACTCGGTACAAGACCGCCGCCGCTGCCTGCCGCGCCGGCCGGCGCCCTGATGAACACTCGCCCCCCGGGAGCCGCACGATGAGCCGGTCCTTCGTCGCTGTCGCCTTCGCCGGCATTGCGCTGCTGATCCTCAGCACAGCCTTCTTCACCGTCCACCAGACCCAGCACGTGCTGGTCACGCGCCTGGGCGAGCCCGTGCGTGTCATCAGCACCCCGGGCTTGCAGATGAAGATCCCGCTGGTCGAGACGGTCATCACCTTCGACCGCCGCCTGCTCGACTTCGACGCACAGGGCACCGAGGTCATCCTCGGCGACCAGCGCCGGCTCGTGGTGGACAGCTTCACCCGCTATCGCATCACCGACCCGCTGCGCTTCTTCCAGGCCTCGGGCGGCACCGAGGGCGGCATCCGCCTGCGCCTGCAGCCGATCGTCTCCTCGGCCATCCGCAACGTGCTCTCGACCTCCGACCGCTGCACCGTGCTGCCCTA
>JAZKFA010000258.1:0-14445 GCA_040386655.1 Pseudomonadota bacterium | reverse complement strand
CCAGGTGAACGAGCAGGCGCGTGGCTTCGGCCTCGAAGTGGTCGATGTCCGCATCCGCCGCGCCGACCTGCCAGAAGAAAACACCCAGGCCATTCTCAGCCGGATGCAGTCCGAGCGCGAGCGCGTCGCCCGCGAGGCGCGCGCCGAGGGCGCCGAGCAGGCCCAGCGCATCCGTGCGAACGCCGACCGCGAGCGCACGGTGCTGATCGCCGAGGCGCAATCCTCCTCGGAGATCCTGCGCGGCGAAGGCGAGCGCGAGGCCATCCGCATCTTCGCCGAGGCCTTCCAGCGCGACCCGGTTTTCTACCAGTTCTACCGGACCATGCAGGCCTATCGCGAAGCCTTCTCCGGCGGCGAGACGCGGCTGATCCTGACGCCGGACAGCGAGTTCTTCCGCTACCTGCGCGAAAGCCCCGCGGGCAACGCACGCTGATCGCTCGAGGCCGGGGGGAGCGATTCCCCCCGGGCCCCGGCGCGCGGTGTCACGCTTCGTTGCAGCCCTTCCCCCTTCCGCTCGGCGACGGGCCGCACAATTGTAACGTCGCCAACAAACCGAGGTGGCTCCCCTTGCGCATTTCTCCCGTCGCTGTCGCTTTCGCCCTGGCCTTCACCGGCGCCGCCCATGCGCAGATCGCGCCGCCAGCCCAGCCTGGACAGCCCGGACAGCTGGGGCAGCCCGCACAGCTCATCCAGCCCGCGCCATTGCCCAATGCGCCGCAGAGCTTCGCTCCCCTTGCGCGGCAGTTGCTGCCGGCGGTGGTGAACATCTCCACCTCGCAGAACGTGCAGGCCCGTGCCGGCCGTCCCGATGCGCCGGAGACGCCGCAGGCGCCCCCGGGCAGTCCCTGCGAGGAATTCTTCCGCGACTTCTTCAACCGCAACCGCCCGCCCGGCGCGCCTGGTGCCCCGGCACCGGATGCGCAGCGCCCGCGCCGGTCGCAGTCGCTCGGCTCGGGCTTCATCGTCGATGCCTCCGGACTGGTGGTGACGAACAACCACGTCATCGACGGCGCCGACGAAATCAACGTCATCCTTCAGGACAACACCTCGATCCGTGCCGAGCTGATCGGCACCGATGCGCGCACCGACATCGCCCTGCTGCGCATCCGCACCGACCGCACGCTGACGGCGGTGCCCTGGGGCAATTCGGATGAGGCGGGCGTGGGCGACTGGGTGCTCGCGATCGGCAATCCCTTCGGCCTGGGTGGCACCGTGACGGCCGGCATCGTCTCGGCGCGCGGCCGCGACATTCGCCAGGGGCTGTATGACGACTTCATCCAGACCGACGCGGCGATCAACCGCGGCAATTCCGGCGGGCCTTTGTTCAACATGCGCGGCGAGGTGGTGGGCATCAACACCGCCATCTACTCGCCGACCGGCGGCTCAATCGGCATCGGCTTCTCCATCCCGTCCAACCTTGCGCGCAACATCGCCGCGCAGCTCGCCGATGGCGGGCGCGTGCGGCGCGGCTGGCTGGGCGTCAACATCCAGCAGGTGACGGAAGAGATCGCGGAGAGCCTGCGCGTTCCCGGCGGCGCCCGTGGCGCCCTGATCGCGCGTGCCCAGGATGGCGGTCCGGCCGCCGCCGCGGGCATCCGCAGCGGCGACGTGGTGCTGCGCTTCAATGGCGCCGAGGTGCGCGACATGCGGGCACTGCCGCGCATCGTGGCCGATACCCGTGTCGGCACGACGGCGCAGGTCGTGCTGTGGCGTGATGGCAAGGAGGAGACGGTGACCATCACCGTGGGCGAGCTGCCGGCCGAGCAGGCCGCGGCCGCCGCAACGCCCGCGACGCCACCCGGCCAGCCGCCGCGCCCGGCGGAGCTCGCGGGCCTGGGCCTCCGCGTCGCGCCGATCTCGGCCGAACTGCGCGAGCGCTTTTCGCTCCGTGCCGAGCAGCGCGGAGTCGTCATCGTGGAAGTTGCGCCCGACAGCCCCGGCGCAGAGCGTGAACTGCGCGCTGGCGATGTGATCGTCGAGGTGCAGCAGGAGCGGGTGAACACCGTCGCCGAGCTGCAGGAGCGCATCGAGCGCCTGCGCCGGCAGAACCGCCCCAGCGCGCTGCTGCTCATCGAGAGCGGTCAAGGCCAGCGCTTCGTCCCGCTGCGCCTTGCGGCACCCCGCCCGGCGCAGTAGGCCGGGCTCGGCTGCTCAGCGGCGCCCGCCGCCGAGCAGGCCGCGCAGGATATCCGCCGCGTTCGGCGCGCGCGGTGTATCGCCTGGTTGATTGGCAGGCGGTGATGCGGGTCCGGGTGTCGCTGGTGCGGCGCCCGGTCGGCCTCCGCGGGCCGCCGCCAGCGCCGTGGTGCAATCCGGCAGGGCCGGGGCACCACCGCCGAGCGCCTCGGCAGCACCTTCCAAAGTCCGGTCAGGCGTGCGCTGCGTGCCGAGCAGCGCGTTCAGCCCGGCTGCCGCGGCCGCGCCCGCATCCATCCGGCCGAGCCTCGGTGCGCCAAGCGTGCCGGCAAGCGGGATCGGGGCGCGGAGATTGATGATGCTGGTGCGCAGGTCCGGCAGCAGCCGCAGCTCGATCCGCTCATCGCCGAGGTTGATGGTGCCCGTGGCGCCGATGCGCCCGAAGCTGGTCTCCATCAGGAACGTCTCGGCGCGCAGCGTGCCGGTGGTGGCGGGCGCGCGGAGGGCGAAGCAGCGAAGCGCGAGCCCTTCGGGCGGGATGCCCTGGGGCACGAGTACGCGCAGCACGTCCGGCGGTATGCCGGCGAGCGCGGACTGCGGAATGCGCCCGTCGACCAGCGCCAGGGCGACGTGGCCATCGAGACTGGCCGCCATCGCGCGCGTGTTGGCGCCGGCACCCGCCAGGGCGAAATCCACATCGACCCGGCCGTAGCCGAACCGCTCTCCGATCGCGGGCCGCAGAGCTGCGAGGTCGATGCCGTCCCCGCGCAATGCGAGGCGAAGTGTCGCCGGGGTGACGCTCGCATCGGCGGCGATGGTTCCCGCCAGCGCGCCCCCCGGCGTGGTCGCCGAGAGCGGATCCACGACCAGCCGCCCGTCGCGGAGCACCACATGCGCTGTCACGGCGGTAAGCGGCAGTTCGGCCGTGGCCTGGAGGCTGGCGACCTGGATGCGCAAATCGGCATCCGCACCACGCAGCGCGCCGAGGTCGATCGGCACCTCCGGGATGACGCGTCGCTGTCCCGCCGCGGCCGGCGGTGCCGGTGCCGCGGGCGCGGCCGGTGTGCCCGGCGCCACGGGGGGCGGCGCGGACGGCATGGCAAGCGCCGTGAGGTCGATCCGCTGCGATGTCAGCGTGCCCGAGAGGTTGGGCCGGGCACCCGTCGCGAGGGTCAGCGCGCCAGCGATGTCGCCGGCCGAACTCGTCGCACGAAGGTCGCTGACGGCGATGCGTCCGGCTTCCGGACGCGTTACGCGCCCGGTGGCGGCGAGGTCGCGCAGCGCCGGGGCGCGCAGGTCGGCCAGCGCCGCGATGGCTGCCACAGCCGGGATGCGCGTGGCGAAGGCCAGCGCCATACCATCGCCCGCGGCCAGCGTGCCGGGCGTTCCCTGGATCTGGATCGAGGCTTCACCAGAGACGAGCCGCACATCCATCGGCAGCGGCGCTGCGGCCGCACCCGGCAGCAGCGCGGCGAGGCGGCCCAGGGTGCCGTTCAGCACCAGCGGCAGCCGGCCGAGGGCGCCTTCCGCCGTAATGGTCACCGGCGCATCGGCCGCCTCGGCCGAGAGCGTGAGGCTGCGCAGCGCCAGGCCGGGCCGCAGCGCGCCGAGGTCGGTCGCGCCCACCGCGACGTGCAGGCTGTTGATTGCCGGTGCGCCGCCCGCCTCATGCGCCGCCACGCGCAGCGTGATGCCGCTCGCCTGCGGCAGGCCGGCGAGCTGTGGCGCGTAAGGGGCCAGGCGCGACAGGCTGTCGAGCGTGCCCTCCACCTGGCCGGTCCAGCCGCGCAGGCGCGCAGGCTCAGCGGCCTCGCCCCGGAGGGTGAGGGTCATGCCCTCCGCCTCCAGCGTCAGGCGCAGCGGCCATGGCGCGCGAGGGGCGAGGAATTCCGCGATGGTGCCGGTCTCGCCATTCACGCGGAGTGCCGCGCCGTCGAGGCTGATGCGTGCCTCATGCGAGAGCCCCGGCGCGGTCGCGCGCGTGGTTAGGCGTTCTATTGCCACGGCGCGGGTCGTCCCGGTGATGCCGTTGCGGTACGTGACGGTGCCCCCCGTCAGCGTCAGCGACTGCACGCCGAGCGCCATGCCCGCGCCGGGTTCGCGCGTCGGCGCGGGGACGGGGTTCGCCGGTGCCTCGTTGGGTGGCGTGACCGGACGCGATGCAGCGAAGAGCCAGTTCGGGCGGCCCTCCGCGTCGGTCTCCAGCAGCAGGCGCGGTTCGGCGATGGTGAGGCTGCGGATGTCGATCGCGCGCGAGAGCAGCGGCATTAGCGCAAGGCGCAGCTCGATCCGCCGCGCGGTCAGCATTTCCGGCGCCGACCCGCCGGCGATGTTGGCGAGCGCGATATCCTCGATCGCGATGGTGGGCACCAAGGCGGGCGTGAAGGAGATCGGCCCTCGCAGGGCCAGGCGCCGGCCGGTCGCTGCCTCGACCGCGGCGGTGATTCGGGGCTTCAGCGCCTCGGTGTCGAGCGTCAGGACCACCGCCGCGACCCCGAGCACCGGCAGCAGCACCAGCACGGCGAGGATGATCAGCAGGCGGCGCCAGACGCGGCGCGGTTTGGCTTCGGACATCGGCGGCCCTCCTCCCTGTCAGGTGGGGTCGCCCTGGTACGATATCAGCCGGCGGCCGTCTGCACCTCCGGCTGCATAATCAGCCGTGAGTGCGCGCGAGGAGCGCGCGCCGTACGATTGCAACGATCCCATCGGGGCGCGCCCTCACGCGCCCCGCGAGGCCGAATGGCCGAACGCCGCTCATGCGGCGAGTCAAGCGCATCCTGTCGAAGGCACGCCTCCGGCGTGCCGCGCGCGCCCGGCGCCTGAGGCACAATATTACGCGGCGATCTCCACCAGCACGAGCTCGGCATCCTCCTCGGCGGTGATGGCGATCTCGCCTTCGTCACGGATCGCCGCACCGTCGCGTGCTTGCAGCGCGACGCCGTTCACCGTCACCGCACCGGTCGCCGGCACCAGGTAGGCGGCGCGGCCGGGTGCGATGGCCTGCGTAAGGTTCTGGCCCTTCTTCAGCGTCGTCGCCATGACGGCGGCGTTCGCGTTGATGTGCAGCGCATCGCCCGACGCATCCTCCGGCCGGCCGGAGGCGAGCACCTCGAAACCGCCCTCGCGGCTGGTCTTCGGGAAGGCCTTCGCGCCCCAGCTGGGCTTGGCGCCGCGCTCATCCGTCTCGATCCAGATCTGGAACAGGCGGGTGGTGATCGGCTCCTTGTTGTACTCGGCGTGGACGACGCCGCTGCCGGCCGACATCACCTGCACGTCGCCCGCCTCGGTGCGGCCTTCGTTGCCCAAGCTGTCCTGGTGTGTGATGGCGCCCTCGCGGACATAGGTGATAATTTCCATGTCGCGGTGCGGGTGCGGGTCGAAGCCGGTGCCGGCGGCGATCTCGTCATCGTTCCACACACGCAGCTTGCCCCAGCTGTCGCGCTTGGGGTTGCGGTAATGGCCAAAGGAGAAATGGTGGTTGGCGTTCAGCCAGCCGAAACTGGCCTTGCCAAGGCTGGCGAACGGACGGTGCTCGATCATGTCTGTCTCCGTGGTCGCACGCTTGGGCGACCGTTGGCGATCAGATAGGACGCGCCCCGGATGGCCGCCATAGCGCGAAGGCCATGGCGGTCATCGTGCCCCGGTGATGATGGCTAGCGGCACATCAGCACGGGGATGTCGGCATTCTCCAGCACGTGGCGGGTCACGCCGCCCAGGATCAGCTGGCGCAGCCGCGAATGGCTGTAGCCGCCCATCACCAGCAGGTCCGCGCCGAAGTCGCGCGTCGCACCCAGTAGGCCGGCGCCGACCTCGCGCGTCATCGGCTTGAAGGTGGTGATCTCGGCAGCGATGCCGTGCCAGCGCAGGTAGGTCTGGATGCCTTCTGCCGGCGGACCGCGCCGCTGGTATTCGGCCGCGGTCAGGATGCGCACGGCGGTGGCCTTGTGCAGCCAGGGCAGGGCCGCGGCGACGGCGGCAGCGCTCTCGGCGGTGCCGTTCCAGGCGATGCAGACGCGGTTTCCGATATCGCTCGGCGCCTCGCGCGGCGCGATCAGCACCGGGCGGCCGGAATCGAACAGCACCGCGTGCAGCGCGTCGGAGGAGGAGACATCCTCCCCCGCCTCGGGGTGCGGCACGACGGCGATGTCGTACAGGCGCGATTGCTGCGCGACCACTTCTTCCTCCCGCCCCGCGACGGAGGAGAAGGACAGGGTGGGCGCATCGGCCTTGGCCGCGGTGTCGGGGTCCTCGGCGAGCGTCACGCCAGCGGCGGCGGAGGCGAAGCGCTCGAACAGGCCGCGCACGCGGCCGGCGCGATCGCCGCTCTCGCGCTCGGTCGCGGCCATCATCTCCTCGATCATGGCGCCGGACAGGCCCTCGCCGGCGAGCGGGGCGACGTCGCGGGCATCCACGCGGACATGCAGGCAGTGGACATGCGCCTGCCAGATACGCGCGGTGATCAGCGCGGTGGCGAGTGCTGATTCACCGGCGGCAGTGCCGGTGAGCGGCAGCAGCAGACGACGATAGGCCATGGCGGTTCTCCCGTTGGGCGAGTGTTCCGAACTATCGCGAGAGGTTCGCCCGGAAGGCAAGGGTTTCGCTGTATACGCCGCGTCAGCTGGTGACGCGTGCGAGTGCGGTGTTGCACAACCCGGCATCGGTCGCGTCCAGCCGATGCCAGGCGATGGGGCCCGAATCCGCCATCGCTGTGCGTGCCAGCACCGCCGCATCCGCATCCGAGGCATCGTCGCGCCGCGCCCCGATGCGCGCGTGCAGCACCGGCAGCGGCGCCTCCAGCCACAGGCCGGCGAAATGTGCGCCATTGACCCGTGCCACCGCCTCGACCGCTGCGCGCATCGCCTGGTCGTACCAGACCGCATCGGCGATGACGCTGTGCCCCGCCGCGAGCGCGGCTGCGGCCTGCGCGAACAGGGTCTCATGCACCTTCGCCGAAACCTCCGGCCGGTACGCCTCGGCGGGCAGCCGGGTTTCCGGTGCGACGCCGTGCAGGCGCTTCCTGATCTCGTCCGTGCGCAGCAGCAGCGCGCCGGGCGCCGCGCCGATCTCCGGTGCGATCAGGCGCGCCAGGTGCGACTTGCCGCTGCCCTGCAACCCGCCGATGGCGACCAGGCGTGGCGGCGCGGGCGCGAGGTAGCCCAGTGCGGCCTCGCGATATGGCCCGGCGTCATGGCCACGCCGCGCCTCCACATGGGCGCGGATCACGGCGCGCAACGACAGGAACAACGGCAGTGCGGCGAAAAAGCCGCTATCCTCGGCCACGCCCACGTAGCGGTTGAACACGCGGTTCGCCGCCGTGCGGCCGTGCCGGTGCTCCAGGTCCATCAGCAGGAAGGCGAGGTCGTAGCCGGTGTCGATGGTGGCCAGGTCCTCATCGAATTCCAGCGCGTCGAAAGGCGTCGGCCGGCCCTCGATCAGGCATAGATTCCCCAGGTGCAGGTCGCCGTGGCAGCGGCGGAAGAAGCCCGCCGCCACCCTCGCGCGCAGCTTGGGCGCGAGCCGGTAAAGCAGCAGCTCCGGCCGCCAGTCGGTGAGGTGCAGCCCGGCCGCAACGCCCGCTGCGCGGTTGCCCGAGATCACCCGCTCCATCGCGGCCGGCGCATCGCCATCCCGCCGCGGCGCGGCCGCATGCAGCGCGGCCACGGCATCAGCGGTGGCATCGAGCAGGGCAGGGGAGAGTTCGGGGAGCGCGTCGAGGAAGGCCTCGGGCGGCAGCGGCGCCATGCGCAGCACCCATTCCACCACCTCCCCTTCGCCGCCGAGCTGCAGGGCGCCGTCCGCCGCGCGGGTGACCGGCACCACGTCCCGGTACAGCGCCGGGGCACCGGGCTGGTTCAGCGCCAGCTCGCGCCGGCAGAAGCGTTCGCGTGCTCCAAGCGCGGTGAAGTCGAGGAAGCCGAGGGCGACCGCCTTTTTCATCTTCAGCGCCACATCGGCGCCGACATAGATCGCGCTGATATGCGTCTCGACCGGCGCCGCGCCGGTGAGGCATTCGAGGAACGCCGCCACCGCCGCCTGCCCCGGCGGGATGCTCACGGGTAGAGCGTCTCGATCGACCAGCCGGTGGGCGCGCTGTGGAACACGCGGCGCTCATGCAGGCGGAAGGGCATGTCGCGCCAGAACTCGATGCGCGACGGCACCACCCGGAAGCCGGACCAGAAGGCGGGGCGCGGGATCTCGCCCACGGGGTAGGTCATGGCGATCTCGGCCACGCGCTTTTCCAGCGCGAAGCGCGATTCGAGCGGCCGCGACTGACGGCTGGCCCAGGCGCCGATGCGAGACCCGCGCGCACGCGACGCGTAGTAGGCATCCGCCTCGGCAGCCTCGACCGGCTCGACCCGCCCCTCGACCCGGACGCTGCGCGCAAGCGTCTTCCAGTGGAAGCAGAGCGCCGCCTGCGGGTTCGCCGCCAGCTCCCCACCCTTGCGGCTCTCGAGGTTGGTGTAGAAGACGAAGCCCCTGGGATCGACGTCCTTGAGAAGCACCATCCGCGCCGAGGGCGCCCCGGACGGCGTGCTGGTGGCCAGGCACATCGCGTTCGGGTCATTGGGTTCGGACGCCGTCGCCTCCGCCATCCAGGTGGCGAACAGGGCGATCGGGTCCTCGGCGGTCGGGGTCATGTGGTATCCTGGGTAGTCTTCTATGATTGAAGCGGGTATGGCGCATGTGCCACCACAGCTCCTGCTCTACAACCAGGCGAGACCTCCGGCGCCATGAACGACGCGACCCCGATGACCTCCTTGCCGACCGGCACCCTGATGCAGGGCCGTCGCGGGCTGATCATGGGGGTGGCGAACGACCGTTCCATTGCCTGGGCCATTGCCCGCGCCGTGGCCGCTCAGGGCGCGGAGCTAGCCTTCACCTACCAGGGCGAGGCGCTGGAAAAGCGGGTGCGCCCGCTGGCCGCCAGCGTGAACTCCGACATCGTGCTGCCCTGCGACGTGGGCTCGGACGAGGATCTGGACCGCACCTTCGCCGCCCTGCAGGCCAAGTGGGGCAAGCTCGATTTCCTGGTCCATGCCATCGGCTTCGCGGACAAGCAGTTCCTGCGCGGGCGCTTCATCGACACCCCGCGGGAGGCCTTCCTCCAGGCGCTCGACATCTCCTGCTACTCTTTCGCCGCGACGGGGCGCCGTGCGGCAGCGATGATGAACGAGGGTGGGTCCCTGCTCACGCTCAGCTACCTCGGCGCCGAGAAATGGGTGCCGCACTACAATGTCATGGGTGTGGCCAAGGCCGCGCTGGAAGCCTCCGTGCGCTACATGGCCGCTGATCTCGGCCCCGACGCCGTGCGGGTGAACGCCATCAGCGCCGGTCCGATCAAGACGCTGGCGGCCAGCGGCATCGGCGACTTCCGCTACATCCTCAAGTGGAACCAGTACAACGCGCCGATGCAGCGCAACGTCACCTTGGATGAGGTCGGAGGCGCCGGGCTGTATCTTCTCTCACCGCTGTCGACGGGTGTGACCGGCGAGGTCCACCATGTGGATTGCGGCTACCACGTGATCGGGATGAAGCACCCCGACGCGCCGGACCTGACGATCGAGAAAGGCTGAGGCGCCCAGGGGCTGCTCCCGCGCCTTCATCGACCATGTCGCACAACACTTTCGGCCACCTGTTCCGCGTCACCACCTGGGGCGAAAGCCATGGGCCCGCCATCGGCTGCGTGGTCGATGGCGTGCCTCCGCGCATCGCGCTGTCTGAGGCCGACATCCAGCCCTTTCTCGACCGCCGCCGTCCCGGGCAGAGCAAGTTCGTCACCCAGCGCCAGGAACCCGATTCCGTCCGCATCCTCTCGGGCGTGATGGACGGGATGACCACCGGCACGCCGATCGCGCTGCATATCGACAATGAGGACCAGCGTTCCCGCGACTACGGCGAGATCAAGGATCGCTTCCGCCCCGGCCACGCGGACATCACCTATGAACTCAAATACGGCGTGCGCGACTATCGCGGCGGCGGCCGGTCCTCCGCGCGGGAGACGGCGATGCGCGTCGCCGCCGGTGCGATCGCGCGCAAAGTGCTGGGCGCCGGTGTGGCGCTGCGGGGAGCATTGGTGAACATCGGTGGCGACGCTGTCGACCGCTCCGCCTGGGACTGGGCCGAGGTGGAGCGCAACCCCTTCTGGTGCCCCGACCCCAGTGCTGCCATCCGTTGGGAGGCGCTGCTGCTGGAGGCACGCAAGGCCGGCTCATCCTTGGGCGCGATCATCGAGCTGGAGGCGACCGGCCTGCCGCCTGGCCTCGGCGCGCCGATCTACGCCAAGCTGGATGCCGAGATCGCCTCCGCGCTGATGGGCATTAACGCGGTCAAGGGTGTCGAGATCGGTGACGGCTTCAGCGCGGCGGCGCTGTCCGGTGAGGGCAATGCCGACGAAATGCGCATGGATCCCGATGGCCGCGTGCGCTTCCTGTCCAACCATGCCGGCGGCATCCTGGGCGGCATCTCGACCGGGCAGCCGATCATCGCGCGCTTCGTGGTCAAGCCCACCTCATCGATCCTCACACCGCGGCTGTCCGTGGACCGGGCGGGAGAGGAGGTCGAGGTGGTCACCAAGGGCAGGCACGACCCCTGCGTGGGCATCCGCGCCGTCCCGGTGGGCGAGGCGATGCTGGCCTGCGTGCTCGCGGACCATCTGCTGCGCCACCGCGCTCAGAACCCGGATGCACCGGAAGTTGCGCGGCTGCCCCGGAACTGAAGCTTCGGTGAATACTTGACGGCCGCACTCGGACAAGTGCACATTCTGTTGCAAAGCAGCATGACACGGTGACGCGCCACCGGACCGAGTCCGGTGGCATGCGGGCGTCGCGGCGAGCAAGGAATATGCGCAGTGGATGACATGCCACCCGCCGGCCAGGCGCTCTCCGGCTTCCTTCGCCTTTGCGGCACCCGTGTTTTCGAAAAACGCCTGGCGGAACTCAGCCGCCGCACGCAGTCCGGTGCCTTGCAGGGCCGCGCTGCACAGCAACGCCATGCGCTGGAATTCGCCCTCGCGCGCGTCGCGGACCCGCGGGCGGCGAAACCCGCCGGTGCCGCGGAGCGCCGCATCGGCGA
This sequence comes from Pseudomonadota bacterium, assembly GCA_040386655.1. Taxonomy (GTDB): domain Bacteria; phylum Pseudomonadota; class Alphaproteobacteria; order Acetobacterales; family Acetobacteraceae; genus Plastoroseomonas. The sequence goes on along the minus strand of JAZKFA010000258.1, from coordinate 3,237 downwards.
CTTCGCACGCGGTGTCGCGGCGCTGGCCACCGCGCTACCGCCCGCGCCTCGCCGACGCCTGAAGGACCAGGTCGAGGCCGCGCTCGAAGGCGAGGCGACCCTGGTGCCCATTTTCCATCTCGTCCGCACCGCCGCCCTGCACAAGGCGCGTGGCTTTTCGGTGCGGTTCTGCGGCCTGCTCGATGAGGCCGCGCACGACCTCACCATCGAGCGCGACGGAGTCGAGGCGGAGATCGCCTGCGAGACCATCTCCGCCGAGGAAGGCCGCCCGCTGCACAAGGGCGACTGGTACGCGCTGGTCGACCGGATCAACCCGGAATTGCAGACCTGGCTCGCCGCACACCCGGGCCGCTACCTGCTCAAGATGACGCTGCCGGAGGGCGTGACCTCCGGCCAGCAGCTGGCCGAGCTGCACCAGCGCATCACGGACCTGTTGCAGGCGGAAAAGCGCCAGGACCACAGCGCGGGCGCGGTGTTGAAGCTCGACCCGCTGGTGCTCGCCGGCGCCCAGGCGACGCCGGGTCTGTCGGCGCAGCTGCGCGCCCAGTTCGGGCGCGAGGCACACCTGGCCGTCACCACCGCCGCCGAGGGGCGCGCCGTCTTCGTGATGGCCGCCCGCGCCGGGCGCGAGGACGAGATCTCCGCCGCCGTCTGCCGGCGCATGGCGATCGCTGCGCCAACCCGGCTGTCGGGGCGCAAGCCGGGAATCCTGGCGATGTTCCTCGATGACCTCGATCGCGCCGAGTGGCGAGCGCTGCGCTCCACGCTTGAGCTGGAAGGCGCGGCGCGGCGCTTCCTGACCGACCCGGCCGCGCGGCCGCTGGTCGCGATCACCTGCGCCTCGCGGATGGAACTCTACGGGCTGGCCGAACCCGACGCCGCGCCGGGCGGCGAATTGCGTTTCCGCAATCCGTTGCATCCCGCAGCCAAGAACGCCTCTCTCGCCGCCGCGGTCACGTCCTCGTTCTGAGTAGCTGCTGGCTGAAACTGCCTTGGGATCAGCGTGTTTCCGCCTTGTTCATCACTGCATATGCAGCTTGTGGGAACGGCGTGCGGCCCCCGGCATAGAGGAATCGCCTGGTCATGAGCGACTTGGTTCTGGATCGTAAGCGCGAGGAAAAGCTCGCGGAAATTGAGCGTCTGCTGAACGACCCCGAGGCGGTGATGGATGCCGACCGCGTCTGGGCCCTGTTGGCCGAAGTGGCGCGCCCAGCGGTCCATCAGTCCCGGTAGACGGCTCCTATCAGGAATTCCCGGTTGCCTTCGGGGCCTGTGACCGGGCTTTCGGTCACACCCAGCACCCGCCAGCCCGGCAATCCCGCCCACCAAGCCTCTATCGAAGCGCAGACCGCAGCGTGAACCGCGGCGTCCCGCACGACGCCGCCCTTGCCGACCTGATCCGGCCCCGCTTCGAACTGCGGTTTGATGAGTGCGCAGGCGAACGCACCCGGCGCTGCAAGCGCCAATCCCGCCGGCAGCACCACACGCAGACCGATGAAGGCGGCGTCACACACGATCGCATCGATTAGATCCGGGATCAGATCTGGCGTCAGTCGGCGCGCATTCGTGCGTTCGAGCACGGTGACGCGTCGGTCGTTGCGCAACTTCCAGTCCAGCTGCCCATGTCCGACATCCACGGCATAGACGTGCCGCGCTCCGTGATGCAGCAGCACGTCTGTGAAGCCACCGGTCGAGGCGCCGATATCCAGCGCCACGCGACCGGCCGCGTTCAGTCCAAAATGAGCCAGGCCGTGGTCCAGCTTCAGCCCACCGCGTGATACCCAGGGATGATCCTGCCCGCGGAGGCTGAGCGGCGTATCCGCGCCGACCTGGTGCCCCGCCTTGTCGATGCGCTGGTCTCCGGAAAACACCTTGCCCGCAAGGATGAGCGCCTGCGCCCGGCTACGCGTTTCCACCAGGCCACGTTCCACCAGCGCCTGGTCCGCCCGCTGCTTGGCCATCAGGGCGCCGGCGGGTGGTTCGCCCACCAATGCCGCGCGATCTCGGCGCGGCGGCAGACCCAGACGTCGGGCTGTGCGGCGACGTGGGCAAGGAAGCGCGAGAGCGCCGCGGCCCGCCCCGGCCGCCCGATGATGCGCCCGTGCAGGCCCACCGACATCATCCGCGGCGCGCCATCGCGGCCTTCGGCGAGCAGGGTGTCGAAGGCGTCGGTCAGGTAGCGCTCGAACCCGTCGGGCGAGGAGAAGCCCGGGGGGACCGCATACTTCATGTCGTTCGCGTCCAGCGTGTAGGGGATGACCAGATGGGGCTTGCCCGCCGCCGTCACATAGTGCGGCAGGTCGTCATCATAGGCGTCGGAATCGTAGAGGAAGCCGCCATGCTCCGCGACCAGGCGGCGCGTGTTCGGGCTGATGCGCCCGGTGTACCAGCCGACCGGCGGCTGCCCGGTGAGATCAGTGATGGTCTCGACGCAGCGGGCAATCTCAGCACGCTCGATGGCCTCGGGAACCCCGTGATAGTCGATCCAGCGCCAGCCATGGCTGGCGATTTCATGGCCGGCCTCGGCGAAGGCTCCGGCGATGGTGGGGTTCTGTTCCAGCGCGAGGCCGACGGCGTAGATGGTGATCGGCATGTCGTGCTTTGCGAAGGCGCGTAGCACGCGCCAGGCGCCGGCTCGCGCGCCGTAGTCGAACTGCGACTCGACCGTGCGGTTACGCTCGCCCAACACGGGCGGGCCGCCGGGGACCTCGTGCAAATACTGCTCGCTGCCCGCGTCGCCGTTGAGGACGGTGTTCTCGCTGCCCTCCTCGTAGTTCAGCACGAAGGACAGAGCGAGCTTCGCTCCGCCCGGCCAGCGGGGATCGGGCGGGGTCGCGCCATAGCCCAGGAAGTCGCGGGGGTAGTCCGTGTCGGCGGCCAGGATCGTCATGCGCGGCAGGCTGACGGCGCCGGCACACGCGGTCAATCGGCGGGGCGCACCGGCACCACCGCCTCGTTCCGGCGCAGCGGCGGCAGCGTCCAGGGCGGGTCGTAGAACCAGGAGAAGGGTTCGCCCGCCGCGCGCCAGCGTGAGGCAGGCAGGGCAGCGATCAGGCGCGCACGGGCATCGGCAACCGCGTCGGGACCGGTGGAGCCGGTGTAGCGCAGGACGGCGACGGTCTCGGCCGGCACGGTGACGATCTCGACGGAGGAATCATTGGGCGGGGGCGGGTTGCGCAGCGAAGCCGGCAGGAAGAAGCGGATGCGGTAGCCGCCACCTGTGGCGGGGGTCTGCGC
>JAZKFA010000257.1:5077-7310 GCA_040386655.1 Pseudomonadota bacterium | reverse complement strand
ACCCTGCGTCCGCGGCCAGCTTGCTGGATTGGGCGCCGCGCGGGCGAAGGGACGTGCCTCCGCCCGCGCGGGCCGTTCAGCGGCGCAACAGGCCGCTCGTCGTCGTGGACAGTGTGCCCTGGACCGCGACAGCGGCCGTCGTCGTCACGGTGCTGCCGACCAGGCTGGTGACCCCGCCCGTGCCGGCCGTCGGTGCGGTGGCCGTGCTGCCGATGGTGGTGAGCACCGGCGTGGCGATGGCGGTCACCTGGTTCACGGCTCCGCCGGCCACGCGCGTGACCGGGGCTACAGCGGTGCTGGCGGTGGAGATCACGCCGCCGGGCAGGGTGCCCGAGCCGGTGGCACCGGTAACGACGGAGACGGTGTTGGTGGCCAGGCCGGTGACCGGGGCGAGCGGGCCGGCGGTGCTGCCGGTCAGCAGGTTTGCCGTGACGGGTGCGTTGGGCTGCGCGGTGGGCGAGAGCGCGCCGACGCTGACCAGGGGGCTGGACCCGGCCGCGCCGCCCACCAGCTGTGCGCCGGCGACGTTCACGCGGACCAGGCCGCCCAGCATGCCGTCGGTGGCGCCGACCAGCCCATCCTGGGCCGGGGCAACGGTGGGCGTGCCGGACAGCACGGAGACAGAGACGGGGCCGGTACCCGCGGCTTCGGGCGAGAGGATGGCGAGTTGGACCGGGCCGCCACCGGCGGTGCCGTTGCCGGTGAGCGTCAGGCCGGCCACGCTGATGTCGCCAACGGTCTCCAGATTATTGCCCAGAACGCGGCCGGCGACGCTGGTCGAGGTGCCGCCGGTGCCGCCGGTCCCACCTGTTCCACCGGTGCCGCCCGTGCCGTTGCCGCCCGTTCCCCCCGTGCCGCCGGCCACGACCGTGCCGCCGCTGGTGGTGTTTGTGGAACTCGTGCTGGTCTCGCTCCCGGACCCGCCGCCGACGGCCGTGCCGGAATCACTGATGGTCTCGGATCGGCGGGAGCAGGCCATCAGGCTCGAGGCAAGGACAAGTGTCATGAGCACGGGCGCGATAATCTTCGGCATGGTCCTGTCTCCTGGTTGTGAGGAGAGGATTCATTCCTCTCTCAGACACAACGGGAGCAATTGCACGCCAGATGCAGGCAAGCGCCTGATAAATAACAGAATGACAGCTTACTCGCGGAGCGCGCTTAACATCCCGTTCCGTGCAAAAATTGCAAACGAACTTTAATCCTTTGATTCCTAACTCTGCGAGCTGGGGACCTGGAATCGTTTCGGCTTCCAAGTGCTTCAATGTCGCCAAATGGTCGTATCTCAATCCGCAGTGCAACCGCATGCCGAATTGCTAACCTCGGCGGCCATAATCTAGTTTCTTGTGGTTTGTATTATTTATGAGCTTAACAGCGCTTTGTTTTCGGCCGGCTGGCATTCCTTCTCGCTAATTCGTGATCGAAATGATTGGGTGCCCAACAGTGTCCTGAGCAAGGGCCAGCGAGGAAACCCGACCTTGCCGGGCACCTTGGGACGCTGCGCCATCATTGATGCGCATCCGACTGTCGATGCCTGCGGATGATTCGCACCGGTCGCGGCATGCCGATGACGATGAACAAGGCGAGGAGCACTGCCGCCGCCTGAGTGAGGCAGAGCCCGCTTTCACCTCGCTCAGGTCAGTGGCGGAACGCCTAACTAAAGGCGGTCCGCGTTCTCAGCGCACCAGCGGACAGCCGCCGCCGGCCATCGGGCGGAAGGCGTCCTCGGCCGGGATGCGGGAGACCACCTCGCACAGATCCCATTCCCCCCGCGAGGCGGCGGGCGCCTTGATCCGCATCAGATAAACGTCCCGCATCACGCGGCCATCTGCGCGCAGCGACCCGTTGTTGGTCATGAAGTCGTTGATCGGCAGCTCCCGCATCTTGGCCATCACGGCCGGTGCGGCATCCGTGCCTGCCGCCTGCACGGCCTTGAGGTAGTGCATCACGGCGCCATAGGAGCTGGCCTGGAAGGAGGTCGGCGGCCGCCCGTGCAGCCGCGCGAAGCGGGCGGAGAAGGCGCGCGTTTCCGGCGTCTGGTCCCAGTAGTAGCTCTCGGCATAGACGATGCCCTGCCCCGTCTCGAGACCCACCGAGCGCACCGAGGTCAGCGACCAGTTCAGCGCGGCGGGCGTGATGCCGCGCCGGAACAGGCCGAACTCGCCCATCTGCTTGGCGATGTTGATGGCGTCCGCACCGCCGGCGCAGATGCCCACCACCTGCGCGCCCGAGGATG
>JAZKFA010000257.1:0-5067 GCA_040386655.1 Pseudomonadota bacterium | reverse complement strand
CGCCTCGCGGCCGCGCCTCCCGGGGGTATCACACCCGAGGATGCCGCGCGCACCAGGTAGGAGGAGTAGTCGGTCTCGCCCAGCGGCGCGCGCACCGCGCCCACCACCGTGCCGCCGAGCCCGCCCAGGATCTCCCGCGCATTGGCCTCCAGCGAATGGCCAAAGGCGTAGTCGGTGACGATCAGGTACCAGCGCTTGCGGTCCTGCTGGACCAGCGCGGTGACCGGGCCCTTCGCCGCGGAGTAGTTGTCGTAGACCCAGTGGATGCCGAAGGGCGAGCAATCCTTGCCCGTCAGATCCGTCGTACCGGCCGAGATCGAGAGGTTCACCCGCTGGCGTTCGCGCGACAGGCCCTGCACGGCCAGTGCCACGGCGGAATTGCCCAGCCCGAAGATCGCATCGACCTTCTCCTGGTCGTACCAGCGCCGCGCGATCGCCATGCCGACATCGGCGCGGTTGAGCAGGTCGCCATGGGTCAGCTCGATCGGGGCGCCGAGCACGCGGGGGCCGAAATCCTCCACCGCGAGCCGTGCCGCGACGACTTCGCCCATGCCCTGCTGGTCGGAGAAGACGCCGGTCATGTCGTTGAGGATGCCGATCTTGACGACGCCGTCGGAGATGTTGCCCTGCGCTCGGCCGGGCAGGATCTGGAATGTCGGCAGCGCGGCGGCGCCGGCCAGCAGGGTCCTGCGGTGCATGATGTGTGTTCCTCCCGTTCTTCGTTGCACGAAGGCTAGACCGGGTTGGCGCGGTTTGACCATGCGCCGCGGAATGGGCTTCCCTCACCCTCAGGCTGCCCGGTGCACGAGGCGGCGCGGGAGGATCGGCGGATGAAAGCCTTGGTCATGGCGCTGGCGGCGCTGCTTGTGGCCCTTCCTGCGCGCGCGCAGGACCCTGCGGCGCGACCGATCACCATGATCGTGGTCTTCGCGCCGGGCGGTGCGACGGATGTGCTCGCGCGCATCGTCGCCGACCACATGTCGCGCACGCTGAACCAGCGTATCGTGGTCGAGAATGTCTCCGGCGCCGGCGGGACCAGCGGCGGTGCGCGCGGCGCACAGGCGGCCCCGGATGGTTATACGCTGACGGTCGGCAGCCTGGGCAGTCACTCGGCCGCGCCCTCGATCTACCGCTCGATCGCCTATGATCCGCGCACGCTGGCGCCGGTGGGGCTGATCGCCGGGACGCCGCTGTATTTTGTCGTGCGCAACGGTCTTCCCGCGAACACCTTCGCCGAATTCGCCGCACTCGCGCGGGCGCGGCCCAACACGGTGTCCAACGGGCACGCGGGCGTTGGGTCGACCAACCACCTCGCCTGCGAGTTGCTGCGCCACGTCACCGGCGTTCCCGTGAACTTCATCCCTTACCGCGGCGAGGGGCCGGCGATGAACGACGTGGTCGCGGGCCAGATCGACAGCGCCTGCCTGCTCGCGCCCGCCGCCGTGCCGCAGATCCAGGCGGGGACGATGCGCGGGCTGCTGATCGCGGGCACCACCCGCGGTGCCCAGGCGCCGGGCGTGCCGACCGCGGCCGAAGCCGGCGCGCCGGAGTTCCTGTTCCAGGGCTGGAACGCGATCTTCGCCCCCCGCGGCACGCCCGAGCCGGTGGTCCGCCGCCTGGCCGATGCGCTGAACCTCGCGCTGGACGACGCGGCCCTGCGCGCGCGGATCGAGGCGCTCGGCTCCATCCCCGCAGCACCCGAGCAGCGCGGGCCGGCGGCGCTTCAGGTGCTGGTGGAGCGCGAGGTCGAGCGCTGGGGGGTGGTGATCCGCGCGGCGGGTGTGACTCAGGAATAAGGGCGCGCCGTAGCGGTTGCGGAGGCGGGCGCCGACGGGCAGATTCGCGGCCAAGAAGAACACCGGGAGGACTACCCATGCTGCGCCGGATCGCCACCATTCTCGTCGCCGGGCTGCTCGCCCTGCCTGCCGCCGCCCAGAACTGGGCGCCCGACCGGCCCGTCCGCATCATCGTGCCCTTTCCGCCGGGCGGGGCCTCCGACCTGGTCGCGCGCATCCTGGCCGACCGCGCAAGCCGCGGCTCGCCGCATCCGTTCGTGGTTGAGAACCGGTCCGGCGCGAACGGGAATATCGGCATGGAGGCTGTCGCTCGCAGCGCGCCCGATGGCTACACGCTGGGCCAATGCACGATCGGCAATTGCGCGATCAATCCCGCGATCTACGCGCGCATGCCCTACAATATCGAACGCGACCTGGTGCCTGTGTACTGGAGCGGCAGCGTGATGAATGCGCTGGCCGTCCATCCCTCCAATCCCGCCACGAACTTGCAGGAATTCATCGCCTGGGCGCGGGCGAATCAGGGGCGGGTAAACTACGGCTCCTCGGGCTTCGGCTCATCGAATCACCTGACGCCGGAGCTGCTGAACGGCCGGCTCGGGCTGGGCCTGGTGCATGTGCCCTTCCGCGGCGGGGCACCGGCGCTGCAGGCGCTGCTGGCGAACCAGGTGCAGGTGATGATCGAGAACGTGCCGACGAAGATCGGGGCGATTCGCGCCGGCCAGATCCGCGCCATCGCGGTGACGGGTCGCGAGCGCGATCCCGCCTTGCCCGATGTGCCGACCTTCGCCGAGGCCGGCGTGCCCGACATCGTGGTCGAGCCTTGGTTCGGCTTCATGGCGCCGGCCGGCACGCCCCTGGCTGCCGTCAACGGGCTGAACCGCATCCTCAACGAGGCCAATGCCGATGCCGAGGTGCAGCGGCGCCTGCGCGACCTCGGCGTGCGGCCGGAGGGCGGGCCGGCGGAACGCTTCGCGGCCCATGTGCGCACGGAGGTCGCCCGCTGGCAGGAAGTGGTGGAGCGGAACAACATCGAGCGGTTGAATTAGGGAGCTGTCTTGCCCTAACGCGCCTGGCTGTTGCAGGACGCGCAAAGGGCGCGCCCCGATGTGTTGAGCCTCACCCGATCGACTTGCGAACTTCCTCGCGGATGTCGCCCATCAGCCGCGCCTTGAGGGCGGCGAATTCCGGCGTGGTCTTCACCGTCCATTCGCGCGGATAGGGCAGCGGCACCGGCACCTCCGACTTGATCCGTCCGGGCCGGGCGGACATCACCAGCACGCGGGAGGCGAGGAAGATCGCCTCGTCGATGTCGTGGGTGACGAACAGCACGGTCTTGCGCCCCCCGGCGGAGCCGGATTCTTCAAGAGTATCGGCTTCCTGCCAGATCTCCAGCAGCAGCTCCTGCATCAGCTCCCGCGTCTGGTGATCCAGCGCGCCGAAGGGTTCGTCGAGCAGCAGGATTTCAGGGTCGTTGGCCAGCGCGCGGGCCAGCGCGGTGCGCTGCTGCATCCCCCCCGAAAGCTGCTTCGGCCAGTGGTTCTCGAACCCCGCGAGGCCCGTGCGCGCGATGAAGCGGGCGACGGTGGCGCGTTGTTCGGCTACGGGGACGCCACGCTCCCGCAGGCCGTAGGCGATGTTTTCCGCGACGGTGAGCCAGGGGAACAGCGTGTAGGACTGGAACACCATCCCGCGCTCCGGGCCCGGGCCGCGGATCGGTGCGGCGTCGAGTGCGAGGCTGCCGCCGGTGGGCACGTCGAGGCCTGCCACGATGCGCAGTAGCGTTGACTTCCCGCACCCCGAAGGCCCCAGGATCGCGACAAATTCGCCGGGGGCGACGGTGAGGTTGGTTGGCTGCAACGCGAGTGTTGGCGCGCCCTTCCCCTGCGCGGGGAAGGTGCGCGTCACGCCATGGATGTGCAGCGTCTGACGGCTCATCGCGCGCGGCGCCAGACATCGGCGCAGACCGGCGCATCGGCGTAGCAGATCCAGATCGCGACGCGGTTGGACCTGCGGTCCCCAACCGCGCCCGGCGGGTCGCTCACCGGCGCGCCGTCATCGCCGCGCACATGCATGAGCGCGGGTGCCACGCCCAGCCGCACCAGCTCCGCCGCCACGGCGCGTGCGCGGGACTGCGCGAGGTCCCGCCCCTCCGCCACCGAGTGCGAGGCGTCGGTATAGCCGGCGGCCACGTACCAGCGCCCGTTCGGCGGGTCGGCCGCGATGCGCGCGATGGTCGCGCGCGCGGCGGCGTCCAGCCGCGCGTGCCAGCCGTCGAAATGCACTTCCTGCACGGGGGTGGGCGTCAAGGCATGCGCTCCTTGCGCGAGGGCGAGCAGCAGCACGGCGAGTGCGACGCGCCTCACAACGCGGCCCAGGGAAACAGTGCCCGGTTCATCGCCTTGAAGCAGAAATCCGTCACCAGCCCGATGACCCCGATGACCGCGATGCCGAAGATCATCTGGCCGGTGTCCAGCAGGCGCTGGCTGTCCATGATCATGTGGCCGATGCCCGATTGCGCGCCGATCAACTCGGCCACGATCACGTAGGTCCAGGCCCAGCCGAGCACCAGGCGCAGGGTCTCCATCACCTGCGGCGCGGCCGAGGGCACGATCACCCGCCGCATGATCCCCCCCGGCCTCGAACCCAGGGTGTACGCCGCCTCTACCAGGTCCCGCCGCGTCGCACCCGCGATCACCGAGACCATGATGATCAGCTGGAACACGGAACCGATGACGATGACGGAGAGCTTCTGCTTCTCATCCACCCCCGCCCACAGGATCAGCAGGGGGATGAAGGCCGAGGCAGGCAGATATCGCGCGAAGGAGACGAAGGGTTCGAAGAACGCCTCGACCGGCTTGAACGCGCCCATGGCCAGGCCCAGCGGCACGGCGATGACGGCCGCGATCAGGAAGCCGCCGACCACGCGGAACAGGGTGATGGCGACGTCGCCGGCGAAGCCGAACTCGGTGAACAAAGACCAGCCCGCGCGCAGCGTCTGGCCAGGCGAGGCGAGGAATAGTGGGGGCACGTAGCCGCCATAGGTGGCCAGGCCCCAGGCGGCGATGAAGACGGCGAAGAACGCGATGCCAAGGAGCGTTCGCGCGACAGGGGAGATGGGCTTGAGGGGGTGCATGGACGACAGATCGGGGGAAGGAATTCCCCCGAACCCTCATCTTTTATTTTTATCAATGGTGCGGTTGGAAGGCCGGCACCAAGAAGCCAAAAATAAAAGATTGGGGGTCCGGGGGAAATTCTTTTCCCCCGTCTTTCT
>JAZKFA010000256.1:844-5166 GCA_040386655.1 Pseudomonadota bacterium | reverse complement strand
CGCCACCGCCGCAAGGAGACCCGCATGAGCGAGACCAATCACCCCGAGGGCGAGCCCTGGACCTGGGCCGAGCCGGTCTGGCGGCGCATCACCGGCCGGGCGCGCGCAGGGCGCTGCCTCAAGCCCACGCATTGGCCCGATGGGGCGCGCTGCGCGGTTGCGCTGTCCTTCGATGCGGATCACGACACCATCCCGCTGCGCGATGGCGATGAGAGCCCGATGCGTATCAGCCAGGGGCAATACGGCAACCGCCAGGGCGTGCCGCGCATCCGCCGCCTGCTCGACCGCGAGGGCGTGCGCGCGAGCTTCTTCTACCCCGCGGTCTCTGCGCTGCTGTATCCCGACGAAGCCCGTGCGGTGGCGCAGGATGGCCATGAGATCGGCATCCATTCCTGGATCCATGAGCGCAACACCGTGCTGCCCTATGAGGCGGAACGCGACCTCGCCTTCCGCGCCGCGGAGACGCTGGAGAAGGTCACGGGACAGCGACCGGTGGGGATGCGCACCGCGAGCTGGGATTTCTCGCCGCGCACGCTCGACATCATCCGTGAGATGGGGCTGCTCTACGACAGCTCGCTGATGGCCGATGACGATCCGTATGAGCTGCTCTCGGACGGCGAACCCACGGGCATCGTGGAACTGCCGCCGGAGTGGATCCGCGACGACGCAGTCTACTGGAACATGCACCGGTTCAGCGCGCTGCGGCCCTACACTCCGCCCTCGGGTGTGGCGGAGGTGTTCATCGCGGAGCTCGACGGCGCCTGGGCAGAGGGCGGATTGTTCCTGCTGACCATGCACCCCCACTACATCGGCCACCGCTCCCGCATGCCGGTGCTGGAACGGGTGATCGCGCACGCGAAGGCCTTGGGCGGGTGCTGGTTCGCGACGCATGCGGAGGTCGCCGCCTGGTGCCGCGACCATGCGCCTGGCTGAGCGCCGCTTGCCGCCGCCGCGCGAGCCGCTACCCTTGCGTCCAACGCATCCAAGGAACGCCCGATGATCGAACTGCACACCTGGAACACGCCCAATGGCCGCAAGATCAGCGTGGCATTGGAGGAGATGGGCCTGCCCTACACGGTCAAGGTGGTGAACATCTCCAAGAAGGAGCAGTTCGAGCCTTCGTTCCTGGCGTTCAGCCCCAACAACCGCATTCCCGCGATCATCGACAGCGAGGGTCCGGGCGGCGCGCCGATCACGGTGTTCGAGTCGGGCGCGATCCTGCTCTATCTCGGCGAGAAGACCGGCAAATTCCTGCCCACCGACCTGCGCGCGCGGGTGCCGGTGCTGGAATGGCTGATGTGGCAAATGGGGGGCTTCGGGCCGATGCCTGGCCAGGTGCACCACTTCCTGCAGCAGCCCGAAAGCCCCGCGCGGGAGTATGGCCTCAAGCGCTATGGCGACGAGACGAAGCGCCTGTACGGCGTGCTGGACCGTCGCCTCGCGGGTCGTGACTACGTCGCGACCGACGGGGAGCCGAGCGTCGCCGACTTCGCCATCCTCGGCTGGGCCTGGCGGCATGAGCGGCACATGGTGCCCTTCGACGACCTGCCCAATGTCGGCGCCTGGTACGAGCGGATGATGGCGCGGCCGGCGACGGCTAAGGGCTTTGAGGTGCATCTGGGCGGCTGAGGTTTGACGGGGGTGAGTCCCCCGTCTAGAAGCTGGGGCTGCAACGCCGTGTAGTTTTCCACTCCTGCGGAGGGGTGGCCGAGTGGCCGAAGGCGGCGGTTTGCTAAACCGTTAAAGGGGGATAACCCCTTTCGTGGGTTCGAATCCCATCCCCTCCGCCATTGCCCCGCCTCCAACGCCGGCTTCCGGGCGATAGTCCTTCGTTCCCAACATAAGTCCCACATCAAGTGCCCAGCTAGAGGCCTACCGGTGCGAGTTGTGGCGGATTTGATGCCTGCCCGCGCGTGACCTCGCGCGCGTGTTTCCGCGTGGCTTAAGTGCCGCCGTGCGCGGTGCCCAACTCGGCAACAAGAACGCCTTCAAGCACGGTCTAAAAACCCGAGAGGCTGAGCGCCGCCGGAATCCGGGCATGTTGGGATCAAAAGGCCTGTACCTGCCTGATATGGTCATGACCCGCATGAAGGTTGAAGAGCAGCGATACAAGCCTCTCGACGCGCAAGTCGCACGCCGAGAAGCTGTTGCGCGGATCCGTCGCGCGACCCGCCAGGAGCCTCGTAGAGACACGGAGGCGTCAGGGCGGGCATCGCACCCAGCGTAGCGGCGGCAGGCGAGCAACAGAGGACCGACAGGCGGACCCTCACATTGACAGCTGAGGCTGCGCGGCCTTGGCTATCGTCAGCCCCGCGAGCAGGGTGAAGAGGAAAAAGCCATGAGGAAGCGCCAGATCCTGCGCGCTGCGGCCGGCCTTGGATTGTTGGGCGCCCCCGCCTATGCGCAAGCGCCTTTCCCCAGTTCCGGCATCCGCATGGTGGTGGCGTTCCCGCCAGGTGGAAACACGGACATTTTTGCGCGCCTGTTTGCCGAGCCCTTCGGGCGGGCGCTCGGCCAACCCGTTGTCATCGACAATCGCGGCGGGGCGGGCGGTCTCATCGGCTCGGGCGAGGTGCATCGCGCCCGACCGGACGGGTACACGTTGATCTTTCAAAGCCCGACGGCCGGGATCACCGGCCCACTCACACGTCGCGTGCCGCCCTTCGATCCCGTGACGGGATTTTCGCACATCGCCATCCTCGGCATTACGCCGCTCGCCCTGGCGGTCAACCCACGGCTTGGGGTGAACAGCTTGGCCGAGTTGATTGCGCTAATACGCGCCCAGCCAGGCCGGCTCAGCTATGGCAGCTCGGGCATCGGCGGCGCCCCGCACCTCTCGACGGAGTTGCTGCGGATACGGGTGGGCAACCTTGATGTGGTGCACGTGCCCTACCGAGGCTCGGGCCCACTGACCCAGGATCTTCTCTCCGGTACGATCTCCTTCGCCGTGGACGCTTTCACGACGCTGCTGCCGCAGCATCGCGAGGGGAGGCTCAAGATCATCTCCGTCTTGGGCGAGCAGCGCTCAGCGGTGGTGCCCGAGGTGCCGACCGCGCGCGAGAGTGGCTTCGACATCGTGACCCGCATCGCCAACTACCTGGCCGCACCCCCCGGCACGCCGCCGGACCGGCTGGAGCGCCTAGCCGCTGCCGCTCGCGTTGCGATGTCCACGCCCGAGATTGCCCGCGCGCTGGAGGCCATCGCCTTTGTGCCCGTGACCGATTCCACGCCCGAACGCGCGACGCGCTTCATTGCGGAGGAGGCGGCGCTCTGGGGGCCTGTCATCCGCGCCGCCAACATCGAGATCGAGTAGCCGCGCATGTTCAAGCTGACGGACAAGGTGGTGTTCCTGACCGGCTGCGGCTCGGTCGGCCCCGGCTGGGGCAACGGAAAGTCGATCGCGGTGCTTTTCGCGCGGCAAGGCGCGCGCATCTTCGGCGTGGACATCAACGAGGCGGCGGCGCGCGAGACGCAGGCGATTATCCAGGACGAGGGCGGCACCTGTGAGATCGCGACGGGCGACGTCACGGATTCCGCCGAGGTGGCGCGGCTGGTCGAGGCCTGCATGGCGCGCTTCGGCCGCATCGACGTGCTGGTGAACAATGTCGGCAAGTCTGAACCCGCTATCCCCGGTGAGATGGACGAGGCGCTGTGGGACAGCCAGCTCGCCGTCAACCTCAAAAGCGCTTTCCTCTGCTGCCACGCGGTGCTGCCGATCATGCAAAAGCAGGGGAAGGGAGCCGTGGTCAGCATCGCCTCCACGGCGGGCATTCGCTACACGGGCAAGCCCCAGGCGGCCTATTCGGCGGCCAAGGCGGGGCTGATCCATTTCAGCAAGACAACCGCAATTATCTATGCTCCGCGCGGCATCCGCATGAACTGCGTGCTGCCAGGCCTCATGTACACGCCGCTGGTGGCCAAGCTCGCCGAGCAATTTGCGGGCGGCGACCTGGAGGGGTTCGTGGCAAAGCGCAACGCCGCCGTTCCCATCGGCCAGATGGGCGAGGGATGGGACGTGGCCCATGCCGCGCTGTTCCTTGCTTCTGACGAGGCGAAATACGTGACCGCAACGGAACTCGTCGTCGATGGTGGGTTGACGGCTTCCACCCGTTGATTGCGGCACGCTGGCTTATTCTCCGGATGACCGTAAGCGTTGGGTCAGTGCTTGTTGACACCCTCGCCCGCGCCGATCCGCAAGAAATGTTCAACGCCCGGCTAGGATGGCATCCGCAATTTTCTCGGCGACCATTAAGGTTGGAATGTTGATGTTTGCAGAAGGCACCACCGGGAAAATAGAGGCGTCTACGACACGCAGCCCCTCG
>JAZKFA010000256.1:0-834 GCA_040386655.1 Pseudomonadota bacterium | reverse complement strand
GGAACCACGATCGGCGCGAGCACAACCGAAAGGCAAGTGGCTCGCCGACGAAATGCAGGCACCGTGGGCGTCATGAAGAGGCCGCAGAACTGGTGCGCGGCTACTGCTGCGCGAGGCACCCCACCCTGCCCGCAACAGCGCACGCCGCCCCCGTCGACTATGTGCTGATGAGCTTGCAACTTCTCCGCCCAGCAGCCTTCACGGTGGAGCGCGATGGGCGGGAATATCGCAAGGTGGCGCCGCATGCTCTAGCTCAGCACATTGGCTATGTGTTCCGATTTGATGAACGCGGACGACCATTCGGTGCAGCCTCGTTGAAGGAGGATCTGGCGTTGGTGCCGCGCTCCACCTGGCCAGGCACATGACGGCGCGGGGCTACATCGTGCTGGCGCCAGAGCAGGGCGGAGTTCGGTCTTCGCACTGGCCGAAGGTGTGATCGCCACCTGAAGATTTTCGCCGTCCTCGTCGCGGAGCCCGCCATGCAAGAGACTTATCTCTGTCCCGGCGGGCGCGAGGTGTTGCTGACCTTCCACAGAAACATTCTTGCCGCCGAGGCCACGACCCGAGAGGGCGAACCATGCCGTCGGCCGGCTACCATCCGGCTGCAACTCGAACTCTTAGAAGCTGGTGAAAAGGACAACGCACCGGTTCGGCACGTCCAGCCATCGGCGCCAGTGCTGTGTTCCGCACGTTGGTAACGCCGGCGTCCGTCTTCTTCCCTTCGATTGCCGAGAGCGGGGAAGGCCTGGCCCAACGCGCCATGGCGAATTCTCGACCGGCGCCACGGTTGCGGACGATCGGCGCGGGATAGTCAGGGAAGATCCCTGGCAGCGT
>JAZKFA010000255.1:0-5008 GCA_040386655.1 Pseudomonadota bacterium | reverse complement strand
CGCCAGCGGCAGTCCGAACCCGTCGTCGCCTTGGTGGGCTACACCAATGCCGGCAAGTCCACGCTGTTCAACGCCCTGACCGGCGCCGGCGTCTACGCCCAGGACCAGCTCTTCGCGACGCTCGATCCTACCATGCGCGCGATCAAGCTCCCCTCGGGGCGCGGCGCGATCCTGTCCGACACGGTCGGCTTCATCTCGGACCTGCCGACGCAGTTGGTCGAGGCCTTCCGCGCCACGCTCGAGGAAGTCGCGGCCGCCGACATCATCCTCCATGTCCGCGACATCTCGCACCCCGACAGCGCGGCCCAGCGCGAGGATGTGCTCGGCGTGCTCGGCGCACTCGCGACCGGTGCGAACCCCACGCTCGACGCCAACTGGCAGGAGCGCGTTGTGGAGGTGCTGAACAAGGTGGACCTGCTCGACGGCACGCCGGGTGCTCCGGAAGCCGCCGAGCGCGCCAACCAGCACGGCGCCATCGCCGTCTCCGCGCTGACCGGCGAAGGGCTGGAGGCGCTGCGCCTGGCCCTCGACGCTCGCCTGTCCGCCGACCTCGTGACGCTCGAAGCCGCCGTCGCGCCCGCCGATGGCGCGCGCATCGCCTGGCTCTATGCGCATGGCGAGGTCCTGCATCGCCAGGACGCCGAGGACGCGATCCTGCTGACGGTGCGCCTCTCCGCCGCCGACCGCGCGCGCTTCGACCAGTTGCACGAAGTCGGATGATCACGCGCAGCGAGGCGACCGCCGTCGCGCGGCTGCTGCGCGACGCCGTCCGTGCGGAGGTGCTGCCGCGCTTCCGCAACCTCGTCCCCGGCGCGATCCGCACCAAGTCCGGGCCGCTCGACCTCGTCACCGATGCCGACGAGGCGGCGGAGGTCATGATCCGCGCCGGCCTGCACCGCATCTTTCCCGGCTGCCTGGTGGTGGGCGAGGAGGGGACGGCCGAAGACCCGGACCTGCTCTATCGCCTGGCCGAACCCGGCCTTGCCTTCGTGGTGGATCCGGTGGACGGCACCTCGAACTTCGCCGCCGGCGTGCCGCTGTTCGGCTGCATGGTCGCGGCCATCCGTGACGCGGTGGTGGAAGCCGCCTGGATCCACGAACCCTTCGCCGATGACTGCGCCATCGCACTGGCCGGGCAGGGCGCCTGGGTCGAGCGTGAGGATGGTGCACGCACGCCCCTGCGCGTGGCGGCGGCAAAGCCCTTGGCGCAGATGGTCGGTGCGATCTCCTGGGGCTACCTGACGGAGCCGACGCGCTCGACGGTCACCGGCAACATGGGCCGGCTCGCCTCGGCTGTCGGCTACCGGTGCTCGGCGCATGAATACCGGCTAGTGGCGTCGGGCGCGGCCGACATGCTGCTGTACAACAAGATGATGCCCTGGGATCACGCGCCCGGCGTGCTGATCCATGCCGAGGCCGGCGGCTTCTCGGCCCGCTTCGACGGCGCGCCTTATTCGCCCCTGGTCCACACCGGCGGCCTGATCGCCGCACCCGACGAGGCCAGCTGGGCCGAGGCCCGGGCCGCGCTGCTTGGCTGATGATGACGACGATGATGCCGGCCCGCCCGGCCTGCCGGAGGGCACGCCCTTCTACATGACCGCCCCGGGCGCGGCCGCGCTGCAGGCGGAGCTCAAGCGCCTCTGGGTCGAGGAACGGCCCAAGGTGGTCGAGGTGGTGTCCTGGGCAGCGGCACTCGGCGACCGATCGGAGAATGCGGACTACCAGTACGGCAAGCGCCGCCTGCGCGAGATAGACCGCCGCGTGCGCTTCATCACCAAGCGGCTGGAGCGCGTGCAGGTCGTCGACCCCGGCGCCCAGACGAAGCGTGACCAAGTGTTCTTCGGCGCCTGCGTCACCTATGCCCGCGCCGACGACAGCGAAGTCCGCATCACGATCGTGGGGGTGGACGAGGCGGCACCCGACATCGGCCATATCTCCTGGGTCGCGCCGATCGCGCGTGCGCTGCTCGGCAAGCGGGTCGGGGACGCGGTGCGGCTGCGCACGCCCGCGGGGATGGAGGAGATCGAAGTGGTGAGCATCAGCTATCCGGACGCCGCTGCATGAGCCGGCTCGAGGCGGAGGAACCGCAGGCCCCAACACCGCCGCCGCCGGGTCTGGAAGCGGTGATCATCCCCCGCGCCCACGACGTCGGCGGCTTCGAGGTGCGCCGCGCGCTCCCCGCGAAAGAGCGCCAGATGGTGGGCCCCTTCATCTTCTTCGACCAGATGGGCCCGGGCGAGTTCCTCACCGGTACGGGCCTCGACGTTCGGCCGCACCCGCATATCGGACTGTCCACCGTCACCTACCTGTTCGAGGGCGAGATCATGCATCGCGACAGCCTCGGCGTGCAGCAGGCGATCGCGCCGGGCGCGCTGAACTGGATGACGGCGGGCAGTGGCATCGCGCATTCCGAGCGCAGCGACACGCTAACGCGCGACCGCACCCGCACGCTGTTCGGCATCCAGAGCTGGGCCGCATTGCCGAAGGACCAGGAGGAGATCGCGCCCGCCTTCGCCCACCACGCGGCCGAGACACTGCCCTTCGCCGAGGAGGACGGGCTTCGCCTGCGCCTGATCGCGGGCGAGGGTTGGGGCTTGCGCTCGCCTGTGCCCGGCGCCTCACCCTGCTTCTACGCCGATGCGATCCTCGGCCCGGGGGCGCGGGTGCCGATGCCGGACCAGCATGAGGAACGCGCGGCCTACATCGTCTCCGGCAGCGTGGACGTGGCGGGCGTACGGTTCGAGGCGGGGCGGATGCTGCTGTTCCGCGCGCGCGACGCGATGACGCTGACTGCCGGCGAGACCGGCGCGCGGTTGCTTCTGCTGGGCGGCGCCGCGATGGATGGCCCGCGCCACATCTTCTGGAATTTCGTGTCCTCTCGGCGAGACCGTATCGAGCAAGCGAAGGCGGATTGGCAGGCCGGCCGCTTCGCCAAGGTCCGCGACGATGCGGAGGAGTTCATCCCTTTGCCGGGAACCCAGCGGTAGGGCTCAGCGCCCGGTGCGGGCCTCAAGCACGGTCGCCACCGCGGTGTGGTCTGGCCCTTCCGCCCGGCAGCGCGCGGGGATCAACGGGGTTTGGCCGTTGATCCGTCGCAGAACGGCGACGTTGGTCGAACAGGCGAGGCGCGCCTTCATCTGGCGCTCGGTCGCGGCGCGCAGCGGCTGCTCGCCAGCGGGGAAGGCGGCAAGGACCTGCATCGCTGCCGCTGCCTGGCCCGCATAGACCCGGCAGAGCGCAACCCTTGCAAGCTCTGTAGCGGGATGCGGCTGCCCCGGCGCGAAGCGCGCCCAGGCCGCGGGTTCGGCCGCAGGCGGCGCGGAGCATTCCGGCCCCGCGCGCATGGCGGCGCCATCGGCGGCCAGGCGGCTCCCATTCCACGCGAAGGGCACCAGCGGTCCGATATCGGCACCGAGGCTGCCGACATAATCCCAGAAGTCATGCGCGGGGTCGGCGATGCGGATCAGCGTGCTGTCCGGCGCCTGAAGCCGCAAATTCTGCGGCGACCGCTTGCCGAGCGGGATGTCGCCCGGATGGGCCAGGCCCTGCGCCGTGCGCGCGAAGACATGCAGCGTCCAGCAGCAATAGGCGCCACCCGACCAGCCGGTGATGCCGGTGAGCGCGGGCGTGTCGCCAGCCGTCCGCAGCGGCGGGTCCAGCAGCTCGAACCCGCGCGCGCGCGCCTGCCAGCGGATCTGTCCAGCGCGGGTAAGTCGAAGTCGCGGCCGATCATCGGCACCGGAGTCCGGGCGTCGCAGCTCCACCTGTCCCGCGTTCCCGGCATCGAGCAGCGTCTCGCCAAGGGCCGGCGGCGCCAGTAGCAAGGCAAGGATCAGCAGGCGGATCATGGCTTGTCGGTCTCCTGGCGTTTCGCCTGCTGCCAAAGCTCTTCCATCTCCGGCAGGGACGCGTCGGTGGGGGTGCGGCCCTCGCGCGCCAGAGACGCCTCGATGGCGCCGAACCGGCGTTCGAACTTGCGGTTCGCGCCGCGCAGGCAGGCCTCGGCATCGAGGTCGAGCTTGCGGGCCAGGTTCGCCAGCACGAACAGCATGTCGCCCAACTCATCGGCCAGCCTGGCCGGGTCGGCGCCGGGCAATTCGGCGCGAAGCTCGGCCACTTCCTCGTCGAGCTTGTCGAGCACGGCGGCGGCGTCCGGCCAGTCGAACCCAACCCGGCCGGCGCGGCGGGTCAGCTTCTGCGCACGGGTCAGGGCAGGGAGGGCGAGGGGGATCCCGGCCAGGGTGCCACTCTCGGCGCGGGCGGAACGCTCGTTGGCCTTCTGGGCCTCCCAGGCGTGGGTCTGCTGCTCGGCGTCGCGGGCTCCGGCGTCGCCAAAGACATGCGGATGCCGCAGGACCATCTTCCTGTGAATACTTTCCGCGACAACAGCGAAGGCAAAGGATCCTTCTTCTTCAGCAATTTGCGCGTGGTAGACGGTCTGGAACAGTAGGTCGCCAAGCTCATCGAGCAGCGCGGGACGGTCGCCGCGAGCGATCGCATCCTCAACCTCATAGGCTTCCTCGATCGTGTAGGGCGCGATCGTCGCGAAGTTCTGGACCTGATCCCAGGGACAGCCGGCAACGGGGTCCCGCAGGCGCGCCATGGTGGCGAGCAAGCGGGTGATGGCGTCCGCAGGAGTGGGGGCGTTGGACATGGCCGGCCTCACGGGTGGCGACGAGCGCCGCTAAGACATTGAGAAGACGGGGAGAGTTCCCGTGCACAGATTATCCACAGCATCTGGATGCCGCATAAGATATATTATGGAAAGAACGGTAGTGGGGGATAAGGCTGTGGACCACTCAAAGGGCGGCACGCGCGCAGTCGAGGCCGTAAGCTCGCCGGAACTCCTCGCGTGCCGCCACGCTCTCCTGCTCCAATAGAACGCAGGCCGTTCGATTACCCCGCATGCGTCCCTCCGCATCGATGAACATCCAGTCCACGATCTCCGCCTGGACAAAGCTGAGGCGCTGCCCCTCCCGGTAGCCGCGGACATGCCGCGGCGTGTTGG
>JAZKFA010000254.1:0-12771 GCA_040386655.1 Pseudomonadota bacterium | reverse complement strand
GGCGGGACGCTCATCCTGAACCTGCCCGCCTTCGAATGGCTGAAAAGCGCGCATGACGCGCGCGTCCACAATGCGCGCCGCTTCACCGCGCCCGGTATCCGCGCGTTGCTCGGCGCCGTCGGCTTCACCACCATCGACACACGCTATTGGAACACGCTGCTGCTGCCGCTGATGGTCCTCCAGCGCAAGGTTCTGTCGCGCAATCCGGAAGGCGCGAGCGACGTCGCCCCCTTCCCGCCATGGTTGGATGCGAGCCTGCATGGTGTGACGGT
Organism: Pseudomonadota bacterium; assembly: GCA_040386655.1. GTDB lineage: Bacteria > Pseudomonadota > Alphaproteobacteria > Acetobacterales > Acetobacteraceae > Plastoroseomonas. The sequence goes on along the minus strand of JAZKFA010000254.1, from coordinate 12,499 downwards.
CCTCGAACATTGGCTGGCGCGCCAGGGGCTTCGCTACCCCGTCGGCGGCTCCGTGCTGGTGGTGGCGACGCGGCCGTGAACGAGAAAGACCACGATATGGAACCCACTCTGCCCGCACCTGTCGGACTCAGCATTGTCGTGCCCGTCTACAACGGCGCCGCCACCGTCGGCCTCCTGGTCGAGGCGCTGTCCAAGCTGCGCCCCGAAGGCGGTCTCGAGATCATCCTGGTCAATGACGGCAGCCCGGACAATTCGGCCGAGGCCTGCCGCGACGTCGCCGCGCGCGCCACCGTGCCGGTCACCTACATCGAGCACGCGCGCAATTTCGGCGAGCACAACGCGGTCATGACCGGGCTGCGCCATGCCCGCGGTGCCTACGTCATCACCATGGACGATGACCTCCAGAACCCGCCCGAGGAAGTGGTGCGCATCTACGACCACGCTCGGCTGGGCGATTTCGACGTGGTCTACACCCGCTACGCGGTGAAGGAGCACGAGGGCTGGCGCAACATCGGCTCCCGCTTCGCCAACTGGGTCGCGGACCAGCTGATGGACAAGCCGCCCGGACTCTACCTGTCCTCCTTCCGCTGCATGAGCGCGCTCGCGGTGCGGGAGGTGGTGAAGTATGCCGGCCCCTACCCCTACATCGACGGGCTGCTGATGCAGGTGACGCAGCGCCTGGACAGCATCGAGGTGAAGCACTTCGCGCGCGCCGAGGGCCGGTCCAACTACACGGTCAAGCGCCTGGTGCGGCTGTGGATGAACCTCGCGACCAACTTCTCCGTCGTGCCGCTGCGAATGGCCGTTATCGCAGGCGTAGCGATGGGGGCGCTGGGGCTGTTCGTCGCGCTGCTGGTGGTGATCGAGGCGATGATGGGCAGCACGCCCTCGGGCTATGCCTCGCTCATGGTGGTGATCCTGCTGGTCGCGGGGGTGCAGTTCCTCGTGCTCGGCGTGATGGGCGAGTATGTCGGTCGCGCTTTCATGAGTGCGAACGGCAAGCCGCAAGGCGTGGTTCGCACAATCGTCCGGCCGCAGCCATGATGATCTACTGGCTCGCGCTCGGTGCCGCGATCTGCACCTCGCTCGGCGGCCAGGTGCTGCTGAAATACGGCGCCTCCGGCTCGGTCGCGGAGGGCAGCAGCTTCTTCGCGCAGCTCTTCCGCATCCAGACGATCCTGGGACTGGGCCTGTATGGCGGCTCGGCGCTGCTCTACATCATGGCGTTGCGCCGCATACCCATGAGCGTGGCCCTCCCGTCCTCCGCGGCGAGTTATGTGGTGGTCGCGCTGATCGGGTATTTCGTGTTCAACGAGACCATCTCGCTGCAGCATGCCGTGGCCATCGCGCTGATCACGCTGGGCGTGGTGCTGCTCGCCACGGCCTGACGGAGTGTCGCGCCTTCGATGGATGCCATCCGGATCGCTCAGGCCAGCACGAAAGACGACATCGCCGCCGTCGCCGCGCTGTTCGACGCTTACGCAGCGTCCCTGCCCGTCGATCTCGGCTACCAAGGTTTTGCGGCAGAACGCGCGGGATTGCCGGGCGCCTATGCGCCACCTAGCGGCGCGCTGCTGCTGGCGCGCGACGCGGCTGGGGTGGCGCTTGGGTGCGTCGCGCTGCGCGCGCTGAACGATACGTCGGCCGGCGAGATCAAGCGCCTCTACGTCGCTCCCGCCGCGCGCGGCCTCGGTCTTGGCAAGGCGCTGCTCGCGGCGGTGAGCCAGGCGGCGATGGCGTGCGGGTACCGGGCGCTTTGCCTGGACACCCTCCCCTTCATGGCCGAGGCGCAGGCCCTCTATCGCGCCAACGGCTTCGGCGAGATCCCGCCCTACTACGCGACCGCCCTGCCAGGCACCGTCTTCCTCGGCAAGGTGCTGCCATGATGCGTGCATTGCCTGTCCTGCTGCTGCTGGCCGCCTGCGCGGCGCCGCCGCCGGACTGCGAGGGTGCGACGCGGATGACCCAGCTCACCGCCTATCTCGGCGGCGAGGTGGCGGAGCGTGACTGGCAGGATTTCCTCGCCACGACCGTCACGCCCGCCTTCCCCGGAGGCCTGACGGCCACCGAGGCACGTGGCCAGTGGCGCGCCCCCGAGGGCCGCATCATCCGCGAGGCGAGCCGCACGCTGACCATCCTCGCCGGCGCCGATGCGCGTGCGCGCTTCGCACCGGTCGAGGCCGCCTACCGCACGCGCTTCGCCCAGCGCTCCGTCCTGGTCACCACGCATCCGGTCTGCGCGCGCTTCTGATCGCCAACTACATGTATGCGGCCGCGCTTGACGGCGGCCGCGCTGCGCACGCAGGCTCGCGAAAAACACGGGGGGATCACGCGCCATGCCGCCAATTCGCACAGCCATCGCGCGCCGGGCGCTGCTCGCGGCACCGGCTTTGCTCAGCATGCCCGCCATCGCGCAATCCTGGCCCACCCGGCCCATCCGGCTGATCGTGCCGTTCGGGCCCGGCGGGCCTACGGATATCTGCGCGCGTATCCTCGCGCAGGGCCTCACGCCCGCGCTCGGCCAGCCGGTGGTCATCGAGAACCGCGGCGGCGCGGGCGGCAATATCGGCGTGGGCCTCGCCGCGCGCGCAGCACCGGATGGCTATTCGCTGCTGGTCGCCTCCACCGGCTTCGTCGTGAACCCGTCGCTGTCCCGCAATCCCGGCTACGACCCGGTGCGGGATTTCGCGCCGATCAGCGAGCTTGGCGCCTCGCCCGACGTATTCCTGGCCGGCGCGGCGTCCCCGATCCGCAGCCTCGCCGATCTCGTCGCACGCGCGCGGGCAACCGAAGGCGGAATGCACTTCGCCAATCCGGGCACCGGGTCCACGCCGCATCTCGCGGGGGAGCGCCTGGCGCTGCTTACCGGCATCCGCTTCGTGCAGGTGACGCACAGCAGCGCGGCGCTCGCGGTGCAGTCCCTCCTCGCGGGCACCACCGAGATCGGTGGGACGGCGCTCGCCTCCGCGCATGCACAGATCCAGGCAGGGCGTCTGCGCGCCGTCGCGATCGCCGGGCCGGAGCGGTGGTTCGACCTTCCGGATGTGCCGACGCTGTCCGAGCTCGGCCACCGGGACTTCATCAGCGAAACCTTCCTCAGCGCCTATGCGCCGGCGGGCACGCCGCAGCCGGTGCTCGACCGCCTGGCCCAGGCGACCACCTCCGTCATGGGCGATGCCGAGAACCGCACGCGCATGCGCAATGCCGGCTTCATCGTCCGCCCCGACGGGCCGGCAGCGCTGGCCGCCCGCGTCGCGCGCGAGGTGCCGATGTGGCGCGACCTGATCGCGCGTGCCGGCATCACGCCGGAGTAGCGCTCATTCCAGGCAGGCGGCCACGTAGGGCATGAAGTGCCCCACAAGCGGGGTCACCCGGTTGCGCACCTTCGCCTGCTCATCGTAGCGGCGCAGCTGCACCGCCGCCTCCGCCTGCGGCAGGGCGCGGAAAGCCGCGACCTCGTCGGCCGACATGGGGCCACCCTGCAGGCTCAGGCTCAGCACACTGTCGGGCGAAAGCTTGGCGAAGTAGTCGGCCTCCGTCGCGCAGAGATAGCGCTTGGCCGCGACGTGCAGGCGCACCGGCTCCGTCACCGCGGGCCCGAAGGCGCGGGCGAGCCATTCATTGCCGACATCCTCATGCTGGTCGTCGATGCCCTCAGCGGCGGGGTTCTCGCCGAGGTCATGCACGAGGTGTCCGATATCGTGCATCAGTGCGGCGGCGATCAACGCTGCATCATGCCCGTCCTGCTCGGCGAGCCAGGCGGCCTGCAGCGCGTGCTGCTTCTGTGTGATGTTGGTCAGCCCGTACGCGCCCTCCGCGCGGTCATCCAGCATCGTATGGATCTGCGCGAGCAGAGCGGACTTCTCATCCTCGGTCATCGCGTGGCCTCCTCGTCTGCGCCAAAACTTAGCGCAGCGCGCAGGCCCGCGCGACGGACAAGCCCCGCACACATCTGGCGCGGTTCGATGATATCACACCGGCAGCTTCGGCCGACGCGCACCCAGGCCCATCGCCTGCTCCACCGCATGGCCTGCGCGCAGCACAAGCGCATCCTCGAACGCACCGCCCACAAGCTGCACGCCCAGCGGCAGCCCGGCCGGCGAGAAGCCGCCATTCACCACCAGCGCCGGCTGGCCCGTGAGGTTGAAGGGCATGGTGAAGTTCGGCCCCTCGAAGCTCGCCCACTTGGTCATCTGCTCGATCGGGCGCGCCTCGCCCGGCGCCGCCGCCGTCAGCAGGATGTCGAATCGCTCCATCTGCGCGGATACCGCCGCGTTCAGCTCCCGCCGGCGGCGCTGCGCCTGGAGGTAGTCCGCCCCCGAGACCGTCGCCGCCACCGCCAGGCGCTCACGCAGGAACTCGCCATAGTCACGGTAGCGCGTGCGCAGCCAGGGCTCGTGGATCGCGAAGGCCTCGGTGGCCAGGATCAGCCAGCCGGCCGCGTTGAAATCCTGCAGCGGCGGCAGCGTCGCCTCACCGATTTCGGCACCCGCTTCGCGCAGCGCTGATATGGCGGCGTCGATCGCGCCCTGCATCGCCGCACTCACCGGCAGGTCCGTCTCGTGGAAGTGCCTGACAACGCCGACCCGCAGGCCCTTCACGCCGTCGCCGATGCCACCCAGCACATCCGGTGCAGGTCGGTTGGCCGAGGACGGATCGCGCGGATCATGCCCGACCATCGCCTGCAGCAGCCGGGCGCAATCCTCCACCGTCCAGGCCAGCGGGCCCGTGGTGTCCAGGCTCGCCGCCAGCGGCAGCACGCCCGTGCGCGAACACAGTCCGTAGGTCGGCTTGATGCCGGCTACACCGCACAGCGCGCCGGGCATCCGGATGGACCCGCCCGTGTCCGAGCCTGTGCCACCAAGGATCACGCCAGCCGCCACCGCCGCGCCGGTGCCCGACGAAGAGCCGCCCGTGAAACGCGAGATATCCCAAGGGTTCCGCGCCGGCGGCCACGGCAGGTCGAAGGACGGCCCGCCCCAGGCAAATTCATGAGTCGCGAGCTTGCCGAGCGAAATCGCGCCTGCCTGCTTCCACATCCGAACCACGGCCGCATCCTCGGCCGGCCGGTTGTCCAGCAGCACGCGCGAATGCCCCGTCGTAGGAACGCCCGCCGTCTCATAGATGTCCTTGTGGGCGATCGGGATGCCGTCCAACGGCCCCATCGGCGTGCCCGCCATCCAGCGCGCCTCGCTCTCGGCGGCCGCCGCCATCGCCGCCTCCCGCGTGAAACGGATGAAGGCGTGGACCACCGGGTTCAGCCGCTCGGCACGATCCAGGCAATCATGCACCAACTCGCGCGGCGACAAGGTCTTCGCCTCGAAGCCCCGTAACGCCTCGGCAATCGTGGGCGTCGCCATCACGCAACCCTCGGCGCGAACACGATCGCAGGCTCCGCACTCACGGGACGGGGCACCCGCACCGCTGCGGCGAACCCCCGCACATGCGCGGACGCGGCGCGAATGCCCTCCGCCTCCGACTCACTCAAGACAATGCCGGCGCGCGCCATGACAGCATCGAACACCGGACGAGACAGCGGATCAGCCATGCCAGGAACCCCACGTGTGCAGGTGCAGCATGACGCAGGCACGCGCGAGGGTGAAGGGAAGAAAGGCCAGGGCCCTGCCCCTGGACCCCACGAGGGGCATGGAAGCCCCTCGACACACATCTGTTGGTGTTTGGTCTGCGAAGCCGATCTCTGGGCTATTCGCGGGTGAAGCCTGGCGTCGGGAGAGGGTGGCCGAGAGCGTGCCCTGACGCAGAGCCCACTTCGGACCACCCTCTCCCGATGACAGTCCCTACTTGAAGTCTAGAGACCCACTTCGCGCAGCCAACATCAACAAAACCCTGGTCCAGGAGACTTCAGTTCCCTGGCGGGGGTCGAAGGGCGGCGGAGCCCCTCGCCTTCCTACTCCCCTCGCTGCCCGCCCTGCGTCCGGCGGTTGTCGCCCGGGCGCAGGCGGAGGTTGTCGCGCAGGTGGGTAAAGGGCAGTCCGGAGGGGTCGGCGACGACGGGTCCGGGTGCGGCGGCGATGATGACCTGGGCGGCGATGGGCTGGAAGTCCGCGCGGAAGTGGACCGAGGATTTGAGTGCGAGGATCTTCTGTTCACTCGGTTCGACGCCGATGTGGCGCAGCAGGGCCTGGTCGAGCGCCTGCATCTTGCGGGTGACGATGAGGACGCGCACGCCGCCGATGCGGAGAAGGGCCGTGGGGCCGAGGTCGGCGGGGTTCCCGGCGCCCATGGGTCCGGTGCAGACGAAGCGCCCGTCGGTGAGCGCCTCGACGGTTCCGGTCACGGCGAGCGGGGCGTTGTCGCTCTTCCCGCCGAGGTTGAGGGGTATGGTGGCGCCCTGACCTGCCGCGTGGCAGGCGGCGGCTGACTCCGCGTCGTTGATCAGCGCGAGCACGGCGCCTTGTGCATCCTGCGCGATGAGTTCCGCGAGCAGGCCGGTGGTGTCGCCGTGCCCGCCGCCGCCGGGATTATCCTGCGTGTCGGCGAGGATGATGGGGCGGTCGGCGGCGCCGGCGGCGCGGATGGCCTCGGCGACGGCTTCGGCAGCAGGGATGGCGCCGCGAGCGAATTCGGCCTCGCGCGAGGTGATGAATTGCGCAAGCGCGTCGGCGGCTTCGGCGGCCTGCTCGGGCGTGTCCGCATAGGCGGCGATGGCCATGCCGCAGCCGGGGAAGTCGGCGTAGGGGAAGCCGAAGCAGAAGCCGAGTTCAACGATCCCCGGCGCTTCGGCCAGGCGCGCGCGCTCGGCCATGACGTCGGCCATCGGGGCCACGAGCGTGCATTGGCCTGGCAAGGGCGTCCAGAAGTCGAGCTCGCGGAACAGCTTCGCGGGGCGGCGTCCGGTGCGGATCATGTCGAGCAGGATGCGCGTAGCCTGCGCGCCGGCCTGCTTCTGGTCGACATGCGGGTAGGTGCGATAGGGCACCAGCACGTCGGAGAGTTCGACCATCGCGGCCGTCTTGTTCGCGTGCGGGTCGAGGCTGCAGGCGATGGGGATGCTGGGTCCAACGATGGCGCGGAAGCGGCGTAGCACCTCGGCCTCGGCGTCGGGGAAATCAACCGCGACCATGGCCCCGTGCAGTTCGAGGAAGACGCCGTCTATGGGCCCGGCATCGAGCGCGTCGGAGAGTGCCGATGTCATGATGCCCGCGATGCGCTCGAAGGCTTCGGGCGTGACGGGACCGGCGGGATTCGCGAAGCTCCAGGCGAGCGGCGCGATGGTCACGCCCGCGGCTTCCAGCGTCGCGATGGCGCCGGCGATGGGCACGCTCGTCGGGCGCATGGTCTCGAGCAGCGTGGCCGCGCGTTGCAGCGGGGGGAAGCCGCCGGGCTTGACGAACTGCGCCCATCCCGTCGGCATGGGCGCGAAGGAATGGCTCTCGTGCTGGAAGCCGGCGATGGCGATGCGCATCAGCTGCGCACCAGGCCGGCGGTCTCAAGCACGGCGTCCGCAAGCACCAGCAGCCCGGCTTCGGCCCAGCGCGGGGTGATGCTCTCGGCTTCGTTGTGCGATAGCCCGCCATGGCAGGGGATGAACATCAGGGCAGCCGGCAGCACGCGGCCGACATGGTTCGCGTCGTGCCCGATAGGCGTGGGCAGTGAGCGGCGGACGATGCCGCGCCGGTCGGCGGCGGCTTCGAGGCGGGATTTCAGCACCGCGTCGAAGGGTACCATCGGGTAGCCCCAGTCCTGCGTCATGGTGATGGTCACGCCGCGCGCGAGTGCCACCAGGTCCAGCTCCGCGCGGAACTCCGCGAGCATGGCGTCGAGTCCTTCCTGGGTCTGCCCGCGCAGGCTGGCGCCGAGCGTGACGCGGGATGGAATGGTCCCGCGCGTGTCGGGGAACAGCGAGAGGCGATTGACGGAGCCAAGCCCCGCATGCGCGAGCGCGATGCGCTCGGCGGCGATGACCAGGGCCGCGGCTGCCACCAGCGCATCGGCGCGGCCTTCCATGGGTGACCCGACATGGCCGTCGCGCCCCTCGATGGTGACGCCGAAGGTCATCACGCCGAGTGCGTGGCTGACGATGCCGACCTCCGCACCGTCGCGCTCCAGGATGGGGCCCTGCTCGATATGGGTCTCGAAGTAGGCAGCGATGTCGCGGAAGATGGCGGGGTCCGCATCGCCGGCGAAGCCGGTGGCGGTCAGCGCCGCGGCGAAGGTCTCGGGGCCCGCGCGTTCCTGCGTGGCCAGCAGGTCCGCCAGCGGGCGCAGGCCCATCGAGACTTCGCTGGCACCCATGGGCGGGTAGAAGCGCGCGCCCTCCTCATTGGTCCAGTTGATCAGCAGGATCGGCGCCTCAGTCTCCGCGCCCGCCTCGTGCAGGGCGCGCAAAATCTCGAGGCCCGCAAGCACGCCATAGGTGCCGTCGAAGCGGCCGCCGGTGGGCACGGTGTCGAGGTGGCTGCCGATCGCCACCGGCTTGCGGGACGGGTCTCGCCCCGGGCGCAGCAGTCCGATGGTGCCGGCGGCGTCGATGATGGGGGTGAGGCCCAGCGCGTTGCCCCATTCCAGCAGCTTCTGCCGCCCAAGCGCATCTTCCGCCGTCAGCGCCTGGCGGTTATTCCCGCCGGCCGGCGTGGCACCGATCTTCGCCATGTCCATCAGGCTGTCCCACAGGCGCTTGGACGAGAGTGGGATGTTGCTCATGCGCGCGACTCCACCCCGCACCATTCGGCGATGCAGAGAGCGATGGTTTTCGTGATGTCGTGCATGGAGTCGAGCCCGACGCTCTCGTCAATGCCGTGGATGTCCTGCGCGTCGGGACCGAAGCAGGCCACCGGCGTGTTCTGGTACAGCGTGAAGAAGCGCCCGTCGGTCAGCCCCGTCGCGGGGTAGTCGCGCAGCGTCGCGCCCGAGACCTCGGTGAAGTTGCGTTTGGCCATGACAGCGATGGGCGAGGCCATGTCGAAGACGCAGGGATCCGCCATGAAGCCCTTGAATTCGAGCGCCACCTTCGCCCCGCGGAAGGTCTCGTCGCGCGCGGCTTCGGCGACGATCGCCTCGATGTCGCGCTTCGTCTGCTGCGCGGTGTAGCCCATCATCACGCCGACCCGCAGCCCGATGCGGCAGCGCGTGGGGACGGAGCTGTTCCATTCGCCGCCCTCGATGGAGCCGAAATTCACGTTCACCGGATGGTTCACGCCGTGGAAGCTGGGGTGGATGCGCTCGGCTTTGTTCATCTCGCGCTGATAGTCCTTGAAGCGCGCCGCGATCGCCGTCGCAGCCTCGATGGCGTTCACGCCGGCCTGCATGTCGCGCACATGGGTGGGGCGGCCGGTGACGGTGATCCAGGCCCAGACGACGCCCACTTCGGCGGAATACATCGCGGGCAGGCCGGGGCCGGGTTCGGGGATGATCACCGCCTCGGTGGGCGGCAGTGCGAGCATGGCGGCGAGCGCGCCATTGCCGGTGCATTCCTCCTCGATCACGGATTGCATCTGCACTTCGGCGGCGGGTTGCAGGCCGGCGAGCGCGAGCGCCTTGAACGCCATGCAGTAGCTGATGATGCCGGCCTTCATGTCGCCCGCGCCGCGGCCATACATTCGGCCATCGCGGATGGAGGGTTGGAAAGGCGGCGTGATCCAGAGGTCGGCCGCACCTTCGGGCACCACGTCGACATGGCCCTGCAGGGCCAGGCTGCGGCCCAGCGTGCTGCGCGGGCGATGGATGGCCACGACATTGTCGCGCCCCTCGTAGGGGATGAGCGGCGGCGAGAAGCCGCGGTGCGTGGCGAGCGTCTCGGGCCGGGTGGGGACCGCCTGGGGTTCGAGGCCAAGGTGCTCATACAGCTGCGTCATCGCCGACAAGGCGGATTGCTCATGCCCCAGCGTCGAGGGGCAGCGCACGAGCGTGGCAAGGCGATCCACGCTCTCCGCCTCAAGGGCGGTCACGGCATCGAGGATGGCGCGGCGCGCGCCGGGATCGAGCGGGGGAGGATTGGGCATGTGTGAAGGCTAGAAGGCGCGCGCCGCATGGACAAGGCGCCAGCGCTGCTTCTAGCCTTGCCCGATGAAGACCTTCGACACCGCTGATGATGCGAGGCACGCGCCGCGCTTCTTCCTCACGCGCGGGCAGGTGCGGCCAAATTTCGAGGTGCCCGCGCGGGCCGCGGCGCTGCGCTCCGCACTCGTCGCGATGGACATTGCGCCACAACCGGCCGGGGCCGCCCCGCGTGCCGCGCTGGAGGCGGTGCACAGCCCCGCCTACCTCAATTTTTTGGAGGACGCGCACCGGCAATGGATCGCCTATCCCGGCGCCGCCGAGGAAGCCGTTGCCAACATCCACCCGGCGCCGGAGATGCTGGCCCAGGGTGCGGCACCTGGCGGCATCGTGGGTGCGCTGGGGTGGTACACGGCCGACACCGCCTGCCCGATCGGACCCTTCACCTGGGCCGCGAGCGTGGCGGCCGCCGGCTGCGCGCTGGCAGCGGCCGAGGCGGTGCGTGCGGGTGGCGCGGCCTACGCCTTGTGCCGCCCGCCTGGCCATCATGCCTATGCCGCGCGTGCTGGCGGCCATTGCTACCTGAATAACGCGGCGGTTGCGGTCGAAGCGTTGCGGCGCGGCGGTGCGGCGCGGGTGGCGGTGCTGGACATCGACAGCCACCACGGCAACGGCACGCAGGGCATTTTCTGGCAGCGCACCGATGTGCTGACGGTCTCAATCCATGGCGATCCGGACGGGTATTACCCCTGGTATGTCGGCCGAGCGCATGAGCGTGGGGCAGGCGCTGGCGAGGGCTTCAACCTAAATCTGCCACTGCCGATCGGCAGTGCGGACGATGTTTGGCTGGACGCGGTGGCCACCGGCATCGCGCGGGTACGCGCCTTCGCCCCCGATGCGCTGGTGGTGAGCCTGGGCTTCGACGCCTCGGTCCACGAGCCATTGAACGCGCTGAGCGTCTCGAACGACGGCTTCGCCCGCGCCGGCGAGGCCATCGCCGCCCTGCACCTGCCCACGGTGCTGGTGCAGGAGGGCGGCTACGCCGTGGACCACCTGTCGACCCTGCTCACGCGCTTCCTCGGGGGCTTCTTGGGCCGATGACCGCCCCTGCAGCCGCACCCGTCGCCAAAAATAAAAGAATGAGGTCCGGGGAAATTCTTTTGCCCGGCCTTCCTGGAGCCTCTCGATGAACCACTTCGATCTGCTGACCTTGGACACCCACGTCGACATCCGCTGGCCGAACCCGCCTGACGCGATCCAGGAGACGGACCGCTGCGTCGATTTCCCGAAGATGGCGCGTGGCGGCCTGAAGGGCGTGGTGTTCATCGCCTACCTGCCGCAGGCGCGGCGCGACGATGCCGGCCACGCCGCCGCGGCTGCGCGGGCGGAAGCGATGCTGGCGCATATCCGCGGCCGCGCCGATGGCGATACGCGGCGGTATTGTGCGACGAGTGCGGAGATCGTCGCGGCGCATGCCGCCGGCGCGCAGATGGTGATCTCTGCGGTTGAGAACGGCTATGCGATGGGCCGTGACCTTGGCTTGCTCGCGCAGTGGCGCGCGATGGGCGCGATCTATCTGACGCTCACGCATAACGGCCACAACGCGCTGTCCGACAGCGCCATCCCGCGCCCGGATCTTGGCGACCCCGCGGAGGAGCATGGCGGGCTCTCGCCGCTGGGTGTGAAGGCGGTAGCCGAGATGAACCGCGTGGGCCTGCTGGTCGATGTCAGCCACGTCTCGAAAAAGGGAATGATGCAGGCGGTCGAGGTGTCGCGCGTGCCTGTGGTCGCGACGCACACCTGCTGCGCAGCGCTGCGTGCGCATCCGCGCAACGTGGATGACGAGCAGCTGGACGCGCTGCGCGACAGCGGCGGTCTCGCGCAGATCACGGCCGTGTCCTCCTTCCTGCGCAGTGGCGAGCCGGGCAAGCCGGTGGTCGCCCATGTCAGCGACATCGCTGATCATGTGGACCATGCGGTGAAGCGCATCGGCATCGAGCATGTGGGCCTGAGTTCGGATTTCGACGGCGGCGGCGGCGTGATCGGCTGGGCGCATGCGGCGGAAACGCCGGCGCTGACGGCGGAGCTGGCACGGCGCGGCTATGACCAGGCGGCACTCGGCCTGCTTTGGTCGGGGAATTTCTTGCGCCTGATGCGCGCGGCCGAAGCTGAGGCTGCCCGCTAGAACAATCCCGGGTTGAATAATACGGTGGCGCAATGCAGGGTTGCGCCATGTCGCTCGCCTCCATCGCCACCTTCGCATTCTCCGGCATCGAGGCCGTCCCCGTTGAAGTTCAGGTGCAGATTGCCCCAGGCTTGCCGGGTTTCCTGCTGGTCGGCCTTGCCGACAAGGCGGTGGGCGAAAGCCGAGAGCGGGTGCGCGCGGCGCTGATCGGCCTCGGTCTGTCGCTGCCGCCCAAGCGTGTGCTGGTCAACCTCGCCCCCGCCGACCTGCTGAAGGAGGGCTCCCATTTCGACCTGCCGATCGCGTTGGGTCTGCTGGTCGCGATGGGCGTGATCGCCGCCGAGGATGTCGCGGAAT
>JAZKFA010000253.1:0-8681 GCA_040386655.1 Pseudomonadota bacterium | reverse complement strand
CGCAGCGTCGCGAAAGTCGCAGGGATGTTCACGCCGAACTGGTGCGGCGGCGCGTACTGGCAGGAGTGATAGCAGCCCTTGCAGCCATGACACAGGTTGGCCAGGTGCGTCAGGTCGCCGGCGGTGAAGTCCCGCCGCATCGCCATCGCCGGGAAGACCGCGCAATAGCCCTCGCAGTAGCGGCAGGAATTGCAGATCTCCATCTGCCGGCGGGCATCGGTGGTGGTCTCAGTTTCTTGCATGGCGCGCGGCCTCCTCACCGGCCAGGCGCCCGAAGACGGTGCCGATCGTCATTCCAAATCCCGCGAGATAGCCCTGACCCAGGATGTTGCCGGCCATGATCTCGCCCGAGGCGAAGAGATTGGCCGAAGGCTTGCCATCCGCCATCATCACCCGCGCGCGATCATTCACCTTCACGCCCAGGAAGGTGAAGGTGATGCCCGGCCGCAGCGGGTGGCCGTAGAAGGGCGGCGTGTCGATGCGCCTGGCCCAGTGCGATTTGGGCGGCACCAGCCCCTCCGTGCGGCAATCATCGCGCTGCATGGGCGAGAAGGTGCCGGGCTGCACGGTCGCGTTGTAGTCCGCCACCACCTTCTCCAGCTTGCCCGCATCGAGGCCGAGCTTGCCCGCGAGTTCCGCGATGGTGTCGGCCTTCTCGGGCGGGAAGACGCTGGGCAGGTAGTTGTGCAGCGCCTGGCTATCGGTGATGGCATAGGCGCTCTGCCCGGGCTGCTGCGCGATCAGCCGACCCCAGATGGCATAGCGCTTCGGCCAGACATCCTCGCCCTCATCGTAGAAGCGCTCGACGTCGCGGTTCACGACGATGGCGAAGGGCACGCAGTCCAGCCGCATGGCCAAGCCGCCATCCTCCATCGGGGCGCGGGCGTCGTTCGCCACCGCGTGAAACTGCGTGGGGTCGCCGACCTGCTGGATGCCCTGCGCGAGCAGGTCCTTGAGGATGGTGCCCTGCGCGTAGGGCGTGCCGCGGATCTGGAAGTTATCCGCCGCGTCGCCCCAATACTCGCGCAGCCATTGGCGGTTCGCCTGGAAGCCGCCGGATGACGCGATGAAGGATTTTCCGCGCACGCGCGCGGGGAAGCCGCGATGGGTGATCAGCGCCTCGGTCGCGAAGCCATCCTCGACCGCGATGTGCTGCACTTCGCTGTCATACAGGATGGCGATGCCCAGCGCCGCCGCCGTGCGGTACAGCGCGTTGACCAGCGCCTTGCCGCCGCCGAGGAAGAAGGCGTTGGTGCGGCTGAGCGACAGCGTGCCGGACAGCGAGGGCTGGAACACCACCCCGCAATCGCGCAGGAAACCCGGCGCGTGCTGGGATGCGCGGATGGTCATGCGTGCCAGCGGCTCATCGGTGCGCCCGCCGGTCACCCGCAGCAGGTCGTCCCAGTACTCCTCCTCGAGGTAGCTGTCGGTCAGCACCTCGGTCGGTGCAGGATGGAGCGCGCGCAGGTTGCGGGTGTGGCGCGAATTGCCGCCGCGCATCGAGATCGGTGCATGCTCGATGACCAGGACGGAGGCACCGGCCCGCCGGGCCGTGATCGCTGCACTCAATGCGGCATTGCCGCCACCCACCACCACCACGTCGTACAGCGCATCCAGGTCGGCCATGCATGATCCCCTGCCGCGCCTGATATTTCACCGCCGACCCATCTTGTCCAGGCGCCGTGCCTTTGCATCCGCCACGCGGCCGCGCCACCATCGCCGCAAGACGAGGAGATGGGCCATGGCATCGGGCAACGCCGAGGAATTCGACTACGTGATCGTGGGCGCGGGGGCCGCCGGCTGCGTGCTGGCGAACCGGCTCAGCGAGGATGCGGGTGTCACCGTCTGCGTGCTGGAATCCGGCCCACCCGACCGAAACCCCTTCATCCACATCCCCGCCGGCTTCATCAAGACGCTGTTCGACCCCGGCGTGACCTGGCAGTTCAAGACCGAACCCACCGAGAATACCGGCGGCCGGCCCATCGCGACCACACAGGGGCGCACGCTCGGCGGGTCGAGCTCGATCAACGGGCTGATCTACAATCGCGGCCAGCCCGATGACCTCAACGGCTGGGCGCAGCGTGGCAATCGCGGCTGGGGCTATGCGGACATGCTCCCCTACTTCCTGCGCACCGAGCGCCGGATCGGGTTCGGCGAGGCCGACAAGCGCGGTCGTGAGGGACGGCTTCCGGTCACCGACATGGACTGGTTCCACCCCTTGTCGGAGGCCTTCATCGCCGGCGCCGTCGCCTCGGGCATTCCGCGCAACCCCGACTACAACTCCGGCGACCAGGCCGGCGTGGGCTACTACCAGCGCCTGATTGAGAAAGGCCGCCGCATCAGTGCGGCGCGCGCCTTCCTCAAACCGGTGCTGGGCCGCCGCAACCTCGACGTCCGCACCCTCGCGCGCGCCGAGGCGATCCTGTTGGAAGGCAAGCGCGCGGTGGGCATCCGCTATCGCCACGATGTCGATCGCGGCGCGGCGCCGCGCGAGGTGCGCGCGCGGCGCGAGGTGATCCTGTGTTCGGGCACGGTAAACACGGCGCGGCTGCTGCAGGTCTCGGGCATCGGTCCCGGCGCGCTGCTCGCCGACATCGGCGCGCCGGTGCTGCATGAGCTGCCCGGCGTGGGTGCGAATTTCCGCGACCACTACGCGGTGCGCTTCGTGATGCGCGCGAAGAAGGGCGTGACGACGCTCAACGAATTGTCCAGGGGCGTCAGCCTCGGCGGGCAGATCGCGCGCTGGGCACTGCGCAGGCCCTCCATCCTCGCGACCAGCCCGTCGCATGTGCATGTGTTCTGGAATGGTGCGGATGATCCGAAGACGCCGCCCGACGTGCAATGCGTCTTCACGCCTGGCAGCTACGCGGAGGGCAAGGTCTATATCCTCGATGACTATCCGGGCGTGACCGCGGGCGCCTGGCAGCACCGCCCGCAGAGCCACGGCCATGTGAAGGCGCGCTCGAGGGATGTGTTCCAGGACCCGTCGATCAATCCCAACTACCTCTCCGATCCGCTCGACTGGCCGGTGCTGCTGGGTGGGATGAAGCTGATCCGCCGGCTGCTGCATCGCCCGGAGATCGGCGCGTATCTGGAAGGCGAAAGCCTGCCCGGCGATGGCGTGCAGGGCGAGGACGAACTGCGCGACTATGCACGCCGCAACGGGTCCACCACCTACCACCTGATCGGCACCGCCAAGATGGGTCCCGCCAGCGACCCCATGGCGGTGGTGGACGACACGCTGTGCGTGCATGGCCTGAATGGCCTTCGCGTCGCGGATGCGTCGATTATGCCCGCAATGGTGTCGGCCAACACCTACGCGACGACGCTCGCAATCGCGGAGAAGGCCGCAGACATGGTGCGTGGCCGAGCGGCGCCCTCGCTGGCAGCGTAAGCGCGCAACCTGCCTACCGCACGGCGGAAGCCGCAGCCCTGTCAGGGCGCAGCGCCGCGAGCGTGAATGCGCGAACGCTGTCGTCCGGCGAGCCAAACGGCCAGAGCCCGCGCCCGGCGCCTGAGGGCACTGCATCGGGGCGCGCGCTCTTCCGCGCGCGGACCGCGAGCGCGAATGCGCGAACGCCGGTAGTCCGGCGAGCCAAGCGCGCGGAGCGCGCGCCCGGCGCTTGAGGGCATGTATTGCGCGGGCACATAAAGATGCATCCGCTCGGATGCCCGCCCCGTAACACTGGCAGCGATCCCGTCCGGGCTCGCGCCAATCGGGAGACTGACCATGACGCCCCATCTCCGCGCGCCACTGCTGGCCGCTGCCTTCATCGCATCCGCCGGCGCCGCTGACGCGCAGACGCTCATCGGCCTGACCGCGGACAACATGCTCGTGCGCATCGATGCCGCGACGCGCCGCGCCTCCGCGCCGGTGCGCGTGACCGGCGCCGAAGGCCGCCTGCTCGGCATCGATGTGCGCCCGTCGAACGGCATGCTCTACGGCCTCACCGAGGCGAACCAGATCGTCACCATCGATGCCGCGACCGGACGCGCCACGCAGGTCAGCCGCCTGTCCACGCCCTTCACCTCGGGTGGCCGCGCGGTGGTCGACTTCAACCCCGTCGCCGACCGCATGCGCCTCATGGGCACCTCGGGGATGAACTTCCGGATCAATGTCGAGACCGGCGCGGTCGTCACCGACGGCACGCTCAAGTATGCCGATGGCGCGCCCGCCGCCGGCACCGCGCCGCGCATCGTGGCCGGCGCCTACACAAACTCCATGACCGGCGCGACGGCGACGGCGCTGTACACCTTCGACACGCTGCTGCGCAGCTACAACCTGCAGGCGCCGCCGAATGACGGCGTGCAGGCCCCGCGCGGCACGCTGCCGGACCTTCCGGCGGGCGTGGCGTTCGACATCCTCTCCGATGGCGCCGGCGGCAACATGGGCTACCTGCTCGCGGCCGGCACGCTGCACTCCGTGGCACTCGAGACCGGCGCGCCGACCGCGCTCGGCCCGGTGACCGGCCTGCCGCAGGCGGAGATCATCGACATCGCCGCGATGCGCTGAGCGGAGGCGAACCGGCCAGGGGTTCACCCCCTGGCCCGGCCCTCGCTTCTTCGCTAGGAACCCTGTTGTGGAAAGCGAGCCATCCCTGTCCGATCTCATCCTGCTTGTCGCCAGCGGCGACAGGCGCGCGCTGCGGAGCATCTACCAGCGCGAATCGACGCGGCTGTTCGGCATCGCCAATGCGGTGCTGCGGGACCGCGACGCGGCGTCGGACGCCGTCCATGACGCATTCGTGAAGATAGCAGCCCGCGCTGCTCAATACGACGCGACGCGCGGCGTCGCGTCGGCCTGGCTCGGCGCGATCGTGCGCTACGCGGCCCTCGACATCGCCCGCGCCCGGGGGCGCGAGATTCCCACCGACGACCCCGCACTGGGCGACAGCGCCATCGCGCCCGAGGCCCTCGAACTGCTCGACGCGAAGGCGGAGGGCGTACGCCTGCGCGCCTGCCTTTTGACGCTCGAGGAGCGCATCCGCAACGGCATCATCCTGGCCTTCGTCCACGGCCTCTCGCATGCCGAGGTCGCGGCGAAGCTGGATGAACCGCTGGGCACCGTGAAATCGTGGATCCGCCGCGGCCTGCTGCGCCTGCGGGAGTGCCTGGCATGACGCCTGAGGAACGCCAGGCGCTGGCCGCCGAATACGTGCTGGGCACGCTCGATGCCACGACGGTGCGGCGCGTCGATGAGGCGGCCGCGCGCGACCCTGTCCTCGCCGAGGAAATCGCGGATTGGGAACTGGCACTCGCCCCGCTGCAGGCCATGATCCCGCCCGAGGCCCCGCCGCCCGGCCTGTGGGATCGCATTGCCGCCACGCTGGATCCGGCCTCCGCCCGTACCGCCACCGGCCGGGGTAAATCCTGGTTCTGGCCGGCCTGGAGCTTCGGTGCGACGGCGGTTGCCGGCAGCCTCGCCGCCATCCTTCTCGTGCGCCCGGCCGCACCGCCCGAGCGGCTGATGACGGTGCTGCTTTCCTCGCAGGACCAGTCGGCCTGGGTCGTGGAGGGAGATCGCGGCGGGCTGCGCCTGGCCGCGCTGAACCCGCGCGCCGCGCCGCCGGATCGCGCCCTGCAGCTCTGGGCGCTGCCACAGGGTGCGACGGCCCCGACCTCGCTGGGCCTCATTCCCCGCGAGAGCGGTCAGATCCGCGTCTCGCCAAGCCAGATCATTCCCACGCCGGGAATGCTGATCGAGATCACGCTCGAACCGCCGGGGGGTTCGCCCACCGGGCGGCCGACGGGGCCGATCCTGTTTATCGGCCGCCTGGCACCCGCCGCGGGCACCTGACGCCTCGGCTATTGCGGGGCGGGTGCCGTCTGACGCTGCGCCGGCAACACCACGATGGACACGGTGCGCGAGGGCGGCTCCTCGGCGCGGACCACGGGGCTGAAGTTCGCGCTCCTCGCCTCCGCCCTGATGCGGTCACGCTCCACGCCGAGCGCCGATAAGGCGCTCGCCACGTCGCGGGCGCGCTGAGCGGCAAGGGTGGTGCTGGTGCGGGCGCTGCCCTCGGCCCCGGCATGACCCAGTACGCAGATGTTGCGGTCCGGATCGGCCTTCGCGAGATCGGCCGCGGCCGCCAGCAGGCTGCGCGCGGACGCCGTCACCTCCGTGCGACCAGGCGCGAAGCCGATGGTGAAGACGTCATCCTCAAGCCGCTCGGCGCCGATGCAGTTGAAGGGGCGCGGCTGCGCCAGCGCGGGTTGCGCCATCAGCGCGATCAGCACGGGAACGGCAACGCGCATCAGGCCATTCTCGAACGTCCCGCCTGCAGCGCGGGGCGCGAGCGCGAATGCGCGAACGCCGCAATTCCGGCGAGCCAAGCCGCCGGAGGCGGCGCCCGGCGATTGAGGGCACAAGATCACATTGCCACCAGGATGCCGGCCTCGGTGAGGCGTTGCAGCAGCGCCTTCGCGGCGACCGCGGGATGCGCCGCCGCCAGCTCCCGCTCCGTGACGTCGGCGCGGCTGAGCAGCCAGCCCGCGGCCTCCGCCTCCGCGCCGTTCAGCGGCACCGTGGCCGCGCCGCCCTTGAGCATGAATTCGGCGCCCCGCCGCACAGGCTTTGCGCCGCGGTCCACCACGCGGAAGCTCGGCGCCTCGTCATCCCCCGCCGCCTCGGGTGCGGAGGCCGGCGCGATGCCCCGCGCGGCCAGCAGGTCGTGCCCGCCGCGGTGGAAGCGGAAATCCTTCACGAAACCTTCCAGCACGCCCATCACCTTGGGGTCGCGGCTCAGCTCGCCCAGGCGCTGGCCGAGCAGGGCCGCGCGGGATGTGAGCGCGAACTTCGCCGCCGCGCTGCCATCCTGGCGCGGCAGCGGCTTGCGGAACTCCGCGTCGTAGAGCACCCGCTCGACCAGGATGTTGAGAAAATCCATCCCCAGCGGCGCGTGCACGCCATAGGCGATGTGGACGGACGCTTCCGACAGCGTCATCGCGTCATGGTACCAGCCGCGCGGCAGGTAGAGCAGGTCGCCGGGCTTGAGCACGATGGTCGCGAGCAGCTTGCCCTTGGCGGCGTCGTGGTGCGCCTGCGGCTGGCCGCGGAAGGCCGGGTGGCTGATCGGCCATTCCGCACGGCCTTCCCATATGTACCAGGTCTTCTCGCCCTCCACCTGCACGGCCCAGACATCATGCGTGTCGTAGTGCGAGGCGAAGGCCTTGTGCGCCTGCCAGGAGATGTAGGTGTTAGCCTGGGACTTCCCCAGCCCCGCCCCTTCCAGCGCCTCGCTGACGGAGGCAAGGCCAGGCGTCAGGCTGTCCACATCGTTCAGGACCACTGAGGCACCGCGCTTGATCCACTCGCGCATTCGCGCCGGGTCCGGCTGGAGCACCGGCTGCTGATCGCGGGAGGTGGCGCGCGTGCTGTACTGCGCGGCGGGTACGGTGGCGCCATCCAGCACCATCTTGAGGCTCTGCTCGGACCAGATATGCGTCATATCGAGCAGGCGGTTGATCTGGCGCCACGACAGCACCTGCGCGAATTTCGCGACACCGCCCGGAACGTGCAGCGGCTTGCGGTCGAAATACTCCGCGAAGAAGGTTGCAGGCGTGATCGGCGCCAGAAGATCGTCCAATGTCATGCGCCTAACCTCGCCTCAATACCTCCCACCGTAAAGCTCCAAGCGGGCTTGCCATCCGGCCGGCTTCGATAACAGGTTGTCACGGACAACCAGCCGAGGAAGCGACAATGCCCGAAGAAGGCCGCAACCTGATGCCGGACACCGCACGGGCCGAGGTCCTGGCCGCCGGCCGCGCCGCGCTGGCACGCCTCGCACCCGACCTGCCCCCCTCGGCCGCCACCCTGATGGAGCGCCTGCACGCCGCCATACCCACGACGGAGCTGGCCGGGATCCCCGCCGAGCAGATCGCCGAGGCGACCGCGCACCTGTTTGCCCTCGCACAGGATCGCCAGCCTGGCCAGACGCGGCTGCGCATGCTCGCCCCTGGCCCCGGGCGCGGATCGCGCACCGTCGCACTCGTCGTCACCGACGACATGCCCTTCCTCGTGGATTCCGTGCTCGCCGCCGTGACGCTGCAGAGCCGCGCCGTGGAGCGCTTCCTGCACCCGATCCTGGGCGTGCGGCGCGAGGCCGGCCGGCTGGTCGACTTCGACCCGGCAGCGCCGCGCGAGAGCATGATGCACGTCACGCTCAGCCATGCCGGGAATGGCAGCACGGAAGCGCTGGAGGCGGCGCTGGAACGCTCGCTCGGCGACCTCCGCCGCGCCGTCAACGACTTCCCGGCCATGTTGCAGCACCTCAAGGACGCAAGTGCCGAGACCGCGCCTCACGGCCCTGCCGGCGCCTTCCTGCGCTGGCTGGCCGAGGACAACTTCGTCCTGCTTGGCTACCGCGAGCTGGCGGTGGGCGCCGATGGCGCGCTGTCGCTGGCCGAGGGCCAGTCCATCGGCCTGCTGCGCGACCTCTCGGTCCCCGTATTCGACGCGCTGCGCGACCTCGATGCGGTACCCGCGGCCGTGCGCGCCGCCATCGTCGACCACGCCCCGATTGCGGTCGTGAAGGCGAATATGCGCGCCACCGTGCATCGCCCGCAGCATGCCGACGTCGTCGCCGTCCGCCGCTTCGGCGCGGATGGGCGGGTGGTCGGCGTGCGATTGTTCCTGGGGCTCTTCGCGGCCTCGGCCTACAACCGCAACCCGCGCGCGATCC
>JAZKFA010000252.1:0-11496 GCA_040386655.1 Pseudomonadota bacterium | reverse complement strand
GGCGCGACCTCGCTCGCCACATCCACCCAACCGCCGTCGCGGTTGCCGTAGACCCCCGTTGTCGAGATGTAGCCGACCCAGTGCAGTGTGCCCGCATCCAGCGCGCGCGCGATCGCGTCCCCATGCGCGGCAAGAACCGGGTCGCCCGACTCGCCGGGCGCTGCGGTCACGGCAATGTGCGACGCGGCGGCGATGGCGGCGGCGGCGTCTGCAAAAGCAAGGGTCGCGATTCCCGGCAGCGGCGGCAGGCGCGCGGGATCGCGCGCGGTGCCCGCGACATCCCAGCCCATGCGGTGTGCGCGCCGGCCCACGGCCTGCCCGGCATAGCCCAGCCCCAGCACCAGAACTCGCCGCATCGCCAATCCTCCATCGTCGGTCTTCCTGGCAATGGCCCTGGCTTCCCGGCCGCGCAATGTTGCGTCGCGCCGAATTCCGATACGATGACAGGGAAATGCGCCGCTCGCCTCCCTTGCTCATCCTTGGCCTCGTGCTGGCGCTCGCCGCGGCCGGTGGCGCGTGGTTCGTCCTCGCTCCCGATTTCGGCGGGCCGGAGGAGAACCTGCCCACCCCGCCCGAGCCGCCGCGCCTGGTCGACAGTGCCGAATACGAATCCTGCCTCGCGCGCCTGGCCGAGGATGCCGATGCCGCGCTGGCCGAGGCCGAGCGCTGGCAGTCCGAGGGCGGCGGCGAGGGGGCCGCGCATTGCGCCGCACTGGCGCTTATCGGGCTTGGCGAGACGGAGCGCGCGGCGGCATCGCTGGAGCAGATCGCGGCGCGCAGTGCCGCGAGCCCGGCGGCGCGCGCCGCCGTCTTCGGCCAGGCGACGCAGGCCTGGCTGCTGGTGGAGAATGCGGCCCGGGCACAGGCGGCGGCCACCCAGGGCCTGCGCCTGGCGCCCGAGGATACCTGGCTGCTGATGGACCGGGCCGTCGCGCAGGCCGCGCAAGGGCGCCACGCCGCGGCGATCGCGGATCTGGAACGCGCCACCACCATCGACCCGAACCGGATCGAGGCCTGGGTGCTGCGCGCGGCGACGCGCCGCAGGCTGGACCAGATCGCCGTCGCGGCCACCGATATCGAGCGCGCCTTCGCCATCGAGGCCGAGAATGCCGAGGCCTTCCTCGAACGCGGGATCATCCGCCAGCTGCAAGGCAATGCGGAGGGGGCGCGGGCGGATTGGTCGCGGGCGCTGGAACTCGCCCCGGACAGCCCGACCGCGGACCTCGCCGCCCAGAACCTCGCGCTGAACGAGGCAGGGCCCCAAAGGCGCTGAATATGTTGACGGATGCCGCGCCTGCCGTGAGATAGCGGGGCCAGGGAGACGCCAAGCAACATGTTCGAACGACGCCATCTGCTCGCCATCGGCGCGGCGGGGCTCGCCGCCCCCGTGGGGCTCGCAGCGCCCGCGATTGCCCAAGCGCCTTGGCCGAATGGGCCCATCCGTATCCTTGTGCCCTTTCCGCCCGGCGGCAGCACGGATGCGCTGTCGCGGCTGCTGCAACCGCGGCTGACGCAGATCCTCGGGCAGTCCGTCATCGTGGAGAACCGGCCCGGCGCCTCGGGCTCGCTCGCGACCGCCGCGGCGGCGCGCGCAGCGCCGGATGGCAATACATGGATCCTGGTCTTCGACACGCATGCGGTGAACCCCGCGCTGATCCCGACCATGGGCTTCGACACAGAGCGCGACCTGCTGCCGCTGCTGCTGTTCGGCACCGCGCCGATGGTGCTGACCGCGCATCGCACGCGGCCGTATCGCAGCGTCGCGGATGTGCTGACGGCCGCGCGCGCCCGGCCCGAGACGCTGACCTTCGGCACGATCGGCAATGGCAGCCTCGCGCATCTGACGATGGCGCTGTTCGAGAAGGCCGCCGGGGTGAAGCTGGTGCATGTGCCTTATCGCGGCGGCGGCCCACTCGCGGTCGCGGCGGTGGCCGGCGAGGTGGACCTGCCGATTGCGACGCGTCCGGCGATCGGGGTGCACATCGACTCCGGCGCGCTGATCCCGCTGGCGCAGACGGGTGCGACGCGCTCGCCCTCGATGCCCAACATCCCGACGCTGGCCGAAGCAGGCGTTCCCGGCATCGACGCGCGCGCCTTCTGGGGCTTCCTCGGGCCTGCGCGCATCCCCGCGCCGATCGCCGCGCGCATGGAGGCGGCCCTGCGCGAGATACTGGCGGTGCCAGAGGTCAGGGACCGGGTGATTGCGCTCGGGATCGACCTCGACCCGCAGGGGGCGGATGTGTTCGGCCCCTTCGTCAGCCGGCAGATCGCGACCTGGGGGCAGGTGGTGCGCGACAACAACATCCGGCCCGATTGATGCGCACTACCCTTACCCGCCGCGCCGCGCTTGCGGCGACGCTCGCCGCTCCCGCCATTGCGCGCGCCCAGCCCGCCTGGCCTTCGGGCGTGATCCGGATCGTCGCACCCTTTCCGCCTGGCGGCAGCGTGGACACCATCGCGCGGCTCGTGCAGCCAGGATTGCAGCAGCGGCTGGGCGTGCCGGTCGTGGTGGAGAACCGCACCGGCGCCTCGGGCGCGCTTGGGACCGCGGCGGTCGCGCGCGCGGCCCCCGACGGCAACAGCTGGGTGCTGGTGTTCGACACCCATGCGGTGAACGACGCGCTGCAGCCGCAGCTTGGCTATGACGGGCTGCGCGACTTCACCCCCGTGATGCTGATGGCGACCTCGCCCATGCTGCTGTGTACGCCCAATGCACGGCCATGGCGCGACTTCGCCTCGGTCATCGCCGCCGCGCGCAGCCAGCGCGACGGCCTGACCTATGGCACCGTGGGCGCCGGCAGCCTCGCGCATTTGACCATGACGCTGCTCGCCGGCGAGGCGCGGGCGAATTTGGTGCACGTGCCCTATCGCGGGGGCGGGCCGATGGCGACGGCGGCCGCGGCTGGGGAAGTCGATCTGGTCATCGCATCCCGCGCCGGGCTGGGCGGGCAGGTGGGGCAGACCATCCGGCCACTCGCGCAGAGCGGGGCAAGGCGTTCGCCCGCACTCCCGGATGTGCCGACGATTGCGGAGCAGGGATTCCCCACCGTCGCGGCGGAGGCATTCTGGGGCATGCTCGGCCCGGCCGGCGTCCCGGCGCCGATCCTCGCGCGCTTCCATGCAGCGCTAGGCGAGAGCCTGGCGGAGGCGAGCGTGCGGGATCGGCTGGTGACCGGGCAGGGGGTGGATATCGTCGCCTCGACGCCGGCCGAATTCGGCAGCTTCCTGGCCCAGCAGATGGCGACCTGGCGGCGCGTCGTTCGGGAGAACAACATCAGGAACGATTGAGGGACGGCATGGGCTGTGCATAGCTTCGCGGTCTCATCCCCGCGGAGTTTTCCAATGGCGCGCCCCTTTCACCTTGGCTGGTTCCTGCAAGGATCCTCTGTCCAGGCCTGGTCCGAGCCTTTCAGCGGCGCGATCGGGCGGGACTGGATGGTGCCGGACCTGTTCTGCGACATGGCGCGCATGCTCGAGGCGGCCTGCTTCGACTACATCCTGATCGAGGACAGCAGCTACGTCGGCGAGAGCTATGGGGGCTCGACCGAGATCTACCTCAAGCATGGCTTGGCCGTGCCGCGGCAGGACCCCGCGATCACCGCGACGTTGATGCTGGCGGCGACCAAGCGCATTGGCATCGTCCCCACCTTCGCGACCTTCACCCACCCGCCCTACCTGCTGGCGCGGATGATGGCCTCGCTGGACCAGATCAGTTCGGGGCGCGCCGGGTGGAACATGGTGACCGGCAGCTCGGACGTGGCCGCACGCAACTACGGCCTGCCGCGCCTGCCCGAGCACGACCTGCGCTACGACATGGCCGACGAATACATGAAGGTCGTCAATGGGCTGTGGGACAGTTGGGAGCCCGGCGCGATCATCGCGGACACGCAGTCGGGCGTGCTGGTCGACCACACCAAGGTCCGTTCCGTGGATTTCGAAGGGCAGTGGTTCCGCACCCATGGCCCGCTCAATTCCGGTCCGTGCCCTCAGGGGCGACCAGTCATCGCGCAGGCCGGCGGCAGCCCCCGTGGAAAACAGTTCGCCTCGGCCAATGCGGACACCATCGTGGCCATGATCAAGGGCACGGCGGGGATGAAGGCCTACCGCGATGATGTCCGCGCGCGCGCCGCGGCGCAGGGGCGCAACCCGGATGACGTGAAGGTGCTGTTCCTGGTCAACCCCATCCTGGGCGACACGCAGGAGGAGGCGCTGGCGCGGAAGGCCGCCCGGCTGCGTCGTGCGGAGGCATCCATCCCGCAGCTGCTGGCCTTCTTCGGCAAGATCACCAACATCGACTTCGGAAAGTACGACCTGGATACGCCGGTGGACCAGCTCACCCTGTCCACCAACGGGCACCAGCAGTCGCTGGACGACTTCAAGCGCGTCGCGGGGAAGAAGAGCCTGCGCGAGGCGATGCTGAGCTATCGCGGGACATCGGGCTCCATCGAACTGGTGGGAACGCCCGATGCCGTCGCCGGCCAGATGGCCGAGGCCATGGAGGAGGTCGGCGGCGACGGTTTCCTGTTCTCGATGAACGATGTGAGCCGGCGCATCGTGGCGGAGGTCGCGGATGGGCTAGTGCCAGCGCTTCAGGCACGCGGGCTGACGCGGCGCGCCTATACCCATGTGCAGTTCAGGGACAACCTGCTGGAGTTCTGAGACTTGCTTCAGGATCAACGCATTATGCGTTGATCCTGAAGCGATATTTCAGCGGCCTCGGTTGAGCCCGCCCATGAGGTCGCCAAGCGAACCGTCGGCGGAACCGGTCCCCGACTGCTTCGACCCCAGATCCCGTGGTGCATCGCGCTGCGTCGGCGGCGCGGCCCCCTCCTCCCGGCCGCCGCCAAGCAGGCCGCCCAGGATACTGCCGAGCCCGCCGCCCTGGCCGCCACCGCCGGACATCAGCCCGCCGAGCACGCTGGCGAGGATTCCGCCCATGCCGCCGGCCCCACCAGGCAGCTGGTGCGGCACCTGGCCATTGGGCGTCAGGCGGTTCACCAACTCCGGCAGGAGCTGGGCAAGGATGCCGCCCAGCGCGCCGGCCGGCATGCCGAACCGCTGCGCCATGCCGGAAAGCTGGTCATGACCGAAGGCGGCCTGAACCTGCTCGGGTGCCACCGGGCGGTTCGGTCCGGTCGACACCCAGCTATCCACCTCCTGGTCTAGGCCCTGCGCGCGCAGCTTGCGGAGCAGGTTGTCGAGCCCCGCGCCATCCTCTCGCCCCCCCATCAACTGGCCGAACATGTCCTCGAGACCATTCTTGCTCATCATCGCCTCCCGGCTGTGCTGGGTGAGAAGTGGGCCGGGGCGGGGGCAGCGTCCAGTGTCGTCGCCGTGACGTGCGCCGGCGCGGCTTGACCGGAGCGCGCGGGCGGGCTGCCATGGCATCAACAAATGGAGGAATTCGCCATGCGCGCCTGGGCCGTCACCGAAACCGGAAAGCCGCTCCAGCAGGTCGATTGGCCGACGCCGGAGCCTGTGGGCAAGCAGGTGCTGCTCGAAGTCACCCATGCGGGGGTCTGCCATTCAGACCTGCACATCTGGGAAGGCGAGTACGACCTGGGCAGCCGCGGCAAGATGAAGCTGACAGACCGCGGCGTGGTCCTGCCGCTCGCTATGGGCCACGAAATCGTGGGCAAGGTTGTGAAGTGGGGGCCCGAGGCGAAGGGCGTGAAGGTGGGCGACCACATGATCGTCTTCCCCTGGGTCGGCTGCGGCGTCTGCGCCGCCTGCGAGGCCGAGGAGGACAATATGTGCCTCAAGCCGCGCAGCCTCGGCGTCTACCAGAATGGCGGCTACGCGACCCACGTCCTCGCCCCGGAGCCGCGGCACCTGGTGCCCGTCGGTACGCTCGACCCTGCATTGGCCGCGACGTATGCGTGCTCGGGCATCACGGTCTATTCGGCCATCAACAAGGTGCTGCCGCTGCCGCCGCAGGAGCCGATCGCGCTCGTGGGTGCCGGCGGGCTGGGGCTGAACGCGCTCGCGGTGCTCAAGGCGCTGGGGCACCGCTGCATCGTCATGGTCGATGTCAGCGAGGAGAAGCTGGCCGCGGCGCGAGATGCAGGCGCAACCGAGACGGTGCTGGCCGGAGGGGATGACACCACCCAGCGCATCGTGGCCGCGGCCGGCGGGCAGCTCGCCGCCGTGATCGACCTGGTGAACGGCACCCAGACCGCGCGATTCGCCTTCGATGCGCTGCGCAAGGGCGGCAAGCTCATCATGGTAGGGCTGTTCGGCGGGGAGCTGGCGGTGCCGCTGCCGCTGATGCCGATCCGCGCGCTGACCATTCAGGGCAGCTACGTGGGCAACCCCAAGGAGCTGCGCGCCCTGGTGGCGATCGCGGAAACCGGGGCACTGCCCGGTATCCCCATCACCTCGATGCCGCTGGACCAGGCCGACAGCGCGCTCAACCGTCTGCGCAACGGCCAGGTGGTGGGGCGGATTGTGCTAACTGCGGGCTGAAGCTCACGAAAATTCGCGCAGGGGTTGAAGCGGCTATTCCTCTCTGCACCGACCGCACGTTAGAAGGGCGGGAACTTCGTGAGAGCGGACATGGGCCTCGCCCTGCGGCATTTTCTGCGCGACATGACGCTTCTCGTGCAGGGGGAGGCGGACCCTGGGCGGCAGCAGCGCGGCGGGCGGGACCTGCTCCGCTCGCTGGTGCGCCAGGCGGATTGGCTGGATGAGGCGTTCCGGGCTTCGACGCCCGGCTTCCGCCAACTGCTGCTGTATAATGACCCGCTCGACCGCTTCTCGCTTGTCGCCTTCATCTGGGGCACCGAATCGCGGGAGACGCCGATTCATGACCATGGGCTGTGGGGCGCGATCGGCATGCTCGAGGGTGCCGAGATCTCGACGGAGATGATCCCCGACGCCGCCGGCGGGCCGATGCGCCCCGGCCGGCAGGATGAGCTGCGGACGGGGGAGGTCATGCTGCTCGGCGCCGGATCCTATGACATCCACAAGACCGCGAATGCCCGGCCCGGCGCGCCGGCCATCACCATCCATCTCTATGGCGGGAATATCGGCAGCGTCGAACGCCGGATCTATAATGAGGCGAATTCGGCGGCGACGCTGATGCGCAGCGGCTACGACAACCCGGTTCTTCCGAACCCCTGGACGCAGCCGGTCGCTGTGCTGGCCTGAGGCCAGCACAGGCAAGGGTCAGCGGCGGATGCTGCCCTGGGCCACTTCGGTGGCGCGCAGGTCCCCGAGCGAAACCGAGCGGCCACCTTCGACGATTTCCACGGGGCGGCGGCCGGAGCCGGCCAGCATGGTGCCGCCGGTGCGGTCCGGGCGGTTGTGGATGAACCCGTAGACGGGATATACGCGGCCGAAGGCCTCGTCGGTGTGGCCGGACTGGACGCGCACTGCCGACCAGTCATTGGCCGACGAGACATCGATCACGTTGACGCCGCGCATCACCGAGCCGCGGCGAATGCCAGGGCCGCCCCAGTTCGCATGGTGGATCTCGATCTCGCGCGGCCCGAGCACCCGCTCGACGACGGCGACGTGGCCCATGCGCATGGCGCCGGTCCCCGGCATCGCCATGACAGAGCCCGGCTCGGGACGGTGCGAACGGTCATACAGGCCGGAGGCGTTGTGCCACCAGTCGCGGCCGTTGCCGGTGATCGCGATACCCGAGGCTTCCCGGGCGTAGGGGACGCAGGAGATGCCACCGCCGCCGCCGCCGTAGCTGCGTCCGCCGCCGCGACGGCCCATGGCTTGGCGGGTACCGGTGCTGCGGCCGGCGACCGGGCTGCCGTAGCTGACCCGCATGAAGCTCACCTGGCCGTAGCCGTTACGCGCCTGGGTTGCGGCGCCGCGGGCGGCTTGGGGGCGCCCCAGCTGCGGGGCGGTGCTTCGCGAGGCGGGTCGGGCGGAGGATCGGTCCGGGGCGCGGGCTTCGGCTTCGATCGCGCCGAGGCCGCTGAACAGGAATACCGCCGTGACAGCCACCGGGAAGAATCGCATGCAAACCCCTTTATTCACCCGGCCTCACCGTAACGTGAGGAAACCCTGGTGGGCTTTTGGGTAAGCGGGGGGCGGTTAACAGACAACCCGGTTCGGGCGTTACCTACCGTAATGGGATGTGATTAGTCCATTTTGCATGGTTCATATGCAGGGCTTGCGGAAGTGCTTCCTAACAATCGGAGGTTTAGCGTTACTCATCACAGTGTGGCGGCACGGAAGCCACAGTCCGTGCCGCCCGGATCGTATGCCGATTCCCCAAAGGAGATGACTATTCCGTGTGGGAACCGTTCCGGCGAAATCAGCGGCAGGCGGTGATCATAATCTCAACGAGGTGGCGCGGATCGGCCATGTTTGCCTGCACGCAGGCGCGGGCCGGAGCACCGCCCTCGGGCAGCCAGTCGATCCACAGCTTGTTCATGGCGTCGCGGTCGCGAATGTCCTTCAGCCAGATCTGCGCGGTCAGCAGCCGCGTCTTGTCCGTGCCGTGGCCTTCCAGCGCGGCGTCGATCTTGGCGATCACCTGGGCGGTCTGGCCGGTGATGTCCTGGCTCAGGTCATCGGCGGTGAGGCCGGCGAGGAAGACGATGTTGTGGTACTCGACGGCGCTCGAGAGGATCTTGTTGGTGCCGTGACGGGTGATCTTGCTCATGCGGACGGATGCTCCTGGGGATGGAAACCAGGGCCTTCCTAGAACAGATCGACAGGGTCAGGAAGATTCAGCGACGCAGCTTGGCCGGCTGCGGGGGCAGCCCCGGCGGGCAGCCGCAGATCGGGCAGATCGCGCCTTCCTCCATCATCTTTCGCTGCGGCGGGGTCAGCGCGTGGCGGCCATGGGCCTCGCGCAGCGCCTCCGGCGTCGCACAGGCCGACGCGCCGCGGTCCGCCTCGAAGCGGAAGGCCAGGGCGGCCAGGGGCAGGGCGGCCGGCACGACGCCGGCGCAGATCACGGCGCGTCTCTTCATGAAACGATGCTGCCATGCCGCCCGCAGGCATGGCCAGGAAAACCGCGCCTCAGGGGACCGCGTATTCGCCGCCGGCTTCGGCCGCGAAGACCATGGTCTCGAAGACGGAGGCCCCATGGATCGCCTCGGCCGCGGACAGTGGGTAGGCGGGGCCGCCGGCGATCGCTGAGGCGAAGGCGGTGAGCTCGGCGCGCTCGATATCCGTGGGCGGGTGGTCGTGCGTCCAGCCCTGGCCTTCGCGCGGCGTGAAGATCACCTGCTCCTGCCCGCGCATCTCGACATGGGCCTTGTCGCCGAACACGGCCACGCGCCAGTAGCGGGGTGCGTAGGCAAGAGTCGCGAAATTCCCGGTGGCACCCGAGGCGAAGCGGAACAGCCCCGCCGTCGTGTCGTCGAGGCCGTTGTCCAGCACCCGCGCGAGCGAGCGCACGCTCACCGCCGCAATGGGGCCGGCGAGGTTCACCATCATGTCGATCATGTGGATGCCCATGCCGCCCATGCCGCCCAGCGGGCTCTCGGACCGGTCCGCGCGCCACATGCCTGGCTTGTAGGCGATCGCACCCGGGCCGCTGATGTGGCCCTCGACGTGGAGGATGGTGCCGAGTTCGCCGCCATCGATGAGCGCCTTCATCTCCGCCGTGCTGGGGAGAAATCGTCGGTTGTGGCCTAGGGCCAGCACGACGCCTGCCTCTGCGCAGGCCTCAACGGCGGTCTCGGCGGAGGCCTTGCTCATGGTGAAGGGCTTCTCGACGAAGACGTGCTTGCCCGCGCGGGCGGCGGCGATCACCTGGTCCGCATGGGATTTGTGCGGCGTGGCCAGCACCACGGCCTTGACCGCGGGGTCGGCGAGCACGGCCTCATAGCTGGCCTCAATCTTGATGCCGTTGGCCTTGGCGAATTCGGCGGCGCGCTCCGGCCGGCCCGTCGCGCCCGAGACGAAGCGCAGCCCGGCGGCATTGTTGCCCTGCACGCTGGCGACGAGCTTCTGGCCCCACCCGCCCATGCCGATGATCGCGGTATCCAGCATCCGATATTCCCTCAACCCTGTTCCAGGCTCGCCGCCATGCGCGGAAGCAGCACCATGCCCCAGACCACCACCACCAGCGAGAGCGCCACCGCCACCAGCACCGGCCAGCGCAAGCCGAAGACCTCGCCTGCTGCACCGAGCACCAGCGCCCCCGCCGCCGGGCAGCCGCGCGTGATCAACCCCCACAGGCTCAGCACGCGGCCGCGCATCGCCGGGTCCGCGGCACTCTGCGCCAGGGTCTGGACGGAGATGCCGTGCACGCTCGCCGCGGCACCCATCATCGCGCCCGCCAGCAAGCCCAGCGGAAACCATGACGTCGCGACGAAGCCCGCCGTCGCCACCGCCTGGCATGCGATGGCGAGCACCGCGTAGCGCGTCGTCCCCTTCAGGCTCCCGCGTGCCGCGACCAGCGTGCCCGCGATCAGCGCGCCGATCCCGAAGGCCGCGGTCAGGAATGCCAGCGCCTCCGCCCCGCGCCCGAAGGCGCGCTCCACGAAGGGCGGCAAGATCTCCTGCACGCCGCGCAGCAACACCGCGGATACCGCCGCAAAGACCAGCATCGGCCCCAGCCCCGGATGCCGCGCGGCGTAGGTGATGCCCTCCCGCACCTCGCCGAACAGGCTCGCCGTCGCGGGATGCCCGCGCCGCTGCGCCGGGTCCATCAGCAGCAACGGCAGCGTCGCCGTTGCCAGCAGGTAGGCGGCCGCATTGCAGAAAATGGCCGGCGCCACGCCCGCATAGGCAATCAGCGGCCCCGCCAGCGCAGGCCCGATAAAGCGCGCCACGTTGAAGCACAGCGAGTTCAGCCCGACCGCCGCCGGCAAATCGGCCCGCGGCACGATCCCCGGCATCAGCGTTTGCCGCGCCGGCTGAGCGAAACTCGCGGCGACGCCAGACAACACCTCCAGCCCCAGCAACAACCCGATCGTCATCTGCCCGCTGAGCACCAGCAGCCCGATCACCAAAGCCACCAACCCGATCGCCGCCTGCGTCACCATCGCGAGGCGCACCCGGTCCACCCTGTCCGCAATCGCGCCCGCGATGGGGCTCGCAATCACCGCCGGCGCCAGGTCGCAGAACGCCACCATCCCAACCCAGAACGCACTGCCGGTGAGCTGCCAGGCGAACCACGACACCGCAATCCGGTGCATCCACAAACCCGTCCACGCAATCAACGACCCAGCAAAGAAGATGCGGGCATTGCGATGCGCCAAGGCGCGCGTCAGCGTGGAAAGGACGGCCATGGGCGGTTAGTGAAGGCCAGGGGCGCTGCCCCCGGACCCCCGCCGGGGATCGCGCAGATCCCCGGGCCCCTGCGTGTGTTGGTGCTGGATCTGGCGAGGGCTGTGCTGGCTTGAATGGGGCGGGTTCGGGCGGTGGCGCGTCGAGGGAGTTTGCTTTGCCGTAAGGACCGCTGCGCGCCCCCTCCCCAACCCGCCTCGCATCCGGCGAGGCTCAAACCCCTCACCCAATTCCAGAACCAACAGATGGAGGTCCAGGATCGACACGATCCTGGCGGGGTCCAGGGGC
>JAZKFA010000251.1:1746-12181 GCA_040386655.1 Pseudomonadota bacterium | reverse complement strand
ATCCTCGATGCGCTGGCCGCGCGCCGGCTGCCGGTGCTGCTGGCGGGCATGCTCGCCCCCCCCAATCTCGGCGGTGATTACGGGCGTGACTTCGCCGCCGCCTTCACCGCCACGGCCGCAGCGCGGCCGGACGTCGTGTTCTATCCCTTCCTGCTCGAAGGCGTGGCCGGCGAGGCGGGGCTGAACCAGCCCGACCGCATCCATCCAAATGAACGTGGCGTGGAGGAGCTGGTTCGTCGCATGCTGCCCTCAGTCGATTCGCTGCTCGATCGCGCCCGGCCAACCACCTCTGGCTAAGCGTATTTTGCGGAGGCCCGTTCGATGCGCCTGTTCGTTGCCCTTGGTCTGCCCGAAGCGGTCTCCACGCAATTGACCGGCCTGATCGGCGGCATCCCCGGCGCCCGCTGGGTCCCCCCCGAGAATCACCACCTCACCCTCCGCTTCATCGGCGAGGTCGAGCCCTGGCGGGCCGAGGAGGTAGATGAGGCGCTGGCCGGCATCCGCGCCCGCCCCTTCGACCTGGTGCTGCATGGCCTCGGCCTGTTCGAGAAGGCCGGGCGGATCAACGCGCTCTGGGTCGGGGTCGAACGCTCCGAGGCGCTGCTGCGCCTCCAGGCCAAGGTGGAGACCGCCCTGCAGCGCGTGGGCATTGCCCCGGAACGGCGCCGCTTCGCCCCGCACGTGACCCTCGCGCGCACCGAGCGCGCTCCGCCGGACAAGCTGATCAGCTTCGTCCAGGCGCATAACCTGTTCCGCGCCCCACCCATGCGGGTGGAGGAGTTTTATCTGTACTCCTCCAAACTCGGGAAGGAGCAGGCGGTCTACGTGCCCGAGGTGGCGTATCCCCTGGCGCCGGACGCGGTCCCGCTGACCTGGGATGGCCAGGCGGACCCGGTCCCGGCGCTGCGCTGAACCCGCCTGGGGCGGACGCGGCTGTTGCACGCGCCCCCCGCTTCGCCTATGGACCCGCTCTGCGCCGGCACCCCTGGAGGCCGGCGCTTGCCGTTTGCGGCCATTCGCAAGCGGCCAACAGGTTTTTACCCAAAGGAGTTTTGGCATGGTCCAGACCATTCGGATCGAGGCCGAGGCGCGCGAGCAGGCAGGTAAGGGGGCAGCCCGCGCAACCCGGCGTCAGGGGCTCGTCCCCGCTGTCATCTACGGCGCGAAGCAGGAAGCGACGCTCGTCGCCCTCGACCCGCGCGACGTGATGAAGGAACTGCACAAGGGCGGCTGGCAGTCGCACCTGTATGAGGTCGCCGTCAAAGGCGGCGGCACCGAGCGCACCCTGATGCGCGAAGTGCAGTTTCACCCCGTCACCGACCGCCCCATCCATGTGGACTTCCAGCGCATCGCGCCGGGTGCCCGCATCCGCGTGAAGGTCGCCGTGGCGTTCCTGAACGAAGAGACGGCCCCGGGCATCAAGGAAGGCGGCGTGCTGAACGTCGTCCGCCGCGAGCTTGAAGTGCTCGCCGACCCCGACGCGGTGCCGGAGCGCTTCGAGATCGACCTCGGCGCGGCCGTCATCGGCGACAGCCTTCGCTGGTCCTCGGTGGTCAACAAGTTCGGCACGCGCCCGGTGATCGGTGACCGTGACTTCGTGGTGTGCACGATCGCGCCGCCGACGGTGGACGAGGAAGTCACGCCCGTGGTGGTGGCGGCTGCGCCCGAGCCTGTGAAGGGCAAGGGCAAGGCCGCGGCCAAGCCGGCGGCGGCCGCTCCGGCGGCTCCGGCGAAGGCGCCTGCGAAGAAGAAGTAAGCAAGGCTGGGGGAAGGAATTCCCCCAGACCCCTTTCTTTTATTTTTGGCTTTTGGTGCCAGCCTTCGAAGGCTCGGCACCAAGTGGCAAAAACAAGAGAATGGGGGTTTGGGGGAAATTCATTTCCCCGAATCTGTCGTCGGAGACGTCCCCCCCATGCTGCTCTGGGTCGGCCTCGGCAATCCCGGCGCGGAGCATGCGAAGCAGCGTCACAACATCGGCTTCATGGCCATCGACGCCATCGCCCGGCGGCACAATTTCTCCCCCTGGCGCAAGCGCTTCAAGGGCGAGATCGCCGAGGGCAGCGTCGGCGGCGTGAAGGTGCTGGCGCTGAAGCCTCTCACCTACATGAACGGCTCGGGCGATGCGGTGCAGCCCGCCGCCGCCTTCCACAAGATCGAGCCCGCGCAGATCTGGGCCTTCCATGATGAGCTCGACCTGGCGCCGGGCAAGCTTCGGGTGAAGAAGGGCGGCGGTGCGGCGGGGCATAACGGCTTGCGCGACATGCAGCGCGCGTTGGGGACGCCGGATTACTGGCGGGTGCGGCTGGGCATCGGCCACCCGGGCATGCGCGAGAAGGTTCACGGGCATGTCCTGGGCAATTTCGCCAAGGTGGATGACTGGGTCGGGCCATTGATGGATGCCGTGGCGGACGCCGCGCCAATGCTGGCTGAAGGCCGCGCGGAAGACTTCATGACGCGCGTCGCGCTGCTGACGCAGGAGAGCAAGTGATGGAAGACGAGATGGAGTTCGGCGGCCCGGGGCCGGAAAGCATGGCACTCGCCGCCGCGGCCCTGGCGGCCGGGCTGGTGCGTGAGGCCGGCGCGCTGGCCGGCGCGGCCGCCGCGCTGCGCAACGCCCTGGTTCCGCTGCCGGGCGGCGAGCCTGGCGATGTACGCCGTGTCCGCGGTGCGATGAGCGCGGTGAGCGATGCCGCCGCACGCGCGGCCCTCGCGCTGGAAGCGGCCGAGGCGATGGCCCAGCCCGACGACGCCGCGCGGATTGCGCGCATCCGGGATGCAGCCAAGCGCATGGGGCTGCCCGCGGCGATGGCGGCACCGCTGCTGCGCGCGGCGGCATTGGCGTTCGAAAGCGATGATGCCTCCGCCCGCGTCGCGGCCGAGGGCATGGCGACGGCGATGGCCGCGGCACTCGAAGGGATTGCGTGAGATGGGGTTCAATTGCGGGATCGTCGGGCTGCCCAATGTCGGCAAGTCCACGCTGTTCAATGCGCTCACACAGACCGCCGCTGCGCAGGCGGCGAATTATCCGTTCTGCACCATTGAGCCGAATGTCGGGCGCGTCGCGGTGCCGGACCCGCGGCTGGATATGCTGACGCAGATCGGCAAGAGCCAGAAGACGGTACCGACGAGCCTTGAGTTCGTGGACATCGCCGGCCTGGTGCGCGGTGCCTCCAAGGGTGAGGGCCTGGGCAACCAGTTCCTGGCGAACATCCGCGAGGTGGACGCCATCGTCCACGTCCTGCGCTGCTTCGAGGATGGCGACATCACCCATGTCGAGGGCAGCGTCGACCCGATCCGCGACGCCGAGACGGTCGAGACGGAGCTGATGCTCGCCGACCTCGATGGGCTGGAGAAGCGCGCCTATAACCTGTCCAAGCGCGCCAAGGGCGGCGACAAGGAAGCCATCGCTCAGATGGCGATGATCGAGCCGATGCTGGTGGCCCTCCAGGCCGGCAGGCCCGCGAGCACGGCGGTGCCGAAGGGCGAGGAAGTCGCGGCGTCCAAGCTGCAGCTGATGACGACCAAGCCCGTGCTGTACGTGTGCAACGTGGGCGAGAGCGAAGCCGCGACCGGCAATGCCCATTCCGCGCGCGTCTTCGCCCGCGCCGAGGCCGAGGGTGCCCGCGCGGTGATCGTCAGCGCGGCGATTGAGGCCGAGATCAGCCAGATGGCCGGCGAGGACCGCGCCGCCTTCCTGGCCGACCTCGGGCTGGAGGATAGCGGTCTCGATCGCATCATCCGCGCCGGCTACGGGCTGCTGGGGCTGATCACGTATTTCACCTGCGGCCCGAAGGAAGCCCGCGCCTGGACCATCGTGAAGGGCACCAAGGCGCCGGCGGCGGCGGGCGTCATCCATGGCGATTTCGAGCGCGGCTTCATCGCGGCCGAGACCATCGGCTATGATGACTACATCGCCTACAAGGGCGAACAGGGCGCCAAGGAAGCCGGCAAGATGCGGGTCGAGGGCAAGGAATACGTGGTCAAGGACGGCGACGTGATGCTGTTCCGATTTAACGTCTGACCCTGGCGTAAGGCGAGGCTACCGGTCCGCCTCGCCGGGATTCTTGCGCGCGCCGTCGAGCAAAGCGTTGCGCTGGGCCTCCGCCAGCGCGTCGCGCGCCTTCTCCGCCCGGGTGCGCCCGTGCTTCGCCCGGTTCGCCACGGCCTCGGCCGCCGCCTCCTCGCGCGCCTTGGCCTTCTTCACACGGTTCAGGTTGACGATTTCGGCCATGGGGCGAGGATAGCCGCCACAACCTGCGCGAGGAAACCAGGACATGATGATCGAACTCACCGCCGCGGATGGCCACACGCTCGGCGCCTATCGCACGGGGCCGACCAACGCGACCAAGGCGCTGGTCGTCATCCAGGAGATTTTTGGGGTGAACCGGCACATGCGCCGCGTCTGCGACGCCTTCGCCGCCGAGGGCTACGCTGTCATCGCCCCGGCCCTGTTCGACCGGGTCGAGCGCGGCGTGGAGCTCGGCTATGAGCCCGCCGATGTGAAGCGCGGCCGCGACCTGCGCACGCCGATCGACGCGGACCTCACGATGCTGGATGTGCTCGCCGCCGCCGCGGCGCTGCCGGCGGGCGTGAAGCGCGGCATCGTGGGCTATTGCTGGGGCGGCACCGTCGCCTGGCATGGCGCGACGCGCTCCTCCGCCTTCTCGGCAGCCTGCGGCTGGTATGGCGGCGGCATCGTGGCCGCGAAGGACGAGGTCGCGCGCTGCCCCGTGCAGCTGCATTTCGGCGAGGTCGATGCCTCCATCCCGATGACCGACGTCGCCGCGATCCGCGAGGCGCAGCCCGATGTGGGCGTCTTCGTCTACCCCGGCGCGGGCCATGGCTTCGGCTGCGAGGAACGCGGCAGCTACGTGCAGGCGGATGCCGAGCGCGCGCAGGAGCGGACGCTGCGTTTCTTCGCGCAGCACCTGGGATGAGTCGCTAAGGCCGGCGCGCGGGCAGCCGGCCACTCCTAGCCGGGCGGCGCATCGTCGCCGCCGGCCAGCGCCCCGCGGCGCAACGCCCCGGCCGCCAAATGCGCGGCCCGCGTCGGCGCCGGCAGGCGGTGCCCGGTCGCCACGCGCCGCACCCAGTCCACCGCCGTCTCCAGGCTGATCCTATGCCCCGGCGAGACATGGATCGGGTTCGCCCGCGGCCGCAGCGTCACCAGCGCGGCCACGGCCTCCCCGCGCAGCATCACCCGGTCGCCCTCGATCTCTCCCACCAGGCGGGACTTTGCGACGCCGATGGTCGGCACGTCCAGCAGCACGCCCAGGTGGCTCGCGATGCCCATGCGGCGCGGGTGCGCAATACCCTGCCCGTCGACGAACAGCAGATCCGGCTTGCGGTTCAAGCGCGCCCAGGCCGCAACAAGCGCCGGCGATTCACGAAAGCTGAGATAGCCGGGGACGTAGGGGAACCGCGCGCGCCGCGCCTCCGTCACCACCTCGCGGGGCGCGAGCGTGCCGGCGTCCAGCGTGACCAGCGCCGCCCAGACGCGGCGCGTCGGATCGAAGCGGCTGGCGCTGACATCGGCGCCGCCGAGCAACGTGATGGCGCCCAGGCGGTCCGTCGTCTCCACGCGCCCGGCCATGTCGCCTTGCGCGCGCTTCGCCTCGGCGAGGTCGGCGGGTTCGTGCCAGTGGTGGGGGGTCGTCGTCACAAGGCATTCTCGCGCAGCCGGGCGGCGCTGTCCGGTCACCATTGGCTCAGAAATCCACGCGGTAGCGCAGGAACGCGATCGGCCCCTGCCCTGCCGCTCTGAGCCAGGCCGGGATGCACGATGAGGCGCCTGCGCCTCAGAAGCTGCGCGACACCCCCGTGAACACGCCGCGTCGCGCCCCGAACTGCGGCGCGCCGACGCCGATCCCCGTTCCATCGCGCAGCTGGTAGACCCGATCAGCGACGTTGATCACGTCCAGCCGCAGCGTCCAGGCGCCGATATCCTGCTGCACGCCGAGATTGGCGGTCGCGTAGCTGCCCAGCTTTTCGCTGTTCGCGAAGCCCGCGCGCAGACCGTTGCCATACAGCACGGTCCCGCTCAGCCGCCCGCCCTCCCATGCGCGCCAGATCGCGCCGGCCGAAGCGGTGACCAGCTGGTCATGGTCCGTGCGGACATAGCGGCGGCGGACATAGTCCAGCTCATCGGCGTCGAAATTATACTGCGCGGTGCGGATGTCACGCGCGGCGGACCGGCTCAGTGCGAGGTTCGCGTAGACCAGCACCGTCTCGCTCCGCCAGGTGGCCGAGAACTCGGCGCCGTAGATGCGGCCGTGGCGATAGTTGAACGGCGTGAAGATCAGCGCATTGCCGAACTGGCCGAAGTCGAGCAGGTCCGTCACGTGCTTGTAGTAGGCGCCGACGCCCAGGGTCAGGTGCTCGCCGAATTGCTGGCTGAGGCCGACGTCGAAGCGATGCGCGCGCTCCGGCCGCGGCGTCGCGTTGTCGAGGTTGGGCGGCGCGTTCGTGGTGCCGACGAAGCGCAGCAGCGCGGGCGTCGTGACCAGCTCCTGCTGCGGCGGGGTGAAGGTCCGGGCATAGCCGGCGTGCAGGCGTGTGCCCGGTGCCGGCGTCCACACCAGGTTCGCGCGCGGCGAAATCTCGAACGCACGGGTGTAGCTGTCGAGCAGGTCGGCGCGCGCGCCGACGTTGAGCGTCAGCGTCTCCGCGATGCGCCATTCATCCTGGAGATAGGCACCATAGGTCCAGCCTGTGCGGCTGCCGCGCTCGCCGATCGCGAAGGGGTCGTCCACCGCGGCGCCATCGGCATCGAGCGGAAGGACGTAGGTGTCGGCGGCGAAGCTCGACCGCTCGCGGCTGAGGATCAGCCCGGCGCGAAGGGTATGCTGGTCCGCGATCCGCCAGGAGGCATCGGCCTGCGTCCCGATGGTGACGCTGCGCCGGCGCACGTCCGAGGCCACCCCGTTGAAGCGCAGCTCGCCCACGGTGTCCGGCGTGTAGTGGATGGAGCTGCCGCGGATGAAGGCCGCGACCTGCACGTCACCCCACCCCAAGGAGGATTGCAGCGCCGCGGTGCCGAAGGAGGTGCGCTCCCACTGGCGCGCACGCAGCTCCGCGCTGTCGAAGGCGCTGTCGCCGAAGGCGGTGAACGCCGTCTCCAGCCCGCGCCGCGTGGGGATTTCGAAGCGGGACTGCGCGGTGCCGCCGATCAGCGCCAGGCGGGTGTCGGGCGTGAGCTGGCGGGCGAGCTGGAGGATGCCGCGGAACTGCCGCGTCTCGTTGTTCAGCGCGTTGCGGGTGCCGGCGGGGTTCTCGATGCCGAGTTCGCTGCGCAGATACGTCCCCGCGGCGAAGACGTCCCAGCCGCCGATGATCCCAGCCCAGCTCGCATAGGGCTGGATCGTCCCGCGGCTGCCATAGGTGACGCCGATGGTCCCGCCGGGGTCGAGCGCGCCGGTGCGCGTCCGCAGGTCGATCACGGCGTTGGTCCGCAAGCCGTACTGCGCCGGCAGCGCACCGGTCAGCAGCGAGACGGAGCGCAGGCCAAGCCCGTCGAAGACCTGGCCGAAGCCGGTCAGCCCCTCGGGCAGCGACACGCCGTTGAGACGGAATTGCAGGTTGCGGTGCTCGCCGCGGATGTGGATGTCGCCAAAGCTGTCCTGCACCACGCCGGGTGCCTGCAGCAGGATCTGGTTCAGCGGCGCGGCGGGGCCGCCGGGCAGCGCCTGGAACACTTCCCGGTCCACCCGGTATTCCGCCGCACCCAGGCTGGGCAAGATGGATTGCCGCGCCGCCTCGGCACGCTGCGCCTCGACGGTGATGTCCGGCAGGGCGGCTTCCGGCAGCGCCTGGGCAGCGGCGGGCGGCACCGCCGCCAGCAGCATTACGGCGATGAGGCCCACGCGAGTCCTCGGCAGGGGCTTGGAATTGGTCAGGCGCACCGGGGGCGCCGCGGGGTCAGCCCGCATTGCCGCGCATGGCAGGGACCATGAGCGAGACGTTGTGCCGGATCAGCGCCTCGTAGGTCGGGGCCGGTCCTGTCTCGGCGGACAGCGCGTCCGCGTAGAGCCGGCCACGGATCTGGGTGCCCACCTCCTGTGCCAGGCGGTCCAGGATCGCCGGGCTCTGCGCATTCTCCACGAAGATGGCGCTGATCCGCTCCGTGCGCGCCTGGCGGATCAGTGCGGCGAGGCCCGATGCGGTCGGCTCGCCCTGCGGCGAGGCGCCCTGGGGGGCGAGGAAGGTCACGCCATAGGCCTCGGCGAAATAGCCGAAGGCGTCGTGGCTGGTGATGATCTTGCGCTGCGGCGCCGGCACCGAGGCGACCATGGCGTGGACCCAGGCATTGAGCGTGACCAGACGGGCACGATAGTCGCGCGCGCCTTCGCGGTACGCCGCCGCGCGAGGCGGGTCGGCGGCGATGAGTCCGGCCTCGATGTTCGCCACATAGGTCGCGGCGCGGGTGACATCGTGCCAGCCATGCGGGTCCGGCGGTCGGCGCGCGCCGGTGCGTAAAGGTGCACGCGGCGGCATGCGATCGGTCGCCGTGACGATGCGCCCACGCGAGCTGATGGCGCCCAGCAGCCGGTCCATCCAGGGTTCGAAATTCAGGCCGTTGCGCAGGATGAGGGACGCGTTCCGCAGCGAGGCCGCGTCCGAGGGACGCGCCTGGAAACCGTGGCTATCCGTATCCGGCCCCACGATGGCGGAGACCGCGACCCTGTTGCCGCCGATCTGGCGCGCCATGTCGGCCAGGATGGAGAAGGAGGCCACCACCGGCAGCGGCGCCTGTGCGCGCGCGGCCTGGCTGGCAAGGAGGAAGGGGCTGGCGAGGAGAAGGCGACGCTGCATCGGAGGCTCGGTTGTGATGTTATAGTATAACTTCACTAGCCTTGCCCTTGCTGTCAAGCGGGTCTCCCGCCGGTGCACTTGCCGGGGCTCCGCCGGTGCACTTGCCAGGGCTCCGCCGGTGCACTTGCCGGGGCTCCGCCGGTGCACTTGCCGGGGCTCCGCCCCGGTGCAAGCGTCCAGCCTCAGGAAAACGCCAGGAACATCGCCCGCATGAACGTCCCGCACGAACGCGTCCGCGCCCAGATCTCCAACATCCTGCTGTCCTGGGGCATGGCGCCCGACCTCGCCGCCACGACCACCGAAGCCATGGTCGAAACCGACCTGCTCGGCGTGGACAGCCACGGCATCTCCATGCTGATGACCTACGAGAAGCGCCTGCACGAAGGGGTGCTCAACCTCACGATACAGCCGCGCATCGAGCGTCGCACCGCCTGCACCGCCATGGTCGATGGCGGCTCCGGCCTGGGCCACCCTGTCTCCTGCTTCGCTATGAACCTCGCCGTCGACATGGCGCTGGCCGAGGGCGTGGGCGTCGTCGGTGTCCACCGCTCCAACCACTTCGGCGCCGCCGGGGTCTATGCCCGCATCGCCGCGCGCCGCGGTGCGATCGGCCTGGTCACGTCAGCCACCCGTGGCGTCGCCATGGTGCCCACGCGCGGCAGCGCGCCCGTGCTCGGCACCAACCCCCTCGCCTTCGCCGCACCCACGAAACGCAACCTGCCCTTCGTGCTCGACATGGCAACCACCACAACCGCCGCGGGCAAGATTAAGGTCTACAACCTCAACGAACGCCCCCTGCCCCCAGGCTGGGTGCTCGATGGCCAGGGCAACCCCGTCACCGACAGCGCCCGCGGCGCCGCCATCGTCTTCGACGAACCCGAAGGCGGCCTGTCCCCCCTCGGCGGGTCCCCGATCATGGGCAGCCACAAGGGCTACGGCCTCGCCATGATGGTCCACATCCTCGGCGGGACGCTGGTCGGCTCATCCTTCTCGCCCATCCGCAACCGCACGAAAAAAGGCAACGAACCCGACGACATCGGCCACTTCTTCATGGCCCTGAACCCCGCCACCTTCCGCGCCCCCGGCGAGTTCGAAGACGACCTCGACGCCGTCATCGACGAACTCCACGCCACGCCGGCCGCAGACCCCACCAAGCCCGTCCTCGTCGCCGGCGAACCCGACGAGGCGGAACGCCTCAACCGCCTGGCCAACGGCATCCCCGTCCCACCCGCCCTCGACACCCACATCCGCGCCATCTGCGAACGCAGCGGCGCCAAGTACGTGCTGAGCTGACCGGGGGCGGGGGAAGCAAGGCGGGGGCTCCGCCCCTCGACCCCGCCAAGGAACTGAAGTCCCCTGGACCCCACTTTTGTTGGTGCTGGGCTCGGTGAGTGGGTCTCTGGCTTTTAGCAGAGCCTGTCATCGGGAGAGGGTGGCCGCGCACACGCTCACCGATCCCGCGCGCCCTCCGGGCCACCCACTCCCGATGACAGGCTTCCGGTGCTGCCATCTATTCCTGAGTTTTTAAACTTACCATCAGGTGTATATTTCATCCCGAACATATGTTCAACATTCCATTGAACGCCTGCATAAATTCCCGGCACTACCTGCCTCGCCGCTTTAA
>JAZKFA010000251.1:0-1736 GCA_040386655.1 Pseudomonadota bacterium | reverse complement strand
CAGAGCCCCTGGCCTTACTCCCCTCTCACCCCGGCAGTTCCAGCACGTTCTTCGCGATGATGTTGCGTTGGATTTCGTTGCTACCGCCGTAGATCGTGGCCGGTCTTGCCTGGATGTAGAGGCCGGTGGCGTTGAGGTTCAGGTTGCCGTCGATAGGGTCCAGCAGTCCTGCATTTTCCCCGGCGATTTCCAGCATGGTGTCGGTGATGCGCTGGAAGAGCTCCGACTGGAAGATTTTCAGCATCGAGACGTCGGGGCCGAGGGTTCCGCCACGCTTGAGGATATCGACGTAGGTGCCGTAGAGCGCCTTGAGGTCTTCGAGGTCGAGGCGGAGCTGGGTGAAGCGGTCGATGAAGTTCGGGTCTTCCGCGAGGCCCATTTTTTCCGCGAGTTGTTGCAGGCGGGCCAGCGCATAGGCGGATTGGCGCGGCGATCCGAGATAGATGCGTTCGAAGCTGAGCAGGGCCTTCGCCATGTCCCAGCCCTTGTTGAGCTGGCCGACGAGGTTCTCCGCGGGCACGCGGACGTTGTCGAAGAAGACTTCACTGAACTCGTCGTGGAGTTCGAGGTTGATGATGGGTTTTACGGTGATCCCCGGCGTGGTCATGTCCACGAGCAGGAAGGAGATGCCTTCCTGCTTCTTCGCGGTCTTGTCGGTGCGCACGAGCAGGAAGATCCAGTTCGCGTCGCCGGCGAGCGTGGTCCAGATCTTCTGGCCGTTGACGATGTAGTGGTCGCCGTCGCGCACGGCTTCGGTGCGCAGCGAGGCGAGGTCGGAGCCGCTGTTCGGTTCCGAGTAGCCCTGGCACCAGATGTGTTCGCCGGCGAGGATCTTGGGCAGGAAGTGCTGCTTCTGCGCCTCGGTGCCGTATTGGATGACCAGCGGGCCCAGCATGATGATGCCGTGGTCGTTGGTGCGCGCGACGCCGTAGCGCTCGTACTCCTCGGTGAGGATGATGAGCTTGGGCGGCGACAGGCCAAGCCCGCCATATTCCTGCGGCCAACCTGGTGCGAGCCAGCCCTTCTCGGACAGCTTGAAGTACCAGGGCTTGTTCTCGGCGAAGTGGAGGCGCTTGGGCGGGTTGCGCAGATCCTCGGGATAGTTCTCCGCGAGGAAGCGGCGGACGACGGCACGGAAGGTCTCGTCGTCGAGGCCGTTGAGGTCGGCCGGGGCGGGGATGGTGATGGCGTTCATGGCCTGGTTCGCTCCCTTGGTCTGGCGCCTACGGTTCACCGCCGCGGCACTGCGCGCAATACCAGATCGTCGCGCGCGATGCAGGTTTGGAAACCGATACCGAAATGGAGCGTTATTCCTGAAACGGGAGTACGCCCTGATGATCCGCATCCGCACTGCCTGGCCAGCCGGTATTGCCCTTGGCCTGATGTTGATGGTGTCACCTGTCTCCGCACAAAGTCTGCCCAGCATCGGCGACGCGCTCGACAGCATCACGCGTCGCGACGGCAACCGCGTCGACCCGCGCGATGACCGTGAGCGCCGCCGCCTTGATGAGCAACGCCAGGATCTGCGCGAGCGTGAGCGGGCGGTCGAGCGCCGCGAACGCGGCGATGTTCGCCGAGACCGTGGCGAGGAGCGCCGCCGCTGGGAAGAAGAACAGCGCCGGCGGGAGCGCGCGGAGCGCCGCCGCGACGAGCGCAACCGCTACTGAATGCCGCCGCATGAACCGCC
Organism: Pseudomonadota bacterium; assembly: GCA_040386655.1. Lineage (GTDB taxonomy): Bacteria > Pseudomonadota > Alphaproteobacteria > Acetobacterales > Acetobacteraceae > Plastoroseomonas. Next base: position 49 of record JAZKFA010000251.1, on the reverse strand, counting down.
GATGACGGCGGCCGCACCGCGCCAGGACGACCTCAGCCTGGATCTTGTC
>JAZKFA010000250.1:0-4255 GCA_040386655.1 Pseudomonadota bacterium | reverse complement strand
GACGATCAGGTGCACCGTGCCGCCCACGGTGTAGCCGGCGGGTCCCGCGAGCTGGATGCATTCGGCGACCAGCCCCTGGCCGATCACCGCGGCGTCGGTGTGGAGGATGATGGGCAGAACCGTCGCGGCCCCGCCTTCGCCGATTGCGTCCTGCGCTGCGCGGGCACGGCCGAGCACCAGCGGGTCGACGGCTTCGAGATGCGAGGGGTTCGACAGCAGGGTGACCCGGATATTGTGGCCGTCGAGCACCAGATCCGTATCGCAACCTAGGTGGTAGGGCACGTCGCCGGCGCGCGGCAGGTCGGCGGGGAAGGGATGCGCGTTCTTCACCTCCGCGATCATGCGCGCAAGGCTCCGGCCCAGCACGTTGGCGACGATCGACAGGCGCCCGCGGTGCATGGTGCCGATGATCGCGCGCGTGACGCCCTGGGCGGCGGCGTTGGCCAGCACGCGGCGCAGGAGCGGGATGAGCGCCTCCGCACCCTCGGCGCCGAAGCGCTTCTTGGTTGGGAATTTCCGGCCCAGGAAATTCTCGAACTCTTCCGCCTCGATCAGGTCGGTGAGGATTGCCATTGGATCGGCGGTGGTGGGAAGACCCCCATTCTCCTCTACGGCACCGCGCAGCCATGCGCGACAATCCGCATCATCGATATGCGCGGATTCAACCGATAGGGTGCCGCTGTAGAGTGCCTGCAGCCCCTCCGCCGGGGGCGTGGCAACAGGTGCCAGCGGGTCCAGCGTGGCGGTGAGATGGCCGCGGTAGCGTTGTTCGCCACCCGCCTCGATCGCGGCGTCCGGGCGCCTCGCATCCATCTCCGCGAGAACCTGGAAGACGACGCGCCATCCCGGCTCCACCGATGCCGGGTCGCGATCGAACGCGGATTGCATGGCGTCGAGGTATTGCAGGCTAATGCCGGATAGTGGCGACGAAGCCATCGGAACGTTTCCCAGTGCGGCAGTCTCTGCATTGCCGGATGCAGCTTTCAAAGTAGCGATCCGGCATGGACCGGCCACGCGTCCTGCCGGATAAGAGTTATAACCTTTCGGATATATCATGGACCTACTCGAGATCCGGTACTTCCTCGCGACCGCCGCCGCGGGAAGCCTCTCGCGCGCCGCGGTGGGCCTCGGAATCAGCCAGCCGGCGCTGAGTCGCCAGATCGCAGGGCTCGAGGCTTCGCTCGGCCGTCCCGTGTTCTACCGCAATGGCCGCGGCGTGACGTTGACCGATGCCGGGCGGCGCTTCCAGGCGGTGGCGCAGGCGGTCATGCAGCAGCTCTCCGACGTGCGGGACGAACTGTCGACAGGCGCGCTGGACGCAACAGGCAGCGTGACCCTGGGCATCCCGCCGTCGCTCTCGGCCAGCATGGGTGCCGACCTGGCGCTGCGGTTCGCCGCGACCTTCCCTCGCGCGCGGCTGCGCATCCGCGAAGCCTTCAGCGCCATTTTGCTTGAATGGACGGAGGCGGGACGGGTGGACCTTGCCGTGCTCTACGACGCCCGCAGCAATGCCAGCCTGATCGCGACGCCCCTGTTGCTGGAAGACCTGTTCCTGATCGAGCCGCCGATGCGGGACGGTGCCGCTGCCCCGGCCGGGCCGGCAGCCCTTGCCGAGCTGGCGCTGCGCGATTGCGTCCTGCCCGGCCCCGAAAACGGGCTGCGGCGCGTCGTCGACGCGGCCTGTGCGGCGGAGGGCGTCCAGCCCAGGGTGCTGACGGAGGTGGATTGCGTCGCCGCCCTGAAGCAACTGGTCGAACGAGGGGTCGGCCCTACCGTGCTGCCCTTCGGGGCCGTGCACCGTGAGGTGCGCGAGGGCAAGCTCCGCGTGCGGCCGTTCCACTCGGCCTTCCTGCGCGCATTGCTGGTCATCGCGACACCCGCGAACAAGCCGATCACGCCGCTCGTGCGGGCGACCGTGCTGATGGTGCAGGAGGAGGTTGAGCGGCTGGTGCCGCTCGATGTTCTGCGCGGCGTGACCCGCAACCCCGATGGCTCCCGGCTGCGCCATCGCGTGGCTAGACAGCAGCCTGGGGTTAATAGGAGCGCGAGCAACGATTGATCCAGAAGGGTGACCACGGCTTGCTCCCAGCCCGGCAGAACCACGGCTCTCGCACACATCACGAAACCGGACCTGAGAGTCGCAAGGGGTGCGGTCGTCCTCGGGAAACCAGTCTCCCGCCCCTGGACCCGCTTCCCTCAGGCAAGGGAGCGCAGCGCCGCCATCCTCCGCCCTTCGGCCTCGGCGACCTTCGCGCGCCAGGAGGCGACAAGGATCTCGTCGCTCTCCAATCGCAGGCTCATGCGCGACGCCATGCGTCGGACCTCGCCGGGGGCCGTGCCGCCGGCGATCGTGCGGGCGGCGACGCCGAGCTCCGGGTCCAGTGCCGCCGCGATCTGCTCCGCGGTCAGTCCGGTCGGGCGCCCGGCGACCGCCAGCGAGGCGGACTCCACCATGGCAAGCTCGGCCTCATGCGCCTGAAGCCCGGCATCCATCAGCCTCCGCACGACGGCGCCGGCGAGATGGTGCGCGGTGCGGAAATCCATATCGGCGAACCGCACCAGCGCATCGGCCAGATCGGTCGCGGTGGAGAAGTTCCCCCGCGTGCGCTCCAGCAGCAACTCCCGCCGCGGCTGCACCGTCGCGGCCGCGATGCTGGCCAGGGCGATGGCGCGCTGGGCCTCCACCAGGCCGGTCCAGATCATCGCCTGGCCTTCGCGGTGGGCATCGAGCGTGTTGGTGAAGTGGCTGCCGCGGATGATGGCGCCGGCGGAGGTGAAGCCCGCGACCACGTGCGCGGCCTTGGCCTTAAGATGTTCCAGCACCACCGGGTTCTTCTTCTGCGGCATGATCGACGAGGTGCCGCAGACAGAATCCGGGAACTCGACCGAGGAGAATTCGTGGCTGACGAAGACGTGCATGTCCTCGGCGAACCGGCTGAGCGTGAGGCTCATCTGCGCCGCGCCGGCGACCAGTTCGACGGAGAAATCGCGGCTCGCCACGCAATCAAGCCCGTGTTCCAGCACCCCGTCGAAGCCGAGCAGATCGGCAACCATGCTGCGGTCGATGGGGAAGGTCGTGGTGGCCAGTGCGGCCGCTCCCATCGGCGAGAGGTTCAGGCGCTTCCAGAGGTCCAGCAGGCGCTCCGCATCGCGTTCCAGCGCGGAGGCAAGGCCGGTTAGATAGTAGCCGAATGTGATGGGCTGCGCCGGCTGAAGATGCGTGTAGCCAGGCATGACCACGTCGGCGAACTCGACGCCGCGATCGATGAAGATGCGGCGCAGCCTCGATGAGGCATCGAGCAGGTCCAGCAGGATTTCGCGCGCGCGCAGCCGGTCGAGCGCGGCGGACAGGTCGTTGCGGCTGCGCGCGATGTGCAGGCGCCCGCCCGCATCGGCGCCGATCAGCGCCACCAGCCGCGCCTCGATGTTGAAGTAGGCGTCCTCCAGCGCCGGGTCGGGGGTTATCGCCTCGACACCCTCCTCGGCGATGCGCAGCAGCCCGCCGGCGATGGCCTTGGCGTGCTCTGCCGAGAGGATGCCCTGCCGTGCCAGCATGACGGCATGGGCCGCGTTGAGGGCGCCGAACCAGGGGAAAGTGAGAAGCATTTCGCCCGCGAGGCGCGGACGATAGATGTGCTCCAGCACCTCGGGCGCGATGGTCTCGGAAAGCCGGTGGCTGACCTTCGATGCGACGGACATGGCGTTCTCCCCGGTGGTCGGTTGCACTCAGACCTGCGCCGCATTTGGGGCGCGTATCGCATGCGCGCCGAGGCGGCGTTCCAGCCGGCGCGAGACCCAGGTGAGCACCGAGCAGATGCCGAAGTACACCAGCAGGATGAAGGCATAGACGCCGAAGGCAGGGTTCACCCCGCGCATCACCGTGCTGGTCTCGATGATGAGGCCGCCCGCTTTCAGGAACTCGGTAACGCCGACCAGCGCACCCAGCGACGTGGACTGGATGATAAGCGCCAGCAGCCCGGTGAAGGCCGGCATCATCGCGCGGAGCGCCTGCGGCCAGAGGATCAGCAGGTAGATCGTCCACAGGCGCAGTCCGAGGGCGGTGGCGGCCTCGCGCTGGCCATGGGCGATGGACTGGAGTCCGCCGCGCACGATCTCCGCGCCGTTCGCCCCGCCCCAGAGCGAGAGGCCGAGTGCGACCGCCGGGAAGGGCTCCAGGGGAACGCCCAGGGCGGGGGCACCGAAGAAGATGGCGAAGATCGTCACGATCAGCGGGATGTCGCGGAAGACCTCGACG